>JBCDLN010000327.1:0-4078 GCA_038745295.1 Pseudomonadota bacterium | reverse complement strand
GAGCGCCGATATTGCGACCATCGATTTCACCGGGTCGTCGGCATTTGGGGCGACTTTGCGTCAAAGCGCACGGGGCCGGCCCGTGTTCACCGAGGAGGCTGGGGTCAATCCCGTCATCATCGCCGGCACGTCAGATTTTGCGGGGATTTGCAACAACCTCGCCATGAGCCTGTCGCTTTATTCGGGACAAATGTGCACCAGCCCGCAGACGATGTTCATCCCCAAGGGCGGCATCGACACGGACGAGGGGCACAAGAGTGCCAGCGCCGTCGCTGAAGCGGTAGCGGCGGCGCTGGACTCCTTGCTCGGTGACCCAGCCCGCGCCCTTACAATACTAGGGGCCATCCAAAGCCCGGCAACGCTTGAGCGGGTCGCAAGTGCACAAAAACGCGGTCGGCTGATCCGCGCGTCAGCGCCAGTGCCAGGTGCGAAGCCCGCCAGGACGGCAACGCCAGCGCTCGTTGAGGTGGAGGAAGCCAGCGATCTGTGGCGCTCAGAATGCTTTGGGCCCATTGGGTTTTTCATTGAGGTGGCCGATGCGGGGGCTGCCGTCGACCGGGCGGCAGAGCTGGTTCGCGATAAGGGCGCCATCACAGCGCTGATCCACGCCACCGACGATCACTTAATCGATAAGGCCGCCGCAGCCCTTGGCGCAGCCGGTGTGCCGCTGTCGGTCAACCTGACCGGGCCGATCCTCGTCAATCAGTCCGCCGCGTTTTCAGATTACCACGTCACCGGCCTCAATCCGTCCGGCAACGCCACACTGACTGATCTTGCCTACGTCGCGCGGCGGTTTAGCGTTGCAATAGTTCGCCGACCGGCAGCCGCATGATGCGCCATAGATGAGGCTGAGCTGGCCCCTCCCTTGCCATACTTGTGATGGGGACCGGTGTCGTGCTTTTTAAAGACTTTCACCAGCGCGACGACAGCGCAGGGAAATGGGGGAGGATCCTATGACAGTCGGCAAACTGCTCGGCACGGTCTTTGCTGGAGCGCTGGTGGCAGCCGCAATAACGCCTGCCGTTTCGCAAGATGGCGAACCCATCAAGATCGGCTCCGTCCTTGCGGTCACCGGCCCGGCGTCCTTTCTTGGCGACCCCGAGAAGAAAACCCTCGAAATGTACGTTGATAAAATCAACGCCGAAGGGGGCGTTTTAGGACGTCCCTTGGAGTTGATTGTCTATGATGATGGTGGCGACGCCAATAAATCGCGGACCTTTGCGACACGCCTTGTGGAGGACGATGAGGTGGTGGCCATGGTCGGCCCGTCCACAACCGGCACCACCATGGCCATTGCGCCCATCTTTGAAGAATACGAAATCCCGTTTGTGTCTCTGGCCGGCGCGGTGGTGATCATCGATCCCGTCAAGCCTTATGTCTTCAAAGCCCCGCACACCGACAAAATGGCGTGCGAGAAGATTTTCGAAGACATGCAAAAGCGTGGTCTCAGCAAGGTGGGGATGATCTCGGGCACTGGCGGGTTCGGTAAATCCATGCGCGGACAGTGCCTTAATGTGGCGCCCAATTACGGCATCGAGATTGTGGCGGACGAGACCTACGGCCCGCGCGATTCAGATATGACGCCCCAACTCACCAACATCAAAAACACCGAAGGCCTTGAAGCGCTGATCAACCCCGGGTTTGGGCAAGGCCCGGCCATCGTCACCCGCAACGTCGCCCAGCTTGGGATGGACGTGCCTTTTTATCAAAGTCATGGGGTGGCTTCGAACGCTTTCATCGAACTGGCCGGCGAGGCCGCAGAGGGCGTGCGTTTGCCGGCCTCCGCCCTCCTCATTGCCGAAAAGCTGCCGGACGATGATCCGCAAAAGCCCGTGGTGATGACGTATAAGACCGCCTACGAACAAAATACCGGCGAGCCCGTATCCACCTTCGGCGGCCATGCCTACGATGGGCTGATGATGGTGGTGGAGGCCATTCAACGTGCAAACTCCACCGACCCCAAGGCCATCCGCGATGAGATTGAAAAGACCACCGGCTTTATGGGGACGGCGGGCGAGGTGAACATGTCGCCGGACGACCATATGGGCCTCGACCTGACCGCATTCAGACTGCTTGAGATCCAAAACGGTGATTGGGTGCTGGTGGACTGAGCGATCGCGGATTGCCGTGAACGTGGCGCGTGTCCATGTCTGCACACGTCCCTGGGGCTAGGGTGCATAGGGCTCTGATAATGCTGCCTCAGGTGAAGCGCATTGCTGTCCCGAGTGCCTTAAATTGATGGCGGGCGAACTCCTCCAGTTTGCCTTTTCGGGACTGACGGTGGGGGCAGTCTATGCCCTCGTCGCCCTTGGATTTACGCTGATCTATAACGCATCCGGCGTCATCAACTTTGCCCAGGGCGAGTTTGTGATGCTGGGCGGGATGACCACCGTTTTCCTGGGCTTTGCCGGTGTGCCCCTTCCCGTTGCTGCGGTGATGGCGGTCGTCATCACTGTGGGCGTGGGGCTGTTGTTGTGGGCGCTCGCCATTGAGACGGCGCGCGGTGCTTCGCCGGTGACGCTCATCATTATCACCATAGGGGCCTCCATCTTTTTGCGTGGGGCGACCGAGGTGGTGTTCGACAAGCGCTTTCACGATTTGCCGCCCATCTCGGGCGACACCCCCATCCGTGTCGCCGGCGCGGCAGTCCTGCCCCAAACCTTTTGGGTGCTGGGCGGCGCGCTGGTGGTCGTTGTTTTGCTTTGGGCGTTTATGGAGCGCACGCTCCTTGGCAAAGCGGTTCTGGCCACGGCCGCAAACCGGCTTGCTGCGCGCCTCGTTGGGATCAACACCGCGGTGGTGGTTGCCCTCTCCTTCGGGGTTTCGGCCGCCATCGGCGCGTTCGCCGGAATCTTGATCACGCCCATCACGCTGACAAGCTACGATGTGGGAACACTTCTAGCGCTCAAAGGCTTCGCAGCGGCCATGCTGGGGGGCATCGGAAACCCCGTTGGCGCCGTGGTTGGCGGGCTTTTGGTGGGGCTGATCGAAGCGTTTGGCGCCGGGCTCATTTCCTCACCCTATAAGGATGCGTTTGCTTTTGTGGTGATCCTGGCCGTGCTGTTCTTCATGCCGGCGGGCCTTTTCGGGCGGCGCAGCGTGGAGCGGGTGTGAGGCTGTGAACCGCTTTGTGGCGCCCCTTGTGATTGCAGCCATTGCGCTTGCTGTATGGGGCTTCACCGATTCCAACTATACGCTGCGCGTCGCTTCCCTTGTGTTCATCTATGGGCTGGCTGCCATCGGTCTCAACATTTTGGTGGGCGATGCTGGCCAGGTGAGCCTTGGCCACGCGGGCTTTTTGGCCATTGGCGCCTATTCTGTCGCGTTGGGGCCTGCTGCGCTGGGGCTGCCTGTCTTATTGTCTGCCTGTGTGGGGATTGCGCTTGCCGGTGCTCTCGCGCTCCTGGTGGGCCGGCCGGTGCTGAGGCTGAGGGGCCATGCCCTTGCGGTGGCAACCCTTGGCCTGGGCATCTTGATTTTTATGGCCATCACCAACGAAGCCTGGCTCACAGGCGGGCCCGACGGCATGCCGGTGAGCCGTCTTCAACTTTTTGGCTGGCGTGTGCGCGGGGCGGAGAATTGGTTCTTTATCACCCTGGGTTTTTTGGTCTTGGGCGCCTTAGTGGCGAGCGCGCTGAAGCACAGCCCCACCGGGCGCGCCCTTCGTGCCGTGCATGATTCTGAAGTGGCAGCCATGACCGCCGGCGTTGACGTGGCGCGCTACAAAACCATCGCCTTTGTGATTTCCGCCATCTACGCCGCGCTCGCCGGGGTGCTGCTGGCGCTTTTTGAAGGGTTCGTGACGCCGACGGTGGGTGGCTTCCTCACCTCCATCGAACTCATCACCATGGTGGTGCTTGGCGGCATGGGATCTGTCGTTGGGGCAGTGGCGGGCGCTGCCATTTTGACCGCGCTGCCCCAGGTGCTCACCATATTCCAGGACTATGAGCACATGATGCTCGGGCTGATTATGATGCTGGTGATGATCTTTCTGCGCAAAGGAATTGTCCCCAGTCTTGTGGCCCTCATGGGCCGGGCCCGGCGATGACCGCGCTCGCAGCGGACGGCCTTGGCATCG
>JBCDLN010000326.1:0-4109 GCA_038745295.1 Pseudomonadota bacterium | reverse complement strand
TCCTCCCGCAGAACCGGCTTTGTGGCGGCCGTTGTCCCCTCCCTCAACAACTCCAACTTTGCCGACACGGTGCGCGGTCTCACCGAAGAGCTCAACGATTGGGACTATCAGCTTCTCATCGGCTACACCGACTATGACGTTGCCGAGGAGGAGCATGTGGTGGAGACCATGTTGCGCCGCCGGCCCGAGGCCATCGTTCTGACAGGCGGTATCCATACCGATCGGTGCCGCACCCTCCTCACCTCTGCCGGTCTTCCTGTGGTGGAGACATGGGACCTTCCAGAACATCCCATTGAGCACGTGGTGGGCTTTTCCAATGCGCACGCGTCGGAGCTGATGGTGGCACGTTTGGCTGAGGCGGGTTACAAGCGCATTGCTTTTATCGGTGGCGATTCCAGTCGTGACACCCGCGGTCTTGATCGGCGCCGCGGCTATGAGAGGGCCATCGCGACTTTGGGCCTTGGTCCACCCCGTCTGATGGAAGCTGGCCCCGTCCCAGTGTCGGTGCGTGATGGCGCGGTCTCGTTTGGACAGTTGATGGCGCGCTGGCCCGACACGGACGCGGTGATGTGCGTTTCAGACCTTTGTGCCTTCGGCGCCATGAGCGAAGCCCAGCGGCGCGGCTACCATGTGCCCGGTGATGTGGCCTTTGCCGGTTTTGGCGCTTTTGATATCAGCGGCGCCTGCCACCCCCGCCTCACCACAACCGATGTGGCCGCCATAGAGATCGGCCGCCGCGCTGCCGACATTGTCGTCAAAGCGTGTGCCGCACCAGGCCCTGTCACACCCAAGGTGGTGCAGATCCCCATCACGCCACTGATGCGCGAAAGCACAGCGCACCCCCTTTCGCCAGAAACAATTGAAACACTCGAAAACGAACAGTAACACGCTCGAAATACTTTAAGTGTGGCAGACATCTGATTGCGCAGAATCATCCGCTAAGCGCTCACAGTGAAGTGATGAGTGTCTCTTATGTACGCCAGCGTTTGATCTTACTGGGCCGAAACTGTCGCCTACATGAACGAAACTTGATTGAGCGGGCGCAACGCAAGCGCGCCCCAGCCATCCAGTCATTGAAAATTGGACGCAATTGTGAGCCCTCGCCCCCATTTGACCGGTCCGTCTCCATCCACCGCTGAGCACTTGGCGTGTGATGAGCCCCTGTTGTGCGACGCGCCGCCCGTTCTTGTGGGCGCTTGGCGGATCGATCCGCGCCCGCGCACTGCCACCAACGGCAGCACCATCCGCCATCTGTCGCCGAGGGCGACCAAGGTGCTTTTGGTGCTCTCTGAAGCGGGCGGCGACGTGGTCACGCGCGCAGAGCTTTTAAGGCGTGTGTGGGCCGGTGTTACGGTGGGTGATGAGAGCCTCACACAGGCCATCAGCGAACTGCGCCGCGCCTTGCATGACCCGAGTGCGCCGCACCCCATCATCAAAACCATCCCTAAGGCCGGCTACCGCGTCACTGCCGACGTTGTGCGCGATGCTGATGAGCGTGCGCCTGCAGGGCCACGCGTCGCCGAAACCTTCAGCATGGAGGCTTATCTTCTATGTCTTGAGGCGCGCCAAGAGATGATCCGCGGCGGCGCCGATGGGCTTGAGCTTGCCAGCGCCTTAGCCCGCGAAGCGGCAAACCTTGCACCACAATGCGCTCTGGCCCTTTCAGAGCGGGCGATTGCGCTTGCCAACATAGGCCTTTTCCGCGCGGACCGCTTAGACGCCCTCACCGACGCTGTTGCGATGGCTGAAGGTGCCGTCGCGCTGAGGCCCGACCTCAGCTACACCCACGCTGCCTATGGGTTCGCCCTTGGCGCCCTCGCGCAGGATAGGCCGGCCCGTACTGCCTTCTCGCAGGCCTTTTCCAACGACCCGAACGATGCTGAAGCCCACTATCTCGCCGCGCGGACCTTCTTTGTGGGACGGGACTATCGCACCGCGATGATTTTGGCTGAGCGGGCGGCTGACCTCAGCGACGACGGCTCGCGGTCGCTGTTTATGGCTGCGCGTGCCGCCTTTGCATTCGAGAACGGCCGCCATCAGGAGCTGGGCCTCAAGGCCAACATCAGGATCGACGCGGCCGCCAACGAAAACGCCGTCCCCGGTACGCGCACACGGTTCAGCCAGGCCAAGGCCCCAGTGCTGGCTCTGCTGTGCGCCTGCGATGACGCCCGGCAAGCGCTGTTGGCCCACCCGAAAGATGGCAACACCTTGCGCTACTATGCCGTGCTAGCCCGCACTCTTTTGGGTGACATCCCAGAGGCCGTCCTGTTGCTGGAAGAAACGATCGACAATGGCTGGCGGGACGGGCGTTACCTCGCCGCCGAGCCCATCTTGAAAAGGCTTGCGTCCGAGCCCCGTTTTCAGAGCATCACCAAGAACCTTGCCGCCGCGTAAGGGCCGTTCCTGCGGGCCACCAGCTGTGATGCAAGTTTGAAGGACACGAGCATGGGACCCTCTCGCCGCCCCGCGCTCCCTGGCGATCTCCCATCGGACATCAAGCGCCATCACCGCCTGTTCACCGTGGGCAAATGGTGGATTGACCCTCTTGCGCGTACCGCAACATGCGGCGGTAAGGTGCTGCGCCTCAGCCCGCGCTCGCTCCAGGTGCTGGTGGAGCTGGTGACAGCGGCAGGCGAGGTGGTGGAGCGCAAAACCTTGATGCGCCGGGTGTGGACCGACGTCACCGTCAGCGACGAGAGCTTGACCCAAGCCATAGCAGAGTTGCGCCGCACCTTCGGCGACACGCGCGGCGCTCACCGCCACATCGAGACCGTCCAGAAGACGGGCTACCGCCTTGCCGCTCCGGTCGCACCTGCCCCTTTGGAACGAGCAGAACCCAGACGGCCGCAGCGTGTTGCGGGCAGCGTGCTGGAAGCACGCCACCTGTCATGCCAGCACACAGACGGCTTCGACCTTGGCGCCTATAGTTTGGTGCTGGAGGCGCGTGACGCGCTCCTCCGGGGCGACCGGGGCGCGGTCAGCCGTGCAGAGGCGCTGTGCGGGCAAGCCATTGAACAGGCACCCCGATGTGCTCTGGCGCGGGCGCAAGCTGCGATCGTCCTTGTGCATCGCGGGCTCTATCAGGGCGGCGGCAACGCCGATCTCATGCGCGCAGCGGGCCAAGCCGGGCACGCGGTGCGGCTGCGGCCCGACCTTGCCATCTGCCATGCCGCCAACGGCTTTGCCCTTGATGCCCTTGGTGTGAGCGACAAGGCGCGCGGTTCGTTTGCGCGGGCAATTGCCACCGGGCGCGATGACGGTGAAGCCCACTACCTTGCTGCCCGTTGCGCCTTTGCATCAGGCGATACGCGCACCGCAGCAAGCCTTGCCCAACAGGCAGCCCATGGCAGCTTCGACCTTGTTCGCCCTCTCTTCCTTGCCACCCGCGCCGCCACGGGATTTGACCTTGAGCGGGCTCAAGGTTTTGCGAGGGCTTGCCTGGTGAGGGTCCGCGCGACGCTAACCGCCGACCCTCAAGATATTCGCTCCCGCAGCACAGTCGGGCCACTCCTGGCGCTCTTGGGGGATCATTCGGCAGCCAGTGCCGCGCTCACCAAAAGCAACAGCTGCGGCTCCATCTGTCAGATCCACGATGTCTTGGGACACGCCGCCTTGGGGGATGTGGACGCAGCCCTTCTTGCCCTCGAAGCAACGCTCGACCATGGCTATAGCGATGCAAGGTGGCTTCCCCTGGAGCCCCTCTTGGAGCCGCTCCAGCGGGAGAGACGTTTCAAGAAAGCCCTATCGGCCCTTCACGCGACACCCCGCTACGCCTTTCGGCGCAGCCGCCCCGCGTGCTCCTCTTCCCGCTAGATGTGTAAGCTATAAAGGTTGTTCGCTCTCAGCTGCGCCAATACTCAGAATTGCCCCCAAAGAACCCTTCACATGTTCCTTTGCTGGGACACCAAACAGCAACGTTCCGTCGGAGCTGACACCGTCAGAACCCCGCGGTGGGCCTGATGGGTCAACCCCACCGAAACGCGCTTGCGCGTTTCGGCAACGTCTGAGGCCGGCAACTGTGCCGGCTGAGCGATGCGTGGGTTGATGCATCAGGGCCCGCGCGGGACAATTGACCATGGGCCGGAGGAGTGAGGCACGGCCCCTTACGG
>JBCDLN010000325.1:0-4127 GCA_038745295.1 Pseudomonadota bacterium | reverse complement strand
GGTGCCGCCAACCCCGCTGCCCACCTCATGGGCGGAGTAGGCAAAGATGGTTTGGACGTCCCGCCAGCCAAGGTCTTCGTTGGCATCTAAGATGAGGGCTGCCACGCCCGCCACGACCGGCGAGGCGCCGGATGTGCCGCCAAAGCTGTCAGTATAGTCACCGCGGGAGTAGCCGGAGCCGTTTTGTAGGTCGGTGGTGGTTTGACCTTGCCGGCCTCCGTTTGACGGCGCCGAGACCAAAAGGTTGGCGCCATAGTTGGAGTAGCTTGAGGCATCGCCCGTATCATCATAGGCGCCGACGGTAATGGTGGCGCGGCTTGCCTCAATGTGTTCGCCGTTGGCGTTGGAGTTGTCGTTGCCGGCGGCTTTGACATGGATGCTGCCGAGCCCATCGCGCCCCGTGACAAGGGCGTCTTCAAACAGCCTTGCCTCAGCATCGATGGAGGAAATGGGCGTGAAGAACTGCGGATAACCCCAGCTATGGTTGGTGACATCAAACTGGTCGAGCTGGCTGAGGGCTTGGTCGAAACCTGATCCGGTGCTGGCTGCTCCGGAGAAGATATTCACCCCGGTGAGCGTGGAGCCCCAGGCAACCCCCACAGTTCCTTCCCCATTCAATTCTGCGCCAATGATTCCAGCGACGGCTGTGCCGTGGGCGCCAGCCACAGGATTGGGGTCGGCAACGCTTCCATTGATGACCACGTGCTGGGACGCATCGTAGTTATCGTTGAGGTCGGAGTGGGTGTATTGCACCCCATCATCATAGACGGCGACCGAAACACCCGACCCGTCAACGGAGTCCCAGATGGTCTCAATGTCGCCGATGCGGGTCAGATACCATTGAGAGGCGTAAAGTGAATCAGATGGTGTAAAGGGCATAGTCTTCGACGGCTCTGTTTTTTCTGCTTGAAGAGCATTGGTGCAATTGCAATCCAACACTATTCGCACACACACTTACAGTGATGACATGGAGTCAACATGGCGCTACATAGCATTGTCCATGGTCAATTCATGATCATATCTTGTCCTCATGCCATGATTGCGCCCTGTTGTGGCGGGGCTCGGAAGATTAATTAAAATCAGAGGGAAAAAGATCCGCGGTTAATCTGCGGTAGATGTTAAGCAGCTATACATCTGGAGCAGAGCACGCGTGTGGAACAGCAGCCAATGCCGCGCCACGCGCGCGCGGGCACCCGTACCCGCGTTACACAGGCGTTGATGGAAAGCAGGTTGGGGGCGTTTGTGGCGTTTCTCCCGCCCTTGCCAGAAGGGCTTTACGGGCTCTCGCCGGACAGGGCGCTACAGCCCGTTAATGGGCACCTTTAAGAAGCGCTTGCCGCTCTCGTCAGCCGGGGGAAGCGTGCCGCCACGCATATTGACCTGAAGGGACGGAATGATGAGGCGCGGCATGGAAAGCTGTGCGTCGCGCGCGGTCCTAAAGGCAATGAACTCTTCGCGCGTCTTCCCGCCACCCACGTGAATGTTGTTGGCCTTTTCCTCAGCCACCGATGTTTCCCACAGGATCTCCCGGCCGCCGGGCCCATAGTCGTGGCAGATAAACAGACGCGTCTCGTCGGGCAGCGCCAAAACTTTTTGGATGCTGTCATATAAAATGCCGGCATCGCCGCCTGGGAAATCGGCCCGGGCCGAGCCGCCGTCGGGCATGAACAGAGTATCGCCCACAAAAGCAGCGTCACCCACCACATGGGTCATGCAGGCCGGGGTGTGGCCGGGCGTGTGGATGACGACGGCCTCCATGGTCCCGATGGTGTAGGTGTCGCCGTCCACAAAGAGGCGATCGAACTGGGAACCGTCGCGCTGGAACTCGGTGCCCTCGTTGAAGATCTTGCCGAAGGTGTTTTGGATCTCCACCACCCCTTGGCCAATGGCCAGCTTGCCGCCGAGCTGCTCTTGGATATAAGGCGCGCCCGAGAGGTGATCGGCGTGGACATGGGTTTCGATCAGCCACTCTACGGTGAGCTGGCGCTCTTCGACATGGGTGATGATCTCGTCGGCCCGGTGGTAGGCAATGCGCCCGGCGGCATAGTCGATGTCCATCACCGCATCGATGATGGCGCACACGTGGGAGGCCGGATCTTTCACCACATAAGACACTGTGTTGGTGGCCGGGTCGAAGAACCCAGTGACATCTGGCCGGACGCTGAAATCAGCTTGGGACGGCATCACATCCTCCATCACACGCCTTGCCGGCGGAATTTGTCTCATCATACGATAGGGCCCTGGCGCGCCACAACATCGCCTCAGTGCGCCCGCGGAGATCATGCCACCATGCCCGACCCGACAGCGACCTCCCCATCACCGGGTGCGCTCTTTCGCGCGCTGCACGATGATTTCTTCGTGATGCCCAACCCGTGGGATGGGGCGTCGGCCAAGCTCTTGGCGAGCCAAGGCTTTAAGGCGCTAGCCTCGTCCTCGGCAGCACTGGCGTGGACCATGGCGCGGCCCGATCGGTCCGTCACCCGCGACGAGGCGGTGGCTCACGCAGCCATGATTGCAAAGACCACGGGTCTGCCCGTCAATGGCGACTTTGAAAGCGGCTACGGCGACACCCCCGAAGGTGTTGCTGCGACGATTAAAGCCTCCATCGATGCCGGCCTTGCCGGCTGCTCCATCGAGGACTTGCCCACCCACGAAACAGGCACCCTCTACGATGAGGCGACCGCTTGCCGCCGGCTCGAGGCCGCGCGCAATGCCATTGTTCAATCAGGCGCAGACTTTGTGCTCACCGGCCGGTGCGAAGCCTACCTCGCCGGAATTCCTGAGCCGTTTGAGGTGGTGACGGCGCGTCTCAAAGCCTTCGCACCGCTGAGCGATGTGCTTTACGCCCCCGGCGTTACCGATGCTGATGAGTTGGCCACGCTGGTGGCTCTCACCGACAAGCCGCTCAACGTTATCGGCGGACTGGGCGGGGTGAGCGATGATTTGAACGCCCTCAAAGCGCTCGGGGTGAAGCGCGTTTCGCTGGGCTCTAACCCAGCCAAGGTGGCCTATGGCGCCCTCTGGGCCATGGCCAACGAGCTCTACAACGGGCGCGTGATGCCCGCCGCGAAAGGGGCCGGTCGCGCCATTGCCGATGCACTCAAGTCATGAGGAAAGAGGAGGTTGAAGATCTCTTCAGCCCCATCACCCCGGTGACCATAAAGCGCATGTTTGGCGGGCTTGGTGTCTACCGCGATGGGCTCATGTTTGCGTTGGTGGCCTACGGGGAGCTGTTCTTGAAGGTGGACGATGAGACACGGGCAGCCTTTGAAGAAGCCGGCTCCTCTCCATTTGTCTACGACGGTGGAAAAAAGCCTATCACCATGTCCTACTGGCGCCTTCCCGACGACGCTTATGATGACCCGGACGTTTTGAGCGAGTTTGCCCATCTCGCCTTTGGCGCGGCACACCGGGCAGGCTCCAAGAAGACCCGCAAACGCTCATCCCGATCGAAGGCAGCGCTTCCCCAATGACCGCCATCACCGCGACCACACCCGTTGAGACTGTCAGCCAAATTGCCACCCGCGCCGACGCTGAAGCGCTCGACAGGCAAGACCCCCTCGCCCATTACCGCAGCGCTTTCATCATCCCCGATGGTCTTATCTATTTGGACGGCAACTCGCTCGGACCGGTGACCCATAAGGCTCGTGCACGGGTGGAGCGTACCCTTACTGAGGAGTGGCAGGAGGGGTTGATCAGGTCGTGGAACACGGCGGGCTGGGTGGATCTACCAGCCAAAGTCGCAGCAAAGATCGCGCCGTTGATTGGGGCCCGCGCTCAAGATGTGGCGGTGTGCGATTCAACGTCAATCAACCTTTTCAAAGTGTTGGCAGCCGCGCTCGATCAGGCGAGGGGGCGCAAGGTCATCTTGGCGGAGCCCTTTAATTTCCCCACCGACCTTTACATCGCCGAGGGTATTGCGGGCCTTAAGGGCTCTGAACTGCGCCTTGAGGAGGACGTGATTGCCGCGCTCAGCGATGATGTAGCGGTGGTGATGCTGACTGAGGTGGACTATCGGACCGGCGCCAAGCACGACATGGCGGCCACAACGCGCCTGATCCACGATAAAGGCGCCCTTGTCGTGTGGGACCTTGCCCACTCAACAGGGGCATTCCCCGTCGATCTTG
>JBCDLN010000324.1:0-4157 GCA_038745295.1 Pseudomonadota bacterium | reverse complement strand
GGTGGGCTCCTTTAAGCTCACTGGCAAGCGCGTCTTTAAGATGGCGCCCATCCACCATCACTTCGAACAACTGGGCTGGACTGAGCCTCAGGTGGTGATCCGGTTTTGGATCATCGCCTTTGTGCTCGCGCTTCTGGGCCTTTCCACGTTGAAGCTCAGATGATTGCTGTCGAAACCTTTGCGGGCAAAAAGGTTGCCGTCTTTGGGCTTGGGGGATCTGGCCTTGCAACGGCCCATGCGCTTGCCGCAGGTGGTGCCGAAATCATCTGCCACGATGACAATCGCGAGCGTGTCACCGCCGCCTGGGATGGCGGCCTGCCCACGGGCGATTTGCGTGTGGCCGACTTTGCCGCATTTGACGCCCTTGTCCTGTCACCGGGCGTCCCGCTGACCCACCCAGAGCCTCACTGGACCGTGGAACGCGCCAAGGCCGCCGGGATCGAAATCATCGGTGACGTTGAGCTTTTTGACCGTGAACGCCGGGCCCGGTTTGCCAACATGCGCCTCGCCGCCATTACAGGGACAAACGGCAAATCCACGGTGACCGCGCTCACAGGACATCTTCTGCAAAAGATGGGTGTGGCTGCCGAGATCGGCGGCAACATCGGTCGCCCCGTCCTCGACCTTTCGCCTCAGACAACCGACGCCATCGTCGAAGTCTCCTCCTTCCAAGCCGATCTTGCACCAGGGCTCTCAGCTGATGTTGGCGCCCTCCTCAACGTCACCGTCGACCATATCGACCGGCACGGCAGCTTTGAGGCCTATCGTGCCATCAAAGAACGGATGGTCGAGGCAAGCGGTGTCGCTGTGGTGGGCGAGGAGGCCTCGCTGTTGGATTATGCGCGGGCCATGGCGCGCTCTGGCCGCCCGATGATGGCCTTTGCCCAGGATGATGGCCGCGGCAATGGCCATCACGACTTTTACTATGACGATTTCACCAAGGGCATCCTGGTGCGCCCGGTCACCAAGCGCAAACGCTATCCGACCCCGCCCCATATGCGCGATGTGACGGTGGGCTGGGCCTTTTTTGCCGCTGATTTGCCCAGTGTCACAAAGCTTGGCGCGGTGGGTGACGTGGCGTCGCTCCGCGGTCCACACAACGGGCTCAACGCTGCTGCTGCGCTCGCCATCATCGCGGCCTTGGGGCACGATCCCGCCCAAGCAGTGCAGCACCTTGAAAGCTTTGCGGGCCTGCCACATCGGCTGGAGGAGGTGGGGCGGGACGGCGACGTGGTCTTCATCAACGATTCCAAAGCGACCAACCTCACCTCCGCCATCACGGCGCTGAAGTCGTTTGAGCGCATCCACTGGATTGCCGGCGGCAAGCCCAAAGAGGGGGGGCTCAGCAGCTTCACCCCGACACGCTACGACCTGCGCCACGCCTACCTCATTGGTGAGGCGGCGGACGACTTCAACCGCAGCCTCAAAGCCCATGTGGGGGTGTCGGTGTGTGGCACGCTCGACGCTGCCGTCAGCGCAGCTGCCGATGCGGCTAGAGCGGAGGGCGGCGGCGTTGTTCTCCTATCGCCCGCCTGTGCGTCCTACGATCAATTCCGCTCCTTCGAGCACCGGGGGGAGACCTTTCGCGATCTGGTGCAGGCGCACCTGGAGACTGTCCATGGTTAGCCGCGCTGAGACCACAGCCTTTGCCAGATGGTGGTGGACTGTCGACAAGGTGCTCCTGGGCGCGCTTCTTGCGCTGATGGGGCTCGGGCTGGTGCTGTCTTTTGCAGCCTCGCCCCCCGTTGCGGAAAAGCTTGGCCTTGGCAGCTACCACTTCGTGCTGCGCCATGCGTTTTACACTGTGCCTGCCGTGATTGTGCTTGTGGCCTTTTCGTTTTTGTCACCGCGGCAGGTGAGGCGGGTTGCGCTGATCGTCTTTGTTGGCGCTCTTTTGGGGATTATCCTCACCCTTTTTGCCGGTGTTGAGGTGAAGGGCTCGAGGCGTTGGCTCTCGCTCGCAGGGATGACGGTGCAGCCGGCGGAGTTCATCAAACCTGCGTTTGTGGTGTTGACAGCATTTTTGTTTTCAGAAGGCTCGCGGCGCCCCGATTTGCCGGGCCGGCTTCTTGCCGTGTTCTTGCTGATGATTGTCGTGGCGCCGCTTGTGGCCCAGCCGGACTTTGGCCAGGCAATGCTGCTGGCCGCCACATGGAGCGCCATGATTTTTCTGGCCGGCCTGCAGTGGCGCTGGGTGATGGCGCTGGGCGCGGTGGGCTTTGGCGGCGTGATCTCCGCCTACCTGTACCTCCCCCACGTGACGAGCCGCTTCAACGCCTTCCTCAACCCGGAGACCGACGCCAACTACCAGGTGGACCGCTCCATCGAGTCCTTTGTGCGTGGCGGTTGGTTCGGCGAGGGACCGGGTGAGGGCATTGTCAAACGTCGCCTGCCCGACAGTCACACGGACTTTGTCTTTGCGGTGACGGCCGAAGAATTCGGCATTCTCGCCTGCGGGCTCATCTTGCTGCTCTTTGCGGTGATTGTGCTGCGCGGGCTGATGCATGCCTTCAAAGAAACCGACGACTTTGTGCGCCTTGCCCTTTCAGGTCTCATCCTCCTCTTCGGTGGGCAGGCATTCATCAACATGGCCGTCAACCTGCAGCTTATGCCGGCCAAGGGTATGACCTTGCCGTTTATTTCTTACGGTGGATCCTCGCTGGTGGCGGTGGCGATGGGGATGGGCTTTGCCCTCGCTTTGGCAAGACGTCGCCCCCGCACCGTGAGGTTCACCGATAGTCGTCTCCACCGGGAGGCGTATGCATGAATGTCCTCATCGCGGCCGGCGGGACCGGCGGCCACCTCTTTCCGGCTGAGGCACTCGCCAACGCGCTCCGGCAAAAGCGCTACGGTGTGCATCTCATCACCGATAAGCGCGCAAAGCCCTTTTTGGAGAGTTTTCCGGCTGACACCGTCCACATGGTGGCCGCATCGACTTTGGCAGGCAAAAACCCTGTGGCGCTGGCCAAAATGCTTATCACCAACTTCCAAGGTTTTGTCCGCTCGCTTCTCATCATCAAGAAAACGAAACCTGATATTGCCGTGGGCTTTGGCGGTTACCCAACGCTCGCCCCGCTTTACGCCGCGCGGGTGATGAATGTGTGCACCCTCATCCACGAAGCGAATGCTGTGGCCGGGCGCGCCAACCGGCAACTGGCCCCGTTCAGCCATATCGCCACCCAATTCCGCGACGTGAAGGGCTTCACCAAGTGGCGCTCCAACAATGTGGTCGGAATGCCCGTGCGCCCGGCTGTGGAAGCGGCCGCCTCTGCCTATGTGCCGCCCGATGGTCGCTTCCGCCTTCTTGTGTTTGGCGGCAGCCAGGGAGCGCGGGCGTTTGCCGATGTGGTGCCGCCCGCCATCGCCGCGCTCGGAAAGGCTGATCGCGCCCGGCTTCTCATCACCCAGCAGTGCCGCCCGGAAGATCTTGAGCGCACGCGCACCGCCTACGAAGAGGCCGGCGTTGAGGCTGAACTCGCCCCGTTTTTTAAAGACTTGCCGGCCCGGATGGCGGCTGCACATTTCGTCGTTTGCCGCTCCGGGGCCGGGACTGTCGCTGAGCTTGGCGTGATTGGGCGCCCCGCCTTTTTGGTGCCGCTTCCGGGAGCGCTTGACCAGGACCAAGCCCATAACGCAGCCGCCTTTGTTGATGCCGGCGCCGGGATGATGGCCGACCAAACCACGCTGACGCCCCAACACCTTGCTGGTGAACTCACCGACGTGATGGCCGACCCCGACTGGCTCATTAGTGCTGCAGAGGCTGCCCGAACCTTCGCCAAACCCCATGCTGCGGCCGAACTTGCAAGCCTTGCTGAGGGTCTTTGGGAGCTTGGCCAATGAACCCGATGAAGATGACGGCCGCCATCGGCCCGGTGCATTTTGTCGGCATCGGCGGCATCGGCATGTCTGGCATTGCCGAGGTGCTGCATAACCTTGGCTACACCGTTCAAGGCTCTGACATTGCCGATTCTGCCAACGTCAAGCGCCTGCGGGAGAAGGGCATTGCCGTCGCCATTGGCCACGCCGCCCAGAATATTGAAGGGGCGACTGTGCTCGTTGTCTCCTCTGCGGTGAAGCGGGATAATCCTGAATTGATGGCCGCCCGCGCGCGGCTTTTGCCCATTGTGCGCCGGGCCGAAATGCTGGGCGAGTTGATG
>JBCDLN010000323.1:0-4170 GCA_038745295.1 Pseudomonadota bacterium | reverse complement strand
GAGCCGACACCGTCAGGACCCCGCGGTGGGCCTGATGGGTCAACCCCACCGAAACGCGGTTGCGCGTTTCGGCAACGTCTGAGGCCGGCAACTGTGCCGGATGAGCGAAGCCGTGGGTTGATGCATCAGGCCCACCGCGGGACGATTGATCATAGGCGGGAGCAGTGAGGCACGGCCCCTACGGCGGTTCCGCAATGAACAACGTTGATGGAAACGACATCTAGCCCTCAGAGATTGCCCCGATAGCACGCTCCATCACGTCTCGAGTGTAGGCATAAAGGGCTTCGGCATCCTGGGGCGCCTCTTTGCGGTCGACGGGGACCACCTCGATGTTGGCGATTTCGAGGCTTGATGCATCGCTCAGATGCCGGCGCGAGTCTTTAAAGTAGACAATACGGTGGTTTGGAAATTCCTCGTGGAGGTGTAGCAATTGGTCATTCTTGCGAACACGGCCGACGCTGAAGATCTCAAGGGGCTGGAGATCATGCATTTCAAGGAATGCGCGCACTCGGCCGGTGCCATGCCAACCGGTGCGTGCTGTGAGCACAAACCAAGGGGTCATGCCGGCGCTCGCGCGGCAGTGCTCTAAAAGGGGGCCTGGTTCAATTGGTATGTTGAGGATGGTGGCAGCAGCCTGGAATAGAAGGATCCGCTGCGAGCTCTGATCCATCCCATCAAGGTCCCAGCTGAGCGCATTTGAGAGTTTGGCAAGCACGACCTCCTCTTCCTCAAGAGCCGGCAGGCGATAAATGAGGTCGTCCAAGCTATCCGCAAGGACACCATCAAAGTCATAGACATGTAAGACCGCCAAAACCCCGCCCTTAGGCTACCGACATGCAAGTGACGTCAACGGACTGCGCGCGCTGCTTCATGTTTCTAAGCGATGCCTTGTAAGCGTTTGTCATGACACGAATACACGATGCCATTATGGCGAATTTCAGCATTCATGCCATGCTTGAGAAGTGAGGCCACGGGAGCTGATGCGTTCGGCCAGAAGAGACCTCGGCGTTGCCCTTATCAAATCTTTGCGCATTAAGTATTTCGGCAGAACGCTCACGCGATGATTGATAGCTCCTGTTCGAGAGGTCTGGCACCAACGAGAACCTTGGTTTTACCGTCAGTGATGCCGCCCGGGCTTTGGGCCGTCGGGGCGCGCAGCACTCGGCTGCCAGACTTTGGGCTGCCAGACTTTGGGATGCCAGACTTTGGGATGCCAGACTTTGGGTTGCCAGGTTTTGGGCTGCGACGCGATGCACGTTTCTGGGGCGCATCTTCTGCCCCTTTCATGGTGGGACACGCGTTGGGCTTTTGCGGCATATCCCTTGCCTCGGCCGGTCGCGCCTTCGTCATACAACAGCCCCGGCCACGCCCCGCTCCGCCCCACCGGCTGTGCCCAGCTGCGCCGCGCTGGCTTCGATGCGCGGCGTTCGTCGTGCGTTGCCTCTATGCGAGGCGGCCGGATGCGTGGGCAAGGAGCGTATAGAGCTTTCCATCATCGCTCATGAGCGTGTCGCGGGTGCGACGGCCAGACGAATCCTCACGCGAGGTGTCCGTGATCAGCTCCTCGAACTCGTCCACATAGCGGTCCACATCGCCCCTGAACTCGCGGTCGCGCTGGTAGCGTCGGCGCACATCTTCAAAGGTTTGTTGCCCGTCGAGGGTGTAGAGCTGGCGGGAGAAGATCTGCCGTTCACCACGATGGTGGCGTGCCCAAATGTCCCTGTAGACGCCGTCTTCGATGGCTTTGGCCGCCGAGCGGGACAGACGCGCCACCCCATCGCCCGCCGTGCTGCCCCGATCGTCGGTATCGGCGCGGCGCAACCGGCCGTTGCTCCAGCCGCCATCGTCGCCGCTGTGGCGGGCACCGCCATTGAGGGGGGCATCACGCGTATCGCTATGACGGTCGAGGGAGCGCTCGCGCAACCGGCCCGCCCCGCGCGGCTCTGGCGCCACCTCGATGGGCTCACCCGCCCCGGTGTGACGGGCGACAATGGCGCCAAGTTCGCGCACAGCATCGAGCTGGTTGGAGACCGCCCGCCGCAGCGCTTCAGCGTTTTGGAGCGTGGCTTCGGGCAGCTCAAGAACCGACCGCTCCAGCGCGGTTCGGGTTGCTTCAAACTCTTCCTGAACCACGCGGGCTGAGTCGCGCATGTCGCTGGTGGCGTCGGCAAACCGTGATGAGACGGTCTTGAGAGCGTCCACCATGTCGCTTGCCATGGCCTCATTGGAGAGGCGCAGGCTTTCGCGAATCCGCTCTGCATCGGCGTTGGCGGCTTCGTGGAAGGCTTCAAGTTGAGGGGCGACCGCTCGCGAGGCATCCTCCAGAGTGCGCTCCAAGAGCATACGCGCGTCGTGGGCGCGGTGTTCTGCGTTGCGCAACTGCTCATCCGCCCGCTCGCTAAAGCCCCGGATCATCTCATCAAGGTGCTGCGACTTTTGCGTGAGGGCAGCAGACAGCTCATCAAGCCCTGCCCGGCGTGCAGCCATGCGCTCGTCAAAGGCTTCGGTATCGCTGTTGAACTGATAAACTGAGGTGGCCAGCTGGTTGCTGTCGCTTTCGATGCGCTCGGCGATGGTGGCGAGCTCTTTGAGGGCGGTGTCGGACGATTCGCGCAGGTTTGCCGCCTGGCGGGTCATCTCCTGGGCAGTGCGATCGGTCTCGGCGAGCGAGCGCTCCAAAACGCCTTTCAAGTCTTCGCCGCGGTTCGACAGGTTGGTTTCCATATCGGCGAGCGTCGCGCCCACTGAGCCCAGCATCTGGTGGAGCGCCTCGTTGGTCTCTTCAACGCGGGCAAGGGTTCCGCCCAGCTCATCCACCAGCGCCCTGTGCGTATCGCGCAACTGAGCGATGGCGCTGCCGCCACGGTCGGCGAGCGCGGTGAGGAACTGGTCGCCGTGCTCATCGATGGCGACCTTAAGGTCAGATAGGCTCGCAGCGGTATCGCGGGCGACACCCTCCATAGACTGGACCGTCCGCGCACTTTCATGGGCAAGCGACTCGTGCGCGAGCTTCATCGTCTCTTCGATTTGCTGGCGCGTGGCTTCGGTGCGCTCATCGATGAGGGTGAGGATGCGGTCGAGCGCCTCCACCATGGCGCCTTCCATGAGCTTGCCGCTGGAGGCCACCTCACCGGTCATGGACGACATGGTTTCAGCCAGCATCCCCTGAACCGCAGCTGTCTCTTCTGACAGCTGGACAGATAGATCGTGCATGGGCGTCAACACATCTTGGCGCGCATTGTCGATGGCGGCCCGCAGTGCTTCCTGCGCTTGGGTGCCCTCTGATTGGATCTCCCGGCTCACAGTCCCCACAGCATCTTCGGTGAGGGTGTTGACCTCGGCAATGCGCGCGGCAAAGGCGTCGTTGATCATCGACTGGCCTTCGGCAAGGGTCGTGGAGATGGCGCGGGCGCGCTCCACCAGCGCTTTCGACACGTTCTCAACCCGGCCGTCGAGGGCCGAATCCATGGCGTCCATGCGCTCGGTGAGGACAGCCGTGACGTCCGTGGCGTGGTTGGTGAGCGCCTCCACCACTTCCGCAGTGCGGGAGGTCACAAGCTCATCATAGCGATCGATAGCGGTGCTGAGCGTCGTGGTAACAGGCATGGCCCGCTCATCGATGATGCTCGACAGTGACGCCAGGTCGGACGAGATCTGCTCGCGGATGGTGTCCACCCGCGCACTGAGCGCAATGGCCTCCTGGTCAAGGTTAATCCTGATCGCATCGCCCCTGTCGGCAATGATCTCCGCCACCGTGGTCGCGGACTTGTTGATCTCCTCGGTGGCGGCCGCCATTTCGGTGGTCACGGCGGTGGCAATTTCGGACCCAGCCAAGCGCAGCGTTTGCGTCACCTCGTCGGAGTGGCTGCGCATGGCATCGCTGAATGTGCCCGCCGCATCGGCAAACACGAGGCGCGCATTCTCAGTCTGCTCCACGAGGCCATACTTGATCGTCTCAGTGGAGGTGCGCAGTGTCTCATCAAGGGCGCCACCCTCCGTGGAGATGGCTTTTTCGATGCGGTCAGCGGTTCCCTCAATGCGGGTGGCAAGGTCGCCGCCGCGGTCTTGCAGTGTCTGGCCGATGGCGCTGTGCAAGAACTCGATGCGCTCGCGGAACCCTTCCGCGCGCTGGGTGAGATCGTCGATGGTGCTCTCAGCGCGGATGGTCAT
>JBCDLN010000322.1:0-4171 GCA_038745295.1 Pseudomonadota bacterium | reverse complement strand
ATCTGCGCCCTCTGAAAAGACGAAGTCAGCCAAATTAAACGGGGCAACAAGCACGGGGGCCTCCAACACAACTGCACAAACGCTGTTGGTTTAGGCCGCCATGGTCACAGAGGCGAGTGGAAAGGTGTCCATCCTTGGGAGGATGTCAGGTTCGAAGGCGGCCCGCCGCGCGGATTTTGGAAAATTTCCCTCAAAACGTGTGATGGCTCGCCACCGTGGGCCCTTCAGCACTGTTCTGATGGGCCCTGGTGTGCTCGACCCACCCCCTAGGCCGCTAGGCGTTGGCAATAGGCCGCTTCAATCATCACCGAGGATATGCGCTCATAGGTGATTGTCCAGGCGGCCAGCGCGTCGTGATCCTCTCCGAGGGTGTGGGCCAGGGCGTGGATTAGCGCTTCACCCACCACCGCGTAGTGCTCTTCGCCCACACCGTAGCCCACGTGGCGTTTGGCAAGATCTTCAAGGATGGGCCGCAGCGCCTCGCACTCATGGAGCCTTGCCACCAAAACGCCGAGGGTGCTCATCAGCTTCTGGCCTTGTTTGGCCATATCGGTTTTGAACAGAAGCTGCGTCTCGGGGGCAATGGCAAACAGGCGCGAATAAAATGTGTCGGCAAATTTTTGCGGGTCGCGGCCAATGGTTTTGAAGCTGCTGCGCAGAACATCGATTTGGTGGTCTGACAAGATCATCACGCGAACTCCTCGTAGCTGGCCAAGCTCTGGCGCAGGGGCAGGCACCTTAAATGGCGTCGGCCCGTCCAAATATGGTTTGAAAGTTGGCGCGCAGAGCGTTGATGAGACCCTGCACGCGGGTGAATTGAACAATGTCGGGGTGGACGTGCATTTGAAGCGGCCGCACGAGATCCGGCTCACCGCTGCCAATGCGCTTTAATTGCGGCTCATTTTCGGCAAGGCACATGGGCAGGAGCGCCTTGCCCACACCGGCCCGCACCGCTTCACGCAAGATCATAGAATCGCTCGCCGCGACGGGCGCAGTTTCGCTGTGATCCGACTGCACGATCGCCCAGCGATCTGGCGCACGGGCCGGGCCATCTTCGTTGCGATGGGAAAGGAGCGGCAGCGTGCTCGGATCTCGGTCGGCCCGCGCATAGATGCCGTAGGGCGCTTCGCCGAGCGTGATGGAAAACTCATTGTCGCGCGGGGTGGCTTCAAACCACAGCGAGACGGTGGGAAGGCCGCTTGGAAGGTCCACCGGCGGCCGGCATGAGATCAACCGTAAGCAGAGCTCAGGATAGTCCCGCTGCATGAGGGGGACACCCACTGCCGCGAGGCGGGCGATGGTCCACATGCCGCCGGCAACCCGTACCACGCCTTTGGCTGTGCGGCTTGCGGCAACCTCTTCCTCAATGAGCATCGTGCGATGCTCGATCTCCATCGCCCGCGCAATCACCGCATGGCCGGCATCGGTGGCGATCATCCCCGCTTTGGTGCGGGTGAAGACAATGGCACCCAGCGCCGCTTCAAGGGCAGCGATCCTGCGGCTCACCGTGGCGGGGTCAACGCTCAGCACCTCAGCGGCACGGGCAAGCGATCCTGCACGCCCCACGGCAAGGGCCACACGCAAATCATCCCACGTCAGCGTAGGGCTGCGCGGGTCGCGCTCCGCCGCGCCGGCGCGCGCTGGAGGCGCGCCACGCTTGGGCGCAGCGTTGGTGCGCAGCGGCATCGGGCCTGCCCGAGCCGCCCGACGCGCACCTGATGCGCTTCTTGTCCCTTGTGCCATCTGGTCCTCGACAAAACGCAGTCACAGTCCGACCGGCGTTGAGCTAATCCCTTGTCATGGCGCGCGAAAGACGCATACTTGCAGGGTCTATGTGCAAATTCGCATAAGGCCGGGGCGGTGTGACCATCGACTGGAACGATCTGAAGCTTGCGGCGGCTGTGGCACGGGAAGGCTCGCTGTCAAAGGCCGCGCGGGTGCTGGGGATTGACCAATCGACCGTGGGCCGCCGCCTGACCGCGCTGGAAGCTGGCGCGGGTGCCACGCTGTTTGTGCGCACGCGGGCGGGCGTGGCGCTCACCGAGGCGGGGCAACACATTGTGGACCTTGCCACGGAGATGGAAGCGCGTGTTGGCCTCCTGCCAGAGCTGTTGGGCGAGGGCGAGGATGGTGTCCAAGGGCCGATCCGCATCGAAGGCGAGCGGTGGGCGCTGGCCCGGCTGGTGGCGGTGGGTGTGGAACAGCTGACGGCGCGGCATCCTGGGCTCAGCCTCCATGTGATCGGGGCCGACGGAGACCAAGGTGTGTGGCAGGGCGAGCCTCAGCTTGGGGTGCGGTTCCAACAGGCCTCCACGTCGGGCGCGTTTGCCATCAAGCTGGGGGCAATCCCCCACGCCCTTTTCCGGCACGTTGATGCGCACGAGGGGGCACTGCAGCTTGCCGTCCACGAGCACGTCCACTCCGACAGATCCACCTTTACCGACGCGAATGCAGCCCTCCAAAGGGCAGCGCTAGGACGTGTCTTCACCGCCAACTGCATCACCATGCTGGCCGCTGCCGTGGCAACGGGCCGATTCCAGGCGCTCCTTCCCACCTATCTGGGCGAGGAAGACCCGCATCTTGCGCGCGTCTCGTCAGGGCCACAGGGGATTGGGCGTGATCTTTATGTGCATGCCCACCCCGACACCATTGGGTCTCGGCGGGTACAAGCTGTCATCGAATGGCTGCGCAGTGTGTTTGACGATGCTTTCCTTGCCACCCCTTAAGCGCTCGTGAGATAGTCAGGCGCTTATCCAAGACTGTCGTTGACGGGGAACGCGCCGTGGCCATGTCCACCGAGCAAATTGAACTGCTGCGCGCCAGCCTTCGCCGCTGTATGCGGCGAAGGGTGGATATGGCCGACACGTTCTACGCCACCTTGTTTGAGATCGCCCCGCACACCCGGCCCATGTTTGGGACCGATATCGTGGATCAAACAGAAAAGACGATGCTCGCCCTTGGGGCGATCGTGGCGCAGATCCATGCCATTGAAGTCTTTGGGCCGATGGTGAGCGAGCTTGCTGAGCGCCACGTCGCCTACGGGGTGTTGCCGGAGCACTATGAGGCGGTGGGGACCGCCTTGATCGTCACGTTGCGCCGGGTTTTCGGCGATGAGTTGAGCGATGAGGAGGAGGAGGCTTGGCGCGTCGCCTATGACACCATGGCGACGGTGATGATCAAGGCCGCCTACCCGGACTGGACCGATCGGCCCGAGCGCGCGTCAGCCTAAATCGGGCTAGAGCGCGTCACGCCGCCATGGAAGCACGCCGCGCTCAGGCTTCACTTGTCGGCCGCGGGTGCACGGGACGCCGGATGATTCCATCCGGCTGTGAACCGCTCTCGCTGTCGTTTCCATCAACGTTGTTTATTGCGGAACCGCCGTAGGGCGCCATGCCTCACTGCTCCCGCCTATCGTCAATTGTCCCGCGGTGGCCCTGATGCATCAACCCACGCTTCGCTCTTCGGGGTTGACCCATCAGGCCCACCGCGGGATTCTGATGGTGTCGGCTCCGGAGGAACGTCGCTGTTTGGTGTCCCACCAAAGGAACATGGAAAGGGTTCTTTGCCGGCACTGCTGAGTCCTGGCCAAGCTTCGAGTGAACAACCTTCAAAGCTTCTACCTCTAGGCGCCCCAGGTCGCGACGTGGCTAGGTGCCAGGTGGTGAAGGCAAGGGTATATCATCGAGCGTGAGCCCGCTGTTGAGGATCCCATAGACGGCGGCGAAGCCAAACGCAGCCGCCACCGTGGTGATGACCACTTTGCGCAAGATCTTGGGCTGTGCCGGCGCCCCTTGGTCGGCGCCGTCCACCCGTGAGGCCGCGCTATCGGGCTCACGGTTGCCAAGGGTCAGCACCATGAAGAACATCACCCACCAAATGATGAAGTAGATGGCGATCGCACTGACGATTTGCATCAGACCTCCTCAAGCTCGGTGAGAACGCCGCCAAAGTCCTTGGGGTGGAGGAAGAGGACCGGCTTGCCGTGGGCGCCGATTTTGGGTTCGCCGTCGCCCAGGACACGCGCGCCCGCCGCCGCTAAGTGGGCCGCCGCGGCACGGACGTCTGGCACTTCATAGCACACGTGGTGGAGCCCGCCCGCGGGGTTCTTCTCCAAGAAGGCGGCGATGGGGGATGCCTCGCCAAGCGGCTCCAACAGCTCCATTTTTGTGTT
>JBCDLN010000321.1:0-4177 GCA_038745295.1 Pseudomonadota bacterium | reverse complement strand
CCAAAGGGCAGTCAGTCCATAAAGCCCGACCCCTTGCGGCCACTCCCACGCATCAAAGCTGATGTAGTCACCCGGTGTCCCGTCAAGATTGGGCTCGTTAAACCGGCCCTCATCCTTCAGCGCGGTCATCCCCTCCACAAGAGCGTCAAGGGTTGTTTCAAGGGAGCTCACGATGCCGCCTCAGCGAGCCGGGTGGCGGTGCCGTCGGGTTTTTCCTCGACGGTGAGGGCAACGGCGGTTCCTTCAGTGGCTGATTGCTGTGCGGCAAGGCCCATCAGAACGGCCATCTTGCCGTCGTGCAAAGATACATCGGGCAGGCCACCCCTCAGCACAAATTCCTTGAAGCGCTGATGCTGATAAAATGTTGAGCCGTTGTGATCGCCCGCTTCGAGAAGCCTCTGGTCAACGGGCACATCGACAGTTTGAGGCCCCTTTGGTGTGCGTGGGCTGATCACCACCTCGGCGATCGGCGGGGCGCCAAGGTGGGCAGGCCAAAACCGAGTGGGACCTGGGACCCGCGCTTCAATTTTGCCCAGCGGACCCACCGCCGTGATTTCTTCTTGGAAGCGGCTCCCTTCAGCAAACATACACAATTCAAGCATGGCCCGAACGCCGTGAGGAAACTCCACAATGGCGTACCCGTTGTCCCAGATATCAGGGATTTGGCCCAGATAGCGCTCATCGCGGTGGTTCACCGCTTGGCCTGCCGAGGCCATCACCCGAGAGGGTTCTGCCCCCGTCATCAGCCGCATCAGGTCAAAGAAGTGGCAGCACTTTTCGACAAGCGTGCCACCGGTAAAGCGATTGAAGCGGTTCCAGTCGCCAATCTTCTCCAAGAAAGGAAACCGGTGCTCTCGGATGGTGAGCATTTTGATGCCGCCGGTGACCTCTGCCGCTCTTTCGAGAAGCGTCGCGATGGGCGGCATGTAGCGGTATTCCATGGCCACCCACACATTGGGATTTGAGGCCATCAGCCGATCCAGGCGGACACGATCGGCAGGATGAGTAAAAAGCGGTTTTTCCACAAGGACCGGGATCTTGCGGCGGGCCAGAGCGCCCTCCAGCTGGTCCATATGAAGGTAGTTGGGCGAGGCAATTACTAAGCAATCGATGCTGTCGTCTTCGACCAAAGCATCGAAGCTGTCATGTTGATTCGCTTTTGGTACGCGCGCTGCTGCGATCTGCCGTTGTTTGGGATCGGGTTCGTAGGTCGCAGTGGTTTCAGCGTCCTCCAGCAAGGCAATATTTTGGATGTGCTCTAGGCCCATCATGCCCGTGCCGGCGATCCCGTATCGAATAGTTCGTGTCACTTCAGCCTCTGAACATAACAGGTTGAAGCGGGGTCAAACCACGATCGCGACCATTCCGCCGTTGCACCTGTTTGGGCAGTCGCCGTGCGCTCGACAAAACCGCACATCGCGCCGGGTGCGCATCCAAACGCGTCTGGCGCCCAATCCGGGCAGCTCCCCACCGAAACACGGTCCTCCGCACGCATGATCCAAAGCCCCAGCGCTTCTCTGTAGGTCGCGTAAAGGCTATGGGAAAGATCACCGACATCAAGGGTTTGGGCATATCCTGCGTCGAGCCAGATTTCTTCCAGCGCCGCAGCGATACCGTCAAGCCGGCGCAGCCGCCTGATCCGGTACCCGTCTTGGCTCGTGCCAAAATGCGGCGCGTGCGTGGGCTTTTTCAGCCTGTCCACCGACAACACCTCTGCTGTCGGCGAACCGCCCCCTTCCAGCTTTTCGATCCGAAAGAAGGCGTAGGTGGTGTCTCGTTCGCCCTTCACGCAGACATAGTTTCCAGAGCCGTGCCGCCGCTCCAATAGCCCCCGTTCCTCAAGATAAGAGAGCGCCTTACGCAGCGTTCCCACCGACGTGCCGAGCTTGACCGCCAAATCTCGCTCGGGCTCAAGGCGCTCACCATCAAGCAGCCGCCCAGCCTCAATGTCGCGCACCAACAGCTCGCCGATCTGCCGGTAGAGCGGCATCGTCGGCGTCTGGTTCGGCCGGGGTCGCTGTTTGGCAATGGAGATCACGCACACCCACTTGTTGCCCCCGCGACGACGATCGGCTCATGGGCGCAAACCAAAATTGATACACCATTGATCTACATCAACGACACTGCTAGGTAAAGGCCATCCTCCGCTGCGCACAAAGGAAAAATCATGACGGTCGTGCCGATCACCTCGCCGGACCTTGATGCGGTCGAAGTGAGCTGGTTTTCCGCGCTTTGCTCTGATGATTATCGATACCTCGGCGTGCCAGATGGGGCGTTGCGCTCCTCATTCACGCACTGCTCTGACATTGTCAGAACGGCCGAGGCGCAAGGCTTCCGCAACATCTTGTGCCCCTCGTCCTACCAAGTGGGGCAAGATACGTTGTCGTTCGTGGCAGGGTGTGCGCCCATTACCTCCAAGATCAATCTCCTCGCGGCCATCCGCTGTGGTGAGATGCAGCCCATCATGCTGGCCAGAACCGTTGCCACCCTCGATCACATGCTGGAGGGGCGGCTCACCCTCAATGTGATCTCCTCGGATTTTCCTGGCGAAAAAGCAGAAAGCGGCTATCGCTATCAGCGCTCGCGGGAGGTCGTGGAGATCTTGAAGCAAGCGTGGACGCGCGATGAGATCCACCATCAAGGTGAGATCTACTCGTTTGAGAATGTCGGCACTGAACCTGCTAAGCCTTACCAAATCAATGGGGGGCCGCTTTTATACTTTGGCGGCTACTCACCCCCCGCCCTCGATTTGTGCGCAGAGCATTGCGATGTCTATCTGATGTGGCCTGAAACCAAAGAAGAGCTCACCGGCCGCATGAAGGCCGTGCATGAGCGTGCCGGAAAACTGGGTCGCACACTCGATTATGGCCTCAGGGTCCACGTGGTGGTGCGTGATACGGAGGCCGAGGCGAAGGAGTATGCGGCTTCGCTGGTGTCCAAGCTTGATGATGAAAAAGGTAAGGCAATCCGCGAGCGTGCGCTGGACTCAGGCTCTCTCGGTGTTTCTCACCAGGCCAAGAACCGAGACATCGCCGACGATGAGGGCTTTATCGAGCCACATCTTTGGACCGGCGTTGGCCGCGCCCGCTCAGGCTGCGGGGCGGCGTTGGTGGGCTCCACCGACCAAGTCCTGTCAGAGCTTGAGGCGTACCAAAAAATGGGAATCCGCGCGTTCATCCTGTCAGGATATCCTCACCGCGAGGAGGCGGAGCATTTTGGCAAGCGCGTCCTACCCCAACTCAAAACCTGCTCGATGCCCCATGCTTACGGGCGAGTGCCTGAAACAACACCGTCAACACCCCTTGGACGAGGAGCGCGCCACTGATGGAGCGGGTTTCAATTCTGGGCGATCTCTCCTTCTCCAGGATCGTCTACGGCATGTGGCGCCTTGCCGATGATGTGGATCGCTCAGAAGCCAACGTCCGCGCCAAGATCGATGCGTGCTTGGAGCAAGGGATCACCACCTTCGACCAGGCTGACATCTATGGCGACTATGAGAGCGAAGAGGTGTTCGGCGCCGCGCTCAAGGCTGACCCATCGCTGCGCGATAAAATGGAGATCGCCACCAAGTGTGGGATCATGCTCACCACCGACAAGGTGCCCTCCCGCCGGGTCAAACACTACGACACTAGCCGCGCACATATCACCACATCGGTGGAAAACTCCCTCACCCGCATGGGCATTGAGCGGATCGATCTCTTGATGATCCACCGGCCCGACCCGTTCATGGATCCTGAAGAGACAGGGGCGGCGCTTGATGGTTTGGTGAGCAGCGGGAAGGTGGCGTCGATCGGCGTTTCAAACTTCAAGCCCTACGACATTCGGCTGCTCGACGGTGCTATGGCAAGCCCCCTCGTGGCCAACCAGATCGAGATCTCAGTCCTTCACACCGAACCATTCGTCGATGGCGATCTTGCTGAGATCATGGAGCGCTCCATGGCGCCCATGGCGTGGTCGCCGCTAGCTGGCGGCGCGTTGTTTGAAAGCGAAAACGCCGCGCTTTTGTTCGCTCTTCAGAAGATCGGCGACCGGTTCGCAGTGGATGCTACAGCTGTTGCCCTTGCCTGGCTGCTTGCCCACCCGGCCAAGATCCTGCCCGTGGTGGGAACCAACACGATGCCTCGAATTCGCGCCCTTTCAGACGCGCTGAAGGTCGAGATGGACAGACAAACCTGGT
>JBCDLN010000320.1:0-4219 GCA_038745295.1 Pseudomonadota bacterium | reverse complement strand
GGCGGCTCCCCGGCCACAGCGTCAAGGGCAAGGGCAATGGGGATTGCGATGAGGTTCGCCATTGGTTCGCCGGCGTCTCCTTCAGTGGCTCAGCTTCTCTGGCACAAAAAAACCGGCGCACGCAGCGCCGGTTTTGAAGAACGATGGCCGCGGCGTTTGCCGCAGGAGCCTCCCAAACGGGATCGTTAGACAGAGTAGTAGAGGTCGAACTCGACGGGGTGAGGCGTTTGCTCGTAGCGCTCGTTCTCTTCCCACTTGAGTTCCAGGTACGCGTCGATCTGGTCGTCGTCCATCACGCCGCCGGCTTTCAGGAACTCGCGATCGGCGGACAGGCTGTCGAGCGCTTCGCGCAGCGAGCCGCACACCGTCGGAATGCCGGAAAGCTCCTCGGGCGGCAGGTCGTAAAGGTCCTTGTCCATGGGCTCGCCCGGATGGATGCGATTGCGAATCCCGTCAAGGCCCGCCATCAGCATCGCCGTGTAGGCGAGGTAGGGGTTGGCGGACGGGTCGGGGAAGCGGATTTCGATGCGCTTGCCCTTCGGCGAGGTGGCATAAGGGATCCGGCAGGACGCGGAGCGGTTGCGTGCCGAGTACGCCAAGAGCACCGGCGCCTCATAGCCCGGCACCAAACGCTTATAGGAGTTGGTGGAGGGGTTGGTGAACGCGTTGAGGGCTTTGGCGTGTTTTAAGATGCCGCCGATATAGAAGAGGCACATCTCAGAAAGGTCAGCATAAAGGTTGCCGGCAAAGAGCGGGTTGCCAGCCTGCCAGATGGACTGGTGAACGTGCATCCCGGTGCCGTTGTCGCCGAAGACGGGCTTGGGCATGAATGTGGCCGACTTGCCGTAAGCGTGGGCGACTTGGTGCACCACGTATTTATAGACCTGCATCTTGTCGGCAATGCGGGTGAGCGTGTCGAACTTGAGGCCAAGCTCGTGCTGGGCGGCGCCCACCTCGTGGTGGTGCTTTTCGACTGACACGCCCATGTCGGTCATCACGGACAGCATTTCAGACCGCATGTCCTGCGCCGAATCGATGGGCGGCACCGGGAAGTAGCCGCCTTTGGTGCGCGGGCGGTGGCCAAGGTTGCTGGTCTCGTACTCGGTGCCCATGTTGGATGGCAGTTCCGACGAATCGAGCTCAAAGCCGGTGCTATAGGGATCGGCCGTGAAGCGCACATCGTCGAACACGAAGAACTCAGCTTCAGGGCCCATTGTGACCGTGTCGCCGACGCCTGAGGCCGCCACAAAGGCTTCTGCCTTCTTCGCGGTGGTGCGCGGGTCGCGGTTATAGGCTTCACCCGTTGACGGCTCCAAGATATCGCAGAAGATGGCCATCGTGTTTTGCGCGAAGAACGGGTCGATGTGCGCGGTTTCAGGGTCCGGCATCAACGTCATGTCGGATTCGTTGATGGCTTTCCAACCGGCGATGGACGAGCCGTCAAACATCACGCCATCGGCAAACATGTCTTCGTCGACAATGGTGCAGTCCATTGTCACGTGCTGCATCTTACCGCGCGGGTCAGTGAAGCGAAGATCTACAAACTTGACGTCTTTGTCTTTAATGTCCCGCAGGATGTCTTGGGCTGTGCTCATGCGCTCCGCTTTCTCATCACGCTTGTTTTTGATGGGTGAGTTCGTCGAACTCGTCGTTAGATGGCATCTTCGCCGGCTTCGCCGGTTCTGATCCTGATGGCGTCCTCCACAGGGAGGACAAAGATTTTGCCGTCACCAATGCGGCCGGTTTGGGCGGCACTGCGAATGGCGTCAATGGCGGCACTCAACAGCTCGTCGGGCACCACCAGCTCGATTTTCACTTTCGGTAGGAAATCGACAACGTACTCAGCGCCGCGGTAGAGTTCGGTATGCCCCTTCTGCCGACCGAAGCCGCGCGCTTCAAGCACGGTGACACCTTGCAACCCGACATCTTGAAGCGCTTCCTTCACTTCATCGAGTTTGAAAGGCTTAATGATCGCTTCGATTTTCTTCATGAGGTCCCGCGTGCTCGCAAAGTTAGCGGTGTCCGCCAACCGATGCGCGGATATGCACCAAGTGTGCCAATCTGAGACGCACTTGGTGGACTGGGCCGGCGTCTTGTGCTCGCCAAATCGGCAGTGCTCTCGCCAAGGAAGTGACCGTGTTGCCTATTTCCTAGGCAGGATGCGGCATGGCAGCTTGTCAGCGGCTTGCAGTAGGTCCTGCATCGCGCTGCTTCTGGTCGCCGGCTAACCCGCGATGCTTGAGCTTCTGACCCCCCAAGAAGCCGCGAAGGCCGATGCTGCTATGGTGAAGCGCGGCGTTCCGATCCGAAACCTTATGGAGCGTGCGGGCTATGCCGTGGCAGACCAGGTGGCGGCTGAAACCGGGTTCGGCGTCTCCATCGTTGCCGTGGCCGGACCAGGTGACAATGGGGGCGATGCGTTTGTCGCGGCCGAAGTTCTGAGGGCGCGCGGCTTTAAAATCGCCCTGATCGATCTCAGCAACAATCGCGGAAGCGATGCTGCCTTGGCCGCCCAAAGCGCCTATGCCGGCGAGACCATCACCGCCGATGATCCGAGAGTGGCCCGCGCTGACATCTTCATTGACGGCCTTTTTGGTGGTGGCCTCTCCCGGCCACTCGACGGTGAGGCAGCGCACCTTGTGGAGCACCTGAACGCCCTGCCAGGCCGCACCTTTGCCATCGATCTTCCCAGCGGCGTCAACGGGGCCACAGGAGAGGTGGACGGCCCTGCCATTGAGGCAGTGCGAACCATCACCTTCCAGCGGCGCAAACCAGGTCACTTCCTCTACCCAGGTCGTGCTCATGTCGGGCGGCTCACCGTCGCCGATATCGGGATGCCGGACCGCGTGATTGCCGACGTGGGCTGCCAAACGCGCGCCAACGAGCGCGCGCTTTGGGACGATGCCATCCCGCAGCTTGATGACTCTGGGCACAAATACCGGCGCGGGCATGCCGTTATCCTGTCTGGCCCGATGCTCGCCACAGGGGCTGCACGTATGGCCGCGATGGCCGCGCTGCGCGCCGGCGCAGGACTTGTGACACTTGCCTCACCCGCAAGCGCTTTGATGGTGAACGCCTCCCACCTCACAGCCATCATGCTGAAGCGGGTGGACGATGCCGGTGGGCTCACAACGCTCCTCAGCGATGCCCGCCACAACGTCATCTGCCTCGGCCCCGGCCTGCCGCCCGATGGAGGCACGCAAGAGATGGTCGAGGCAGCGTGCCAGAGCAGCGCATCGGTGGTGCTCGACGCTGGCGCGCTGTCAGCTTTTGCCGGCGCCCCTGCCGACCTCTGCGCCAAAGTGTCTAAAGGCACCGTCATCACGCCCCATGAAGGCGAGTTCGCCCGCATCTTCGGCCGAGATGGTGACAAGCTGTCTGATGCCCGACGCGCGGCCGCTGACACCGGCGCAGTGGTGGTCCTTAAGGGGGCTGACACGGTGGTCGCCCACCCTGATGGACGCGCCGCCATCAACGCCAATGCTCCGCCTTGGCTTGCCACTGCAGGCACAGGTGATGTGCTCGCCGGGATCATCACCGCCATGCTCGCCCAAGGTGTCGCCCCGTTTGAGGCAGCGGCCATGGCCGTTCACATTCATGGCGCGGCCGCCCACAACGCTGGCGCCGGCATGGTGGTGGATGATTTGATTGCTGCTCTCCACCGCACCATGGGTGCTTTCATAACGGGCCCATAAGCCCATATAAGGGCCGCTGAGCGGTCACGTGCGGGTGTGGCGGAACTGGTAGACGCACCAGATTTAGGTTCTGGCGCCGCAAGGTGTGGGGGTTCGAGTCCCTCCACCCGCACCACAATAAATAAAATATTTTTTACTTAACAATAGATTAGGTGGAATAGGCCGAGAATAATCCCCCAATTTATCCCCCATTGTGATCTCGGTAGTCGGCAAACAGGATGTCTGGATAAAATTGATCCACCAAAACCCTTGAGTGGATCACGCGATAAAACGCTGACACGCACGAGCATAATCGAAAGTAGCATGGTTTTCTTGCGGTTCTCGTCGCAGCCCTCGCCTGCCCCCGCGGTCTGCAACATTTGAGGGGGACTGGCAGTCTTGTTGACTTCGACGTGCTTGCCGATCAGGTCCTCCCTCTGACACGGGTCGAATTGCGGGAGCTCCAAGCGAAACGGGCGACAGAAAAGGCAGCTAAGAAGCCCCAACCCGCCAAGAAAACGCGCACCCGGTACAACCGAGCAACG
>JBCDLN010000319.1:0-4230 GCA_038745295.1 Pseudomonadota bacterium | reverse complement strand
TTGGTCGGAGTGGGAGGATTCGAACCTCCGACCCCCTCGTCCCGAACGAGGTGCGCTACCAGGCTGCGCTACACTCCGCCGACCGTGGACGTCAGATAGCGGTGAATGGCGGGAAGCTCAACCCTTCCGCGCTCATGCCGCTTCGATGAGGAGCGGTTGCGCCCCTTCCCAGAGGGTTTTTGTTCCCAGCGCATGGAGGTTTTCAAGACCGCTGGTAAGGGTCAAGAAGTGGTTGCCGGCAAGTTGACCCATTTTGCACGCAAAGTGAACGCCGCCGTAAGCCAGCAAGATCTCTGTTTCTGAAATCCCGGCCGGGTAGAGGATCATGTGGCCGGGAGCGGGATAGCTGGTGTGGTTTTCATAGCCCACGCCAAAGTCGCGGTCGCCGAGCGGCACCCACACCCCTTCGCCGCTCCAACGCACGTGAACCACCTGGCTTTTGAAGGGCATGGCCGCTTTGAACGCAGCAACAGTGTTCGGCGCCATCTCATCCTCAAGCTGCGCATCGAACGAGAACGGGCCGGCGGTGACTTTCACAGGGGTCGGCATCAGGCACTCCAAAGGTTGGCTCGTGCTCCTTAAGGCGAAGGAGAGGGGTTGGGAAGTCAGTAGGGCGTTTACCCCGCTGATGATGATGACCGTTTTGGAAAGCGAATGCTGATGCCGTGCGCGAGCGCATGGGCGTGGAGGACGATGGCGCTGGTCGCAGCCACGTTGAGGCTGTCAAACCCGCTTGCGATTTTGATGGCCAAGGGCGTTGCTGCCGCAATGAGTGCATCAGGAAGGCCAGGGCCTTCTGTCCCAAAAACAAAGGCTGCCCGCTCAGGCAGTGGGGCGTCTTGGAGGCCACCGGCGGCACCAGGCGAGAGGGTCAAGACGGCAATTCCTCGGGCATGGAGTGCGCCAATGAGGTGATGCGGGTCGTCAAAAGGGATGGTGGGCATCACCAAAGGGGCGCCGACGCCGACGCGGATCGCTTTGCGGTAAAAGGGGCTTGCCGTTCCGCTATCGATCGCGACGGCCGCAGCGCCAAAGGCGGCCGCGTTGCGATAGATACCGCCCACATTGTCGTGGTTGGAGAGGCCCACAAGGACAGGCAGGCGCAGCGGCCCATCGGGCAATAGGTCGAGGCTATGGGGGCGGGGGATACGAGCTGCCGCCAAAATTCCCCGGTGAAGATGGAAGCCGGCGATGCGATCCAGAACATCTTGCGATGCCACATAAAGAGGGGCGGTGCCCCGCGCGCTGAGAGCCCCAAGGGTCGGCGCGCGTTTTTCATCGATCAGAAAGGCGATGGTCTCAAGGTTTGAGCGCACAAGGACGTTGAGCACCGTCGCCCCTTCGGCAATGAGGACGCCGTCGCGGCCAATCCGGTCGCGCTCTTTGATGGCGTGGAAGAGGGCGATGCGCTCATCATCAGGATCGGTGATCCTGATGGGGGGCGGGGGGCCTTCTGCGGCGTTCGTCAACCTTTCTCCAATTCCTCCCGCTTGAGCTCCAGTGCAAGCCAGCGCTCTTCGGCTGCTTCGCGTTCTGCTTCGCGGGCCGTGAGGGTGGCTGTCACAGTCTGAAACCGTTGAGGATCCTTGGCATAAAGGTTCGGATCGGCGAGGGTGCTGGTGAGGTCGGCGATTTCGCGCTCCATCGCCTCAAGGCGTTCCGGCAGGGTTTCCAGATCGTGCTTTTCGCGGAAGGACAGTTTTGCCCGTCTGGCTGGCGCCGCGGGGCGAGCGGGCGCAGTGTCCGGCGTTTTATTGCGTGATGGAGCGCTCTTTTCGGACTGTGCGGGTGCTTCACCGCGCTGGCTCACCATGTCGGAGTAACCGCCCGGATAATCCGACCAGCGCCCCCCGCCGTCTGCCACCAGCGTTGTTGTGACGGTGCGGTCCAAAAAGTCCCGGTCGTGGCTGACGAGGATCAGCGTCCCGTCATAGTCGCCGATCACTTCGGCGAGGAGATCAAGGGTCTCAAGGTCAAGATCGTTGGTGGGCTCGTCCAGCACGAGGACGTTGGTGGGCATAGCAAATGCCCGGGCGAGAAGGACACGGGCGCGCTCGCCACCGGAAAGGGCCCCCACGGGGGTGTTGAACTGCTCGGGCGTAAACAGAAAGTCTTTCAGGTAACCGGCGACGTGCTTTGTGGTGCTGCCAACGGTGATTTGGTCACCGCCTGATGGGCTGATGGCGCGGCGCAGCGGCACCGCCGGATCGAGCGCGGCGCGGGTCTGGTCTATGACGGTCGCCTCAAGGTCGGCACCGAACTTTACTGTTCCGCCATCGGGCTCAAGCCGTTTTAAAAGGAGGTTGACGAGTGTGGTCTTGCCCGCACCGTTCGGCCCCACGAGCCCAACCCGGTCGCCCCGCATGATGGTGAGCGAAAGGTCCCGCACCACAGGCTTGTCACCAAACGTCTTGCCCACAGCGTCGGCCACGATCAGCCGCTGGCCTGAGCGGGTGGCGCTGGCAAGGTTCATCCCGACGAGGCCTGTTGCTTTGCGCGCCTCCCGCCGCTCCTGGCGCAGATCCTGAAGCTTGCGCAGCCGGCCCATGTTGCGTTTGCGGCGGGCGGTCACGCCATAGCGCAGCCACTCTTCTTCTTGGGCAATTTTCTTGTCGAGCCGGCGGCGCTCTTCGGTTTCAGCCTCCAAGATCCCGTCGCGCCAATCTTCAAAGGCAGCAAACCCCTTCTCCATGCGGTGGGTGCGGCCCCGGTCGAGCCATACGGTCACTGTGGAGAGTGCCTCTAGAAAGCGCCTGTCGTGGCTGATGAGAACGAGCGCTTTGCGTCGCTCTTTGAGAAGCGCCTCGAGCCAGAGGATCGCGTCAATATCGAGGTGGTTGGTGGGCTCGTCGAGGAGGAGGATGTCAGGATCTGGGGCAAGCGCATGGGCAAGGGCGGCGCGGCGCACCTCCCCGCCAGACATGGGCTTTGGAGATGCGTCGGGGTCAAGGGCCAACGCCTCCAGCATGTGGCGGGCGGTGTGTGGGTCATCGCCGGGGCCAAGGCCGGCTTCCACGAACGCGCCCACCGTTGGAAAGCGGCTGAGATCAGGCTCTTGCGCAAGGTAGCGCACGGTGGCGCCGGGTTGGACAAATCGGGCCCCGCTGTCGGCCTCTATGATCCCTGCTGCAATGCGCAAAAGCGTTGATTTGCCCGACCCGTTGCGGCCCACCAGCGCGATCCGCTCGCCAGGGGCGACCATCAAGGTGGCGGCCTCCAACAGCGGCGTCCTACCAAAGGTGAGGGCGGTGTCTTGCAAGGTGAGAAGGGGTGGTCGTGCCATGCTTCGCCAGGTGGTGCTGCTGTTGGCGCCGACAAGGCGCGCCGTGGATCCAAGAGGGCCGCAGGGGTGTCGGGCGTGGAGTGTAAGGTGTCGGGTGTCGGGTGTGGTTAGCCCGCGGGCCGTTAGAACTCAAATCACGCCATGAAAGTGCGGCGGAGTTGGGTGATCCTCAAGGACAACCTTTCCTGACGCTTGCCACACTTGCAGCTGCCATCAGGTTCGGCGCATAAATCGCGGAGCGAGCTGCCAGACAAGCACGCCAATAGAAATCGCGACTGCGGGAGGATAGGGTCTTGAAAATGAAGTGGACAGGCTGGATGGGCGCTGCGGCGCTGGTTGTGGCGGCGGCCCTCAACGGTGCGCCCGCACAGGCGGCGGACGATGTGACGTTGCGCATCACGCTCCAATTGCCGCTTAAGTCTAATCTTGGCCAAAACTTAGTTTTGTTCAAAGATGAGGTGGAGAAGCTGTCGAACGGCTCCATCCACGTGGAAATTTACGATTCGGCACAGCTCTACAAAGACAAAGAAGTGCCTGAAGCTGTTGGCTCCGGCCAAATTGAGATGGGCGTGGCATCCCTCACCCGCTATGTGGGCGAAATCCCGGCGGTGGACGTTTTTTATATGCCCTTTCTCCTCAACACCGAGGAGCGGGTGCGCGCGGCCGTGGCGCCCGACAGTCCCGTGCGCGGTGAAATCGATGCGGCCATTGCCAAAACCGGCGCCAAGGTGCTGTGGTGGCAAGCCTATGGGACCGTCATCTTGCTGTCCAATGGCGACCCCATCGCCACGCCTGATGATATGAAAGGCAAGAAAGCCCGGGTCTTCGGCAAGACTTTGGGGCAGTGGGTTGAGACCGTCGGCGGCGTGCCAACGTTGATTTCGGGCTCTGAGCAGTTCTTGGCCTATCAACGCGGGACGGTCGACATCGGGATGACAGGTGTTGCC
>JBCDLN010000318.1:0-4233 GCA_038745295.1 Pseudomonadota bacterium | reverse complement strand
GCCTGATGCATCGCTGGGTTCGGTGGCGATCTCCCCGGTCAGCCAAAGCCGCACATAGTCCTTCGGCAGGAGGAGCATCGTCGCGCGAGACAGGGTGTCCGGCTCATGGGCGGCCAGCCACATGAGCTTTGGTGCGGTGATCCCAGGGTCGGGCGCGCAGTTGGTGCGCATCCCAATGTCCGGCACCTTGTCGAGAAGCGCTGCGCATTCAAGAAGCGACCGCTGGTCGTTCCACAAAATGGCGTCGCGCACGGGTTTGCCCGCGTCATCGATGAGCACAGCGCCCAGCATCTGCCCCGAAAGCCCGAGACCCGCCACACTCTCCAGCGCGCCCGATGCAGCAAGGCGATCAAGGGCCTCTCCAAGCGCGTTGCACCAAAGGTCAGGCGACTGCTCGCTCCACCCCGGGTGAGGCGTGCTGACAGCAATCGCCACACCCTCCTCGGCAATCACCCTGTCGCCAGCCTCCGCCACCACGGCTTTCACGCCAGAGGTTCCGATATCGATGCCCAAGACCCGCATCAGGGCTACTTGACGGCGCCCATGGTGAGCCCACGCACCAGCTGCTTGGAGGCAATGAGCGCGAAGATGATGACCGGGATCACAATCAACGTGGAGGTCGCCATGATCTTTCCGTAGGGGAGGTTGTAGCCCTCCATAAAGGAGACGGCCATGGCAGGGGCTGTCTTGGCGTCCGTGCGGGTGAGTACGAGCGCAAACATCAGCTCGTTCCAAGAAAAGATGAACGAGAAGATCGCCGACACCGCCACGCCGGGTTTGGCGAGCGGCAGGCAGATCTTGCGGAAGATGGTGAACTGCGAGGCGCCTTCCAGGATGGCGGCTTCGTCAAGGTCGCGGGGGATAGAGCGGAACTGGTCGGTGCAGATCCAAATGACAATGGGCAGATTGAAGGTGAGGTAGACGAGGATCAGCACCAAGTGCGTGTCGAGAAGGCCAAGCCAGCGCACCAACAAAAAGAACGGGAGCGCTAACACGATGGGTGAGACCATCCTGTTGGTGATGAACCAGAACCAGAGCTCGGTCTTGCCGCGAAACTCAAACCGCGCCAACGCGTAGGCGGCGGGCACCCCGAGGGCGAGCGCAAGGCCCGTTGTGCAGACCGCCACAATGAGCGAGTTGATGAGGGTGCGACCGACGCCATCGTCGAAGAGGACCTCGATGTAGTTGGCGATGGTGGGGGAGAAGATCCACGCCGGCGGATCTTGAAGGGCAACCACCTGCGTTTTGAGGCTTGTGGTCACCATCCAGTAGAACGGGAAGACGCAAAAAAGGATGATCACCGTAAGGAGCGCCACCTGCCCCCAGACCGACCCGGTGCCGGGCTGAGTGGTCGAGGTGCTTGCCGGCCGTGCCGCGGCGGCGGTGGGCGCGGGCGCCGTGGTGTCCGCGCTCATCGGTCCACCTCGCGGTAAAAGACGCGGATGTAGAGGCGCGACAGGACGATTGTGATCACCAGCAAGATCACCGCCTGTGCCGAGGCAAGGCCTTGGTCGAACGCGCGAAAACCTACCCGCTGAATGAGAAGGGCGATGAACTCGGTGGCAGCACCCGGCCCGCCACGGGTCATGGTGAAGACCATGTCGAAGAGTTTGAGCGTGTCGGCGGTGCGCAAGATCAAGAGCGCGGTGAGGCCCGGGAGGAGGTAGGGAAGCTGCACATAGCGCAGGATCGTCCACCAGCTCTTGGTCTCAAGGCGCGCGGCCTCTTCGATCTCGCCAGGCACGGTGGTGAGACCCGCCAAAAGCACCAGCGCACAAAACGGTGTCCACTGCCAAATGTCCCAAAATGCGACGGTGACGAACGCCAAATCCGGGTTCGCGAGCCAATCGAACGGCCCCAGCCCAACGAACCCCAAGAGCTGATTGATCACCCCATATTTGAGGTTGAACATCACCTGCCCCAGAAGACCCACCACCGCGTAGGTGGTGGCCATCGGCACCACCAGAGAAAGCCGCGTGAGGGTGCGCAAGAAGCCCAGCCCCGGCTTATGAAGAAGGAGCGCAATGAGAAGGCCCAAAATCAGCTGGATCGGAAGCGCAATGGCCAGCAGCGTGAAGGTGCGCCCCATGGCCTGCCAAAAGACTTCATCGGTCAAAACGTCGACGTAGTTTTCAAGCCCGATGAACTTTTGGCGCGCCAATTTGGTGAGGTTGTAGTCTCGAAGGCTCGTCCACACCGCAAAGGCAAGCGGAACAATCCCTATGAGCGCCAGCGAGGCCACAGCAGGGCCCAGAAAACCCCAAATTGTGGCGCGCGAGACCTGGCCTTGGATTTGTGTCATCGCTCCTCCGCGCGGCGATCTGCGCCACGGTCCCATCGGCGCTGCGCTGGGTGGCCCATCATGGCAGAGCCTTGTTGCCGCGGGCAACTGATGGGGTTAGCGCGAACTTTCATCAGGACTTTCATCGGGCGGGGATGGGGGCTGCCATAGTTCGATGGGGTTGCCTTCAGGATCGTGAATGCGGGCAAACCGGCCGGCCTCTGAATCCCACTCTTCTTTCGTGATCACGGTGAGGCCGCGAGCCCGGAGCTGATCCATCATCGCGTCGAGGTTATGGACGCGAAAGTTGATCATGAAGGCTTGGGTGTCTCGGTCAAAATAGTCGGTGCTTTCGGGGAAGGGGGCAAGGACGGTGGGGCCCGCCTCTTGGAACCAAATGCCCGTCGTGATGTCGGCACCTAGGACCTCTTGGTACCAAGCCCCGAGCGCTTCTGGGTCACGCGCTTTGAAGAACACCCCACCGATGCCAACGACCTTTTCCATCGCCTCAGATCCCCGCGTTGTCGGGCGCTCTTCTGTGCTGACTGAAACCCAGCGGCACGGCGGTCTTGGCGCCGCGCCGCCGGGTTGGGGTTTATTGAGCGAGGGGCTTGTCGCCGTCGTAGTAGCCAGCGTCTTCGAGCACCTCTTCCATGCGCTCGCCAATTTCTTGGGCGCCCTCTTCGGTGGTGACTTCACCCAGCATCATCTTGGTGCCCCACTCTTGGACAATCTCGGTGATTTCGGGCCACTCGGCAAAGCGGGGGCGGAACTCGGGCACACCGTCTTGCCAAGACTCCACCAGCGCATCGACGAAGCCGTACTTTTCGCGCACCTCATCGCTCTCATAGACAGACTGGCGGGCCGGCACACCGCCAAGATCCAGATACTGGCGCGCGTTTTCTTTGGAGGTGAGCCACTGGATCATCAGCCAAGCAGCCGCCTTCTCATCATCGTCAGCCTGTGAAGCAACCGCGAGCGAGAAACCGCCGAGCGCAGGTTTGCGGCCGGCGGGGCCTGCGGGCTCAGGCGCCACCGCAAGACAGTCCGCGACCGCGGACGTCTCAGGGTTGGTGAGGGTGGAGTTGAACGCCGACCACTCGGTGATCATCGCCACATCGCCCTGCGCAAGGGCGTTGACCGTTTCGGCATGGTCATAGGCGACAATGCCGTCGGGCATATACTCCATCAGATCCTGGCGGAACTTGAGGCCGGTCTGGCTTTCTTCGCTCATCAGGTTGGACCGGAACTCATCATCGAGGAACGAGCCGCCAAAGGGCCATAGCACGCGGGCAAACGAGTCAGCCGACTGGGTCTCGTTGCGCTTTGACTGGAGGGCGAAGGCGTACTTGCCGTCCTTGGTGAGCGCGGGGCCGTAGGTGTCTTTCAGCTCCTGCCAGGTGGTGGGCGGGCCGTCGAAACCCGCCTCTTCGAGCATGCACTTATTGTAGAAGAGGAGGCCGGAATAGTTGTCGAACGGCAGGCCGTAAATCTCACCGTTCCACCCGCCGAAGGCTTCCAGCACCAGCGGGAAAAAATCGTCGATCTCAAGATTGGGGTCGGCAAGATCGGCGTTGGACGTGAACTCGGAGATCGGAACGATCCAGCCGTTTTCGGCAAAGTTGCCGATCCAGACAAGGTCGATCAGCGCCACATCGAGATCACCTTGGGCGACGAAATCGCGGACCTGCTCGCCCAGCGCATTTTCGTAAGGGTGCTTGATGATGTTGACGTTGATGCCGGTCTTCTCGGTGAACTCCTTCAGCATCTCTTCGGCAGCCTCGTAGCCGGGGCGCAGAAGGAACACCACGTCGATGGTGGTGCCGGCGTAGGGCTTGGCGGCCTCTTCCAATGTCCACGCTTTGGCGGTCAGTGGGGCAATGGAAAGTGCAGCTGTCAGCGCCAGCGCACTTGTCAGACTTTTGAAGCGCATGGTCTCTCCCTCACGATCG
>JBCDLN010000317.1:0-4260 GCA_038745295.1 Pseudomonadota bacterium | reverse complement strand
GGAAAATCTTTGTCTTGCGTCACCGTTTCGCCGTGGGCGCCGTAGGCCCGGGCCCATGCAGCAAAATCTGGATTGTTGAGGTCGGTCCCGGAAGGGCGGCCAGGATAGTGCCGCTCTTGATGCATCAAAATTGTGCCATAACGCCCGTTGTTGGCGATGAGGACGATAATGTTGGCCCCTTCAGCACAGGCGGTCCCAAACTCCTGACAGGTCATTTGAAAGCAGCCATCGCCGGCAAGGCAAATAACCTCGCGCTCTGGGGCGGCCAGTTTGGCCGCAACCGCTGCTGGTAGCCCGTAGCCCATCGATCCGGACGTGGGCGCCAATTGGGTGCGGAACCCCTTGTATCGGTAGTACCGGTGGAGCCACGCCGAGTAGTTGCCGGCACCATTTGTAAGGACGGCGTCGTCGGCAAGAACGTTGTTGAGATGGCTGACCACCGCCTCCATGCGCAACGCACCGGGCGTGCGTTGGGGCTCTTGCCATGCCTCATAGTCAGCGCGCGCTTCTGCGCGCCAGGCGCTCCAAGGTGGCGGGCTCGAGGGGCTGGTGCCCGCCAACGCCAAGGCCGTTTGTGCTGGCGAGGCGGCAATGGCAACGTCCGGCCTGTAGACGCGGCCTAACTCTGACGGATCAGCATGGACATGAATAAGGCGCTGCTGAGGCTCGGGCACGTTCAGCAGGGTGTAGCCGCTGGTGGTCATCTCGCCGAGCCTTGGCCCCAGTGCCAAGATCACGTCGGCATCCCGAACCTTCTGGGCGAGCTTGGGATTGATCCCGATCCCCACATCGCCAGCGTAGTGGGCAAGGCGGTTGTCGAAATAGTCCTGACAGCGGAATGAGGCCCCGACCGGCAAATCCCACCGAGCGGCAAATGTTGCAAGGGCCGTTGAGGCCGCCGCTGACCATCCACCCCCACCCACAAGGACGAGAGGACGCTCAGCCCCACTGAGCGTATCAACAATTGCGCCCAACGCATCGGCGGACGGCCCGTGGTGAGCACGTGTTGCCGCCTTTGTGGGCACTGATATGCACGGCGCTGAGAGCATATCTTCAGGCAACGCAAGCACCACAGGTCCCGGCCGGCCCGAAACCGCAACGTGGAAAGCGTGGCTCACATATTCTGCAATCCGGTCGGTCTGGTCGATCTCAGCCACCCATTTGGCCAACGGCCCGAACATCGCCCGGTAGTCCACCTCCTGAAACGCTTCACGGTCTCGCTGGTCGCGCGCCACTTGCCCGATAAACAAGACCATGGGGGTTGAGTCTTGGAACGCAATGTGAATGCCAGCGGAGGCATTCGTCGCTCCTGGCCCCCGTGTCACAAAGCAAACACCGGGCTCACCGGTGAGCTTACCATGGGCTTCGGCCATCATGGCCCCACCGCCCTCCTGCCGGCAGATCACAAGGTCGATGGGACTGCCATAAAACCCATCCAGCGCGGCCAGGAAGCTTTCACCAGGGATGGCGTAGGCGCGTTGGACCCCTTGAACTTGAAGGGCGTCCACCAGCACCTGACCTCCATGGGTGGGGGTCACCGACGCATCGAGGGGGGTGGTCATGTCAGACATCTGTAATATCCGCTCGTTCTGCAAGCCGCTTGGCCGCTCGCTCAAAGTGAGTGCGCGTCGCATGGCGCGCCGCATCAGCATCGCGCAATTTGACCGCCCGGTAGACCCCTTCGTGTTCAGCAAGTACGCCTGGTCCCCACTCGGCCGCAAGCACATTTTTGATGGCGACGGCGCGCAACCGCTCCTCCACTTTACGCTCAATCATGGAAATAAATTCAATGTAATAGGGATTGCCTGACGCCTCAGTTATGGCGCGGTAAAAGCCAACCTCCGCATCGTGATAGGTGTCCGCTTCGCTGCGCCCTTCCCGCACTGCCGATGCCATTGAATACAAAAATGTCTCAATTTCCTTCAGCGCGGAGCGGGTGTGCGCTGTTGCGGCAAGTCCCGATGCCCCTGCTTGAACGCCAGTGCGCAGTTGAAGCAGTTGGACCAGCTGTTGCCGTTTTTCAAAACTCCCTGGGCTAATGCGAAACGCTGAGCGGTTGTCTAATTGACTGATAAAGGCCCCAACACCGCGCCGGGATTCAATCACACCATCGTACTTGAGCAACGAGACAGCCTCACGCACGACGGTGCGCGCAACGCCGAATTGGGCTGAGAGAGACTGCTCGGTGGGCAGCCTGTCCCCTGGTTTCAAAGCCCCGGTTTCTATGGCCTCGGAGATGGAGCGCGCGATTTCGTCGGGCAGTCGGCGCGGACGATCAATGCGTTCAAACAGACCTGTCATGGAGCCTATCCTCCTCAGCTGCTTCAAGCACCGTGCAAGGTCTGCCGACGCCTGGACGTACTTGCTGCGTTGGACCACCTCAACGCAAGCCCAAATCGCTCTATGAATGCCGCTAAACTGATGTCAGACAAAAGGTTTCGGCATCTTGAGACAACCCTCTTTGGACAACTCTCGCTCCTCCACGAACCAAATTTGGCTTCCCTCCAACGGAGCGCGTCTCACCCACCCTGCCCTTTGGAGATTAGAACTGAAAAGACCCGGCGCACATCGCCTGTGCCTAGAGCGGGTCACAGCCGGATGGAATCATCCGGCGTCCGGTGCACCCGCGACCGACAAGTGACGCCTGAGCGCGGCGCGCTTCTATGGAGGCGTGACGCGCTCTAGGATGCTTCCAGCGCCTCTCGCTGCGCAGCGATCAATCCGCCGATGGCTCAGCAAGGATCAGATCTCAGCTTTGACCATCGCCGCGCGATGATCGCAGGCCGCCAGGCCAAGACGGCTGGCGATGCACGACGCTATCGTCACACAAAACACCTGCTGTGATCATCGCGTCACGGCAATCACGCCATCAGACCATCACGGCAAACAGCTCATGGCTTCTGCCGATGTCAGCCCACTTTTCGGCGCTGGCGTTTATGGCGACCACAGACGATCCGCAACAAACCACCGGCGACGCCGGTACCTTGCGCGAAAGTCTTGCCAATTGCGGCGGATCAGCGAACACCGCGCTCGTGGCGAACCGCACGCGGCGCCCCGCGTTCAGAGCGCAGTCTTAACGCTCCTGGAGCTTTGGCCAGCGTTTCTCCAACACTCTTAAGCACTTCCGTGCCATCGCCACGCGCTACCAGAACGGTTCCATAGACGATGTCGCCCTGCGCCTGCTTGCCTACACACGGATCTCGTTCTGTAAGCACTGAGGCCGTCACCTAGAGGCCTCCCAATGGCTAAGAAAAGCCCTTCTCCTGGCAAGCCCATATCGAGCCCGATGCTGCGGGCTGACGATCACCCGCTCGGCACCAGGCTCCCCGCCGCGCGCCTTATGGAGCACCCATGCGCTCAATTTGGCCCAGCAGTCTGGCAGCGGTCGTTGTGCTGCACGCAGCGGCCTCCAGCATCTGCGGCAATGTCAGCCACTCCAATAACCATGCTGATCCTGAGCGTTCCTGCTCATGGATGAGGGCGTGGTGCATACTTGCCACGTCACCAGCCGTGCGCCGTGCAAGTGCCACCAGAACTTCAGCCAGAATGGGATTTTGCTTATCAGGCATTGCTGACGAGCCGCCCCCACCCGAAAGCTGAAGCGTGTCCGCCCCCAGCTGCGCCATCAAGGCAACGTCCTGGCCAATTTTACCGCACGCGCCGGTGGTTTTGGAAAGAAAGTTCGCCAAGTCGGCGAGATGGCTTCGGTCGGTATGCCAGCACACGCTCCCGTCGCGCAAACCCAAATGTGCAGCAAACCGTGCCCCTTGCTGAAGAGCATCTGGCCCTGGACGGATGCCCACAGGCCCACCCCACTGAAGTTGCAAGCAGCGCTCCGCCACACCTTCCAAAGCCACCTCAAGCCCATCCAAGGGTCGGCGCCATGCCCCAATTCTCTTCTCGCTGGTGATTGGGATCGCTGGCTGCATCCTTGTCATCGCCATCAGGGTGCGGTTCCCATCTCGCTGCGAAAGCGTCCCGAGCGCGCGGGTGAGGGTGAGCAGCCTTTCCCTCAAAAGAGCAAAGCAGTCCTTGAGAGCAAGCGCTAAAGCGGTGTCCAGCACATCCTGCGAGGTCAAACCCACATGGACAAAGGGATGGTCATGCGGCGCAAGGCTTGCCTTCAATTGTCTGACAAGTTCAGGAACCGGCACCCCATCGCGCGCCGTCGCTGCGCCAAGAGCCGCCTGATCTATGATCGCCGTCTCAATCGCGTCACTCAGGCGACCCACCTCTGACGGCGGTGCGATAACCCTTGTC
>JBCDLN010000316.1:0-4282 GCA_038745295.1 Pseudomonadota bacterium | reverse complement strand
GAGGCCCTTGATCGCCTTGCCGCATCGGGCGCGCTGGAGAGTGTGGCGGGTCTCGGACTTTCGGGGCAGATGCTGGGCGCTGTGCTCATCGATGACGCGGGCAAACCCGTGCGCGACGCCATTTTGTGGAACGACCAGCGATCGCTTTTTGAATGCGCAGCGCTGATCGACAAGGTGCCGGACATTGGGATGCGCACCAACTGCGCGCCCGACCCTGGCATCACCGCGCCAAAGCTGATGTGGCTGGCCGCCCATGAGCCCGACACCCTGTCTCGCGCGACGATGCTCCTCCTGCCGAAGGACTATGTGCGGCTTTGGCTGACCGGGGAGATCGCCACCGAACCCAGCGATGCATCAGGCACCATGCTCATGGACTGCGCCAGCGCCACCTGGGATGATAGCCTGTGCGATGCGGCAGGATGGAGCTTGGAGCGGCTGCCGCGCGTTGTTGCCTCCCACGCGGCTGCAGGTGGGCTTCGGCCGCACCTTGCGGCGCGGTGGGGGCTGCGGCCGGGCATTCCTGTGGCCGCCGGTGCTGGCGACAACTTTGCCTGTGCCCTCGGCGTAGGTGTGGCGGAGCCCGGTGACGGTGTGGTGTCCCTGGGGACATCGGCGGTGGTGTGCCTTTCCGACCCCGCCTTCCGCCCAGCGCCTGATGCCGCCATCTTAACCTCGCCCCACGCAGCGCCGGGGCAGTTTTTGTCCATGTCGGTGGTGATGGCGGCAACAGCCGCGCTGGAATGGATCGCAGCAACAACCGGGCGCGATGTCGCCAGCCTCGCTGAAAAGGTAGACGGGGACCTTGCACGCCACCTCAGCGAAGCCCCCGTGGCGCTCCCTGCGTTTTCAGGGATCCGAACCCCTCTCAACCGGCCTGACGCAGGCGGGACCTTCTCGGGGATCACCCTGCGCACTGATGCAGCGGGCCTCTTCTACGCAGCGTTGGAAGGCGTTGCCTTTCAGCTGAAAGACTGTGTCGAAGCACAGCGCGCCCTCGGCCTTGAGCCCCATGCGTTCGCCGTCGTGGGTGGAGGGAGCCGCAACGCCACTTGGATGACGCTGATCGCGACGCTCCTCAATGCGCCGCTTCGCCGGCCGCAGAACGGTCATCTGGCGGCACCGCTCGGGGCAGCGCGGCTCGCCCAGCTCGCGGCCGGTGTGGGCACACCGAGCGACCTCACGATCAAGCCTCAAAGCGCGTTCGATGCCGAGCCCGACGCGCAACTTGCCCCCATTCTCATGGAGCGGTTTTCCCGCTATCGACGTCTGACCGAGACGATCTAAGCGTCGCCCACGCGGCGCATAAATCTCGCGCTACTCGGCAGGGGCTGGCGCTTCGTGGCCTTCACCACCTGCGCCATCAGCCATTGCGGCGCGCATATCTTCATTGGGGGTGGTGAGGAGGATGCGCATCAGGGGCGGAACGATCAGGAGCGTCAGCACCGCCGAAAGCGACAGGCCGCCCACCACCACTGAGCCCAGCCCCCGGTAAAGCTCAGAGCCGGCCCCGGGGATGAGCACCAGAGGCAGCATCCCCACAACGCTGGTGAGCGTCGACATGAAAATCGGCCTGATCCGGTTGTTGGTGGCCTCTAAGATGGCGTCAGGCGCCGACATCTTGTCGGTCCTGTAGTGATAGAGGGTTTGGTGAACAATGAGGATGGCATTGTTCACCACGATGCCTATCAATATGACGAAGCCCAATAGCGTCAGCATATCAAGAGGTTGTTGCTGGAACGTGTTGAGAAGGGCAAGGCCTCCCACTCCGCCGGCAGCCGCCACAGGCACCGAAATCAGGATGACCAGTGGCAACACGAAACTCTCAAACAAGATCGCCATCACCAAGTAGACCACCACCAGCGCAAAGAGGAGATTGAGCTGGATCGCGCTCCAGGTCTTGGTGAGTTCGTCCGCCGTACCGCTGACGGAAAAGCGCACACCGGGCGGCAACCCATCAGCCTCGATGGGGGCAATCACTTCGTTACGCAACACATCAAGCGCCACCTCTAAAGGCATGGCGTTGGAGGGGCGGACTTCTAGCGTGATGGTGCGCAGGCGCTCGCGGTGGCGAATTTCGACCGGGCCGGCCGTTAACTCCACCTGCGCCAAAGCGCTCACCGGCAAAATACGGCCCGTCGGCGTCACCACCGGCAAACGCTCGATGGATTGTGTGCGCTCTTCGCTGGGCTGAAGCGCAGCGCCCTTGAGGGTGAGGTTGACAATGTCGGACCCCACAGTGACCTCGTCGACCCTCAGCCCATCATTATAGGCATCAATGGTGGAGGCGAGCGTGGCAGCGTTCACCCCCGCATCAGCCAGTCGTATCCGATCGGGGATGGCACGCACTTCGGGCGAGCCGAGCTCGAGCCCCGGCAACGGGCGGAACTGGTGCCCTTCCTGGCGGGGCAGCAGGCCCGCAATGGTCCCAGCCGCCCGGCCCGCCACCGCGAGGATCGGCTCAAGCTCCGGCCCGGAAATGTTGAGTTCGATGGCCCGCCCACCGCCAATCCCCCGTCCGAAAATGGAGGGCTGGGTCATGAAGCCGAAGGTCCCCGGTTCGGCAAAGACAGGGCGCGAGAGGATGGGGATGAGTTCGCCTGCGCGGCTGCCATCCTTGGCGGTCCCGCCGACGAATGAGGTGCCCGTGCGCGCCACGAAGAAGAAGGAATCCATTGCAGGTGGACCTTCTGGCGTATCTTCCTTTTCCCAAAGCGGCCGCGCGGCCTCTTCCACCCGCTCAGCAATGGCGTTGGTGGTGTCAAGGTTATAGCCAGGCGGCGGGATAAGGATGCCGAACACAAGGTTGCGGTTCCCCTCCGGCAAATACTCAAGCTTGGGAAGGTTCTGGACAATGAACGCGATGGCCCCTGCAGAAATCCCGACGACCACGATCGCCCCAAAGGCCCGGCTGGAATTGACCGAGGCGACATACTTTAGCGTCACCCAGCGGAATGCGCGGGCAAAGTGGTCAATGATGGGAAGCGGAAGGAGCCGCTTGGGCACATCCTTCACCAGAAGGCGCGAGGAGAGCGCCGGGATCACCGTGACCGCCACCACGAGGGAAAGCAGCACCGAGACCGAGATCGCCACGGCAATATCGCGGAAGAGCTGCCCAGCTTCGAGCTCCATGGTGAGGATCGGGATAAAGACCATCACCGTCGTCAACGCGGACACCAAGATAGCGCCCCAAACCTGGCGCGCGCCTTGGTAGGCTGCCTCGGTGGGCGACATTCCCTGCTGGCGAAGCCGGAAGATGTTTTCAAGAACCACGATGGCAGCGTCCACCACCATGCCCACTGCAAACGCAATCCCTGCCAGCGAGATGACGTTGAGGGTGCGGCCCAGGGCGCTCATCGCCACAAATGAGGCAATCACCGAAATGGGAATAGCGATCGAGACAATGAGCGTCGCCCGAGGTGAGCGCAAAAACACCATCAGGACCGCAGCGGCCAAGAGCCCGCCCACCCAGATGTTCTGGATCACCAGGTCGATGGCGCTGTTGATGTAGATCGTCTCGTCGTAGACCTGCTCGAAGGTGAGCCCCTCGCGTGTGATGGGACCGGCAATCAGGTCATCGCGGGCCTGGCGAACGCCCTCCATGGTCTCGATGACGTTGGCGCCGGTTTCGCGCACGAGGTTGATGGCAATGGCCGGATCGCCACGGTGGCGGATGCGGGTGGTGGGCTCGGTGTAGCCAAAGCCCACGTCCGCGATATCGCCGAGGAGAACGCGGCCGAAGCTCCCTAGGGGATTTGCAGCCCCGGCTGCATCGCCCGCGCTTGATCGCACCACAACCGCGTTAAGGTCGTCGATATTGTTGAGCTGGCCCTGAGCCCGCACCACGTAGCGGCGCTTGCCCTCTTCCACATCGCCTGCCGAGACGGAGATGTTTTCTTCCCGCAAACGGCTGACGATTTGCGGAATGGTGAGGCGATACTGGGCAAGCCGCTCGGGCCGCACAACAATTTGGAGTTCGCGCTCAGCCCCCCCAAACACGTTGACGCCCGAAATGCCAGATACCCGCTCAAACGCTTCGCGAACCTCATCGTCAGAAAAGTCGCCAAAGTGGTGGATCGGGGTGTCGTTGCCCGGTGCCCGTTTCAGGATGAACCAGGCGATGGGGTTGTCTTCTGAACCTGATGTGCCCAGCGTCGGCTCATCGGCTTCTTCGGGATAGCTGGAGACGCGGTCGAGCCGGTTGGCCACCAGGAGAAGCGCGCGGTCCATGTTGGTGCCGATGGCAAACTCAAGCGTAATCTCTGCGTTGCCGCTTCGGGAGGCG
>JBCDLN010000315.1:0-4304 GCA_038745295.1 Pseudomonadota bacterium | reverse complement strand
TGGGTTTGCCAACCGCTTGGTGGCCCCGATCCGCGAACTCATCGGTGCCTCTGATGCGGTGGCCAAAGGCGATCTCAGCGTTGAGGTCCCTGTCCGCTTCTTTGATGGCGACATTGCCCACCTTGGCGAAACCTTCAACGCCATGACGAGCCGGCTCAAATCCCAGCGGGACGACCTCATTGCCGCCAACGACCAGATGGACCGCCGCCGCCGCTTCACCGAGGCGGTGCTGGGCGGGGTGTCGGCGGGGGTGATCGGGATTGATGCTGAATATCGGGTGTCGCTCGCCAACACCTCAGCGCTCAACATGCTCGATCTTGATTCGCGTGACGCGGTGGGGCGGCCCATCGGGGAAGTGGTGCCAGAGCTTCGCCCGCTCGTTGAAGGGGAGGGCGGGCTCTTCCGTCTGGGCCTTAAGCCGGAGCAAATCTCCCTATCCCGCCGGGGACGGGAGCGCATCATCACCGTGCGCGCCACCACCGACAGGGCCGATCAAACCCGCCCTGGATTCGTGCTGACCCTTGATGACATCACCGATCTTGTCACCGCTCAGCGCACCTCAGCCTGGGCCGATGTGGCCCGCCGCATTGCCCACGAAATCAAAAATCCGCTGACTCCGATCCAGCTATCAGCTGAACGCATCAAGCGGCGCTACGGCAAACGCATCTCTGATGACAGGGAGGTGTTTGACCAGTGCGTGGAGACCATCGTGCGCCAGGTGGATGACATTGGCCGCATGGTCAACGAGTTCTCCAATTTCGCCAGGATGCCAGCACCCGCCATGGAGCGGCGCGATATTCGCGAGGCGGTGCGCGAAGCGGTGTTCGTCCAAGGGATCAGCCATGAGAGCATCATCAAAGATACTGAAATCCCTGACGATCCTGTCATTGCAAACTTTGACCACAGGCTCGTGACCCAGGCTCTGTCCAACCTCGTCAAGAACGCCGCCGAAGCCATTGAGCAAACCAGCGAGGCTGACCGCGGCGGCCCTGGCCGGATTTTTGTGCGGGTCGGTCACAGCGAGACGGGCGAGGTGGTGGTCGACATCATCGACAACGGGATCGGCTTTCCCGCAGAAGGCCGCGAACGGCTACTGGAGCCCTACATGACCACCCGGGCGAAGGGGACCGGGCTCGGCCTTGCCATTGTAAACAAAATTGCTGAGGAGCAGGGCGGTCACATTGAACTCTTGGATGCGTCCGCGGTGAGCGACAACACGCGCGGCGCCTGCATCCGCTTCATTTTGCCACCAGCCCCGCAGGCCTAGCGCATCCTCGATCGATCTGGGTCAGGTCGAGCGAGGACAACATGCGCGCTCTTCAGGGGCGAGCACGTTTTCATCTGCTCAGTTTGATTCAAACTGAGCAGATCGTGCTCTAGCTGCCCGCGGGCAGTGAAGCGCGCGCAGCTCCTGCCGTGGTGAAACCCAGCTGCTTATAGGATGCGATCCTGTTGAGACACGCCCGGCACGCATCCCGCCACCTATCAAGGTGGGAGGGGTGGGGAAGGATAATCCCCTTGCCGAGCGCGGCGTCAGGCCGGAATTTTGGCCGTCTCGTAGCCCAGCGAGCCAGTGAGATCTTGGTCGAGCGCAGCGTTCATGAAGGCGAGAGACTTAGCAGAGAAGTATTTCTCATAGTCCGTCGCCAGATATTTGTTGATGTAATAGTTCGGGTCGCGCTCAACGCCTGATTTAGAGTCTGCCGTCATCACTTTGAGTTCCAGGCGGGGGACCGAAAATTTTTCGGCAATCTGGCGGAGCACCGCTTCAATATCCACAATACATTCCTCGTATTTGATGAGAATTGTCTTATCCGGCACAGCCTCCATCACCGCGAGGTAAGCGCGAAGCTTTTCCTGCCACAGGTGGATGGGGCTATCCACATACTCGCCGGTGAGCCCATCGCGCCCCTGAAGTGGCCAAGGCTGCGTGGCGAACTTGTCCAGAGTCACTTTGTTATTGACCAGCCGGTTATAGGGCCGCGTATGCAACGAACGAACAAACCAGTAAGGATTTTTGACTAGAAAGATGAACGCGGTTTTGTCGAAAAGAGAACTCTCCTGAAGAGTCTCGAGCTGGGGTGCACAGTGCTTCCATCCGAAAGACCACTTGGAGCGCACCTCGTTGATCTTATCTTTGCGCGCCTCGAACTCTTTAGGATCGCGGGGCGGAAGGGCGCGGGTGAGCTTGCGAATCTCCTTGGGCATGCGGTCTTGCCCGGGAATTTGACGGCGTTCTTTGCCGGTCAGCGGGAACGAGCGGGCGTCGATGTTGGCGTCCACAATACTGCGCAACCAATTCGACCCGCTGTTCCTTTCGGAGTAGAGTTTGATAAATTCGGTTGCCATTTCCGATTCCCAATAATGCGGCTTGGTACGCAAAGGTCATCGGTCGTTAGTGCATCACTCAAGAGGGTGTCAACGCGTTTGCCCCGCGTGCGCTGGGTTGGTAGGGCGTGATCCTTGACGGTCGGCGTGAGGCGCGCGACCAATCAGTTCTGCCCTGAGGGGCACGTGTTTAGGGAAGTCCGGGGTTCCAATGGCGTCTGACATTTTGGTCGTTGACGATGAGATCGACATCCGAAATCTCATCGCTGGTATTCTGGAAGACGAAGGCTACGAGGTCCGCACCGCCGCTGACAGTGACGAAGCGCTCGCCGCTGTGGGGTCGCGCCGGCCGCAACTCATCTTCCTCGATATCTGGCTCCAGGGCTCAAAGATGGACGGGCTGGCGCTGCTCGACACGATCCGCGCCCAGCACCCGACGCTCCCGATCGTGATGATCTCCGGTCACGGCAACATCGAAACCGCCGTCTCGGCCATCAAACGGGGCGCTTACGAATATATCGAAAAGCCGCTCAAGGCAGACCGTTTGGTGCTGACAGCGGAGCGGGCGCTCGAAGCCTCCAAACTGCGCCGCGAGGTGGAGCGGCTCAGCGGCAAGACCGGCGAGTTCCAAGACCTCATCGGTGGCTCTGTGCTGATGAACCAGCTGCGCTCCACGGTGGACAAAGTGGCGCCCACCAACTCGCGCATCATGATCATGGGTCCTTCAGGCTCGGGCAAAGAGCTGGTGGCGCGCACGATCCACACCAAAAGCTTCCGCAAGGATGGGCCTTTTGTTGTCCTCTCCTCGGCCACCATCACGCCCGATCGCTTTGAAGAGGCGTTGTTCGGCGCCGAAGAGCGGCCAGGGCACGAACCATCTGTGGGAGCCCTCGAAGAGGCGCACGGCGGCACGCTCTATCTCGATGAGATCGGCGACATGCCCCTTGAAACCCAAGCCCGCATTTTGCGCGTGCTGGTGAGCCAAGAGTTCAACAGGGTGGGTGGCGCGCGCAAGGTGAAGGTGGATGTGCGCATCATCTCCTCCTCCGCGCGCGACCTGCAGGAGGAAATCAACGACGGGCGGGTGCGCGAGGACCTTTTCCACCGCCTTTCGGTGGTCCCCATCCGCGTGCCGGCCCTTGCGCAAAGGCGCGAAGATGTGCCGATGCTGATTGACTATTTCGTGCGCCAAACCGCCGAGAGTCAGGGTCTGCCCCGCCGGATCGTGGGGGAAGACGCCATGGCCGTCCTCCAAGCGCACGACTGGCCGGGCAATGTCCGCCAGCTCAAAAACAACGTGGAGCGGCTCCTCATCCTCACCCGCGATGGCGACCCCAACGATGCCATCAGCGCAGACTTTTTGCCCAACGAGATTGGCGCCATAGTTCCGCCGCTGTCGTCGCAAACGGGCGGTGAGCATATCATGGCGCTGCCGCTCAGGGATGCGCGGGAAATTTTCGAGCGCGATTACCTCAAGGCGCAGATCAACCGGTTCTCCGGAAACGTGTCGCGCACGGCTGAGTTTGTGGGCATGGAGCGATCAGCACTCCACAGGAAGCTCAAGACCCTCGGCATCGCCTAAGCATCAGGCGCGAGGGAGGCACCAGACGGGGCAAGCGCCATGCGCGTAGTCATTTGTGGGGCAGGGCAGGTGGGGTTCGGCATTGCTGAGCGCCTGTCCGCCGAAGGCCATGACGTCTCGGTGATCGACGTGGCGCCCGGCCTGATCGCCAACGTGCGCGATCAGCTCGACGTGCGCGGCGTTGTGGGCCACGGCTCCCACCCAGACGTGATTGCTGCAGCAGGCGGGGAAGACGCTGACCTTCTGGTCGCCGTCACCCAGGCGGACGAGGTCAACATGGTCGCCTGCCAGGTGGCCCATACCCTCTTCCAAGTCCCCACAAAGATCGCCCGGGTACGCGCCCAAAGCTACCTGTCGCCCATGTACAAGCACTTCTTCACCCGCAACGAGATGC
>JBCDLN010000314.1:0-4355 GCA_038745295.1 Pseudomonadota bacterium | reverse complement strand
TGTGCTCGCTGATGCACCGACCCCGGTGAGCGCATAACCGCTAAGGGTGATCGTGCCTTTGCTTATCGGCACAGCACCAAGGCCTTGAAAGAGCACGCCGCCTCCAAAGGCACCTGTGCTCTTTTTCACCCAGCGCTGTAGAAACGGAAGTCCCGCGCGCCAAAAGCGCGTCACGGGCCGCTGGCACAAGGTCCCCTGAGAGTGTGGCGCAAGGCTCAAGCGGACGCTTAACTGTCCAGCCGTGGTTTTCGTCCGCCGGAGCCGCTCGCACTCAGCTGCTCGCGAAACGGCGCTGCGGGGTAGGTGCCGATGATGCGCAGCTCCTCGGAGTAAAAATGGAGCTCTTCAAGGGCTTGGGAGACATGATCATCACCTGGATGGCCCTCGATATCGGCATAAAACATGGTGGCGTAGAAGCGCCCATCCAGTTGGTAGCTCTCCAGCTTCACCATGTTCACGCCATTGGTGGCAAAGCCGCCCATCGCCTTATAGAGCGCGGCGGGGACGTTGCGCACCCGAAACAGCATTGAGGTCATTGCTTGAACGCCGTGGGGCACGGCCTCAGGCTCGGCAGACACCACCACAAAGCGCGTCGTGTTGTGGGCCTCATCCTCAATGTCGCTCGCTAAAATGTTGAGCCCGTAGATCTCTGCTGCCAGGCGGGAGGCGATGGCGGCGCGGGAGGGATCGCCAGCTTGGGCCACCTCACGGGCAGAGCCTGCCGTGTCGGCGGCAACGATCGGTGTCAGACCGAGCTGACGCAGCCGCGAGCGGCACTGGCCCAGAGCTTGGACGTGGCTGTGCACTGTGCGCACGTCGTTAATAGAGGCGCCGGGCAGTCCCACGAGTTGGTGACGGATGGGCAAAAAGTGCTCGCCCACAAAAAAAACGTGGGATGTGGGCAACAGCGTATGAATATCGGCAACCCGGCCAGCCACCGAGTTCTCGATGGGGATCATCGCATAGCGTGCGGTGCGCTGCTCGATGGCAGCAAAACAGTCTTCGAAGGTAGGCAGGGGCACAGCCTCGGCCGACGCGAATGTTTCGGTGACGGCTATGTGGGAGTTGGCGCCGGGTTCGCCCTGGAAGGCAACACGAAGAACACTGGTCATAGAACGATACGCCGACAGAGGAGTTGATCATCACAAGCATCGCACAACCGGCGCTGCAACAGCCATGTGGGAGAAAATTGGGAGTGCGGGCGGCCGTTGCGTCCAAGCGCGGCGGGCGGCTGAGGCTTGCACCTGACTGTCATCGGGGGCCTTGTGCGCGGCGGTGTCTCATTTGCCCAGGCCAGCAACTCGAACTAAACCTAGTCCAACTAAAGCTTGCCAGCACAAGGCTGAGGGTCACATACCGTGAAATGCTGCCCATTGAAAATGGGTGGAAGGGTCTGGTTTCGCCGGACGGCAGAACGGAACAAGAAAGCGAGCGGGAATGAACGCTTACGAGCTGAATAAGATTTTGTGCGCCGTCCTGGCCGCATTTGTCTTTGCGATGGGCGTCAGCGTGCTGTCTGACATCATTTTCGACGAAGCGCCCCTTTATGATCCCGCCTACGCGGTGCGGATCGAAGAAGCCAAGGATGAGGCTGTCGAAGAGGAAGAGCTCCCCTTCTCGGTCCTTCTGGCAAGTGCTGACCCTGCCGCCGGTGAGCGGGCTGCCCGTGTGTGCGGCGCATGCCACGCGTTTGAGGCTGGCGGCGCCAACGGCATTGGCCCTCAACTCTATAACATTGTCGGCCGAGACATGGCTGCCGCTGACGGGTTTGGCTATTCAGCCGCCCTCACAAGTTATGGCGAGGGCAAAACCTGGTCTTACGATGAGCTGAGTGGATTTTTGGAGAACCCTCAAGGCTGGGTGTCTGGAACCAGCATGGGCTACGCAGGCATCAAAGATCCTGAGGACCGCGCTGACGTCATCGCCTATCTCCAGTCGGTGTCGCCCGATGGTCCGCCGCTTCCGGATGCACCGGCTGAGGTGGCAGCTGTCGAAACGCAAGGCACTGTGACGGATGCTGCCACGACCGAAGCAGCGCCTGCCGATGAGGCACCCGCCGCCGCGGAGCCTGCGGGCGGTGGGGCCAGCGACGAGCAAGCTGCAGCGCCGGGGATGGACAGCTTCACCACAATGGTCGCTTCTGCCAACCCGGCTGATGGTCTTGCCGCAGCCGCCATCTGCATGGCGTGCCACACCGTTGCTGAGGGCGAAGGCCATAGGCTCGGCCCGAACCTCCACAACGTTTTCAACGCCCCCATCGCCGGCAAAGGAGACTTTGACTATTCCGACGCCATGAGGGGTTATGCTGAAGCGCACCCCGCCTGGAACGTGGATACGCTCAACGCCTACCTGGAAGCGCCCATGGAAGTGGTTGCGGGCACGCGGATGGCCTATGCCGGGGTAAAGGATGATGCCCAGCGCGCCGCGATCATTTCTTGGCTCCACTCCATATCGCCTGACGGAGGCGCCATCGTTGCCTCAGCACCCGCAGGTGGCGATGCTGACGCAGGGTCACCCGCGCCGGAGGCAGCCGGCGCTGGGCCAGAAGCAGATCCTGCGCCCGCCCAGTCTGACGCTGCGACCGATGGTCCGAATGCGGCGCCAACCGCCTCGGATGACGATCGGGCCGCCGCACCGGCATCGGCTGACGCCGAAGAGGCGGTGGACACGGCGGCTGTCGACGATGATGAGGGTCCGGACGTGGTTATAGAGCCCGCCCGTTCTTCGCGGGTGGAGATCGTGAACCCCGTACAATAGGCAGGAGGAGTGATGCCCTGATCGGCAATCACTCACTGGTTGGAGCCTGCGCCGACGTCGTCGGTGCAGGCAAACAATCGTTGTTGCGCGACCCTGAAACTGCCGCAGCCGACAGCTGACGCAAAATTGTGCGGCGCGAGGCATCGAGCCGCACATGCAATGGGATGCTCACCAAACCACCCGGCCTCAAGGCCGGGTTTTTTTATGGCGGTGGCTCAAGATGCCAAAAGAACTCATATTTTCAATATCTTGTGCGAATTCGTCGTCGATTAATATGTGAATTAATTACAGTGTGGATGACTTGATTTGAGTGTGTTTGCGCGGTCATGAGGGGTTGGCACCGGGTATTGCGATTACATCTCGGTTAGCTGTGGGCCCTACGGGTTGCGAAGCGGGGTCCGCCCGATAAGCTTAAGAGTGTGCTGGAACAATGAGGTGTCACATGCGTCCCATGACGACGACGCTGGTCGCTGCGGCGGCCATCGCCCTATCGCCTGCGCTCGCAGTGTTGCCTGCCCACAGCGAGGACCTGACGTGGTCCCACGCGTCGTCGCTCTCAGAGACGCCGGGCTATGGTCCGGACTTCATGCATTTTAGCTACGTCAATCCTGATGCGCCCCGCGGCGGGCGTGTGCGTTTGTCGTCGTCGGCGGGATTTGACAGCTTCAACCCTGTCCTCCAGCGGGGCAACCTCGCCCCAGGCTCCCTCCTCATCTACGACACGTTGATGACGACCGCCTTTGACGAGGTGGACATCTCCGGCATGTACGGCCTGTTGGCGGACGGTGTGCGCCACCCCGATGACTATTCGTGGGTGGAGTACCGCATCCGGCCAGAGGCGCGCTGGCATGACGGCACCCCGGTGAGCGTCGACGATGTGATCTGGAGCCTTGAGGTTACCAAAGAAGCCGACCCCACCCGCGCCTTCTACTACAAGGACGTCACCGGCGCGCGGGATATGGGTGACAACGTGGTGAGGTTCGATTTCGCCCGCGCCGGCAACAAAGAACTGCCGCACATCGTGGGTCAGCTCCAAATCCTCCCCAAGCACTGGTGGACCGGAACCGACGCTGACGGCAAGGCGCGCGATATCATGTCTGGCACTTTGGAGCCGCCACTGGGGTCAGGGCCCTATAAAATTGGGGTGTTCGAGCCGAACCGCTTCGTCGAATATGACCGTGTGCCGGACTATTGGGGCAAGGACCTTGCCGTCAACGTTGGCAAAAACAACTTCGACACCATGCGTTACGACGTTTACCGCGACCAGACGGTCCTGCTTGAAGCCTTTAAGGGTGACAAGTTCGATTTCCGCTCCGAAAACAGCGCCAAAAACTGGGCCCTCGGATACGATTTCCCTGCTAAAACCCGCGGCGATGTGGTGCTTGAAGCGTTCCCGAACGAAGCGCGCGGGATCATGCAAGCCTTCGTTATCAATCTCAGGCTGCCGAAGTTCCAAGACCCCCGCGTGCGCCGTGCCTTGAACCTCCTTTATGACTTTGAAGCCCAGAAAGAGACCATCTTTTACGGGCAGTACGAGCGGATTTCATCGTACTTCCACGGCACTGAACTCGCCTCAAGCGGCACGCCGGAGGGGCTGG
>JBCDLN010000313.1:0-4358 GCA_038745295.1 Pseudomonadota bacterium | reverse complement strand
TGGCGGTGGAGGCGCAGGGAGCCCCACCCCGCCGCCAGCACCTCCCGGCCCCGAGGCCGATATCTTCGGTGAGCCGCACATCGTCACCCTCGATGGCGCTTACTACGCCTTCCAGGCGGCAGGGGAGTTTACCTTGGTGCGCTCCACAGATGCTGAGCGTCCCCTTGATGTACAGGTGCGTACCGCCCCGCTTGGCGATGCTGTCTCCGTCATCACCGCCGTCGCCTTCAAGATGGGCGACCAAGAAGTGATGATTGACGCCACCGCCGACATTCGCCTCGCCATCGATGGCGTCGCCACACGGTTCGACAGCTCCGCCCCCATCCTGATGGACGACGGCAGCCAAATCTTTGCTGACGGCAACGGTAAGGTCTTTGCCGTTCTTGCGACGGGCGAGCAGGTGATGGTGGGGCTCGGCGATGGCCGCCTTGATGTGTGCGTCTTCCTCGATGAGGGCCGCACCGGCATGGTGGAAGGCCTCCTAGGCAACGCTGATGGCGACCCCAACAACGACCTTGCCATGCCCTTGGCCGATGGTGGCGCCGTGCTGCCCCAGCCCTTGGACTTTGACACCCTTTATGGCCCCTACGCCGAAGCCTGGCGCATCACCGATGCTGAGAGCCTCTTCACCTATGGGCCCGGCCAAGGCACGGAGGACTTCCAAGACCGCAGCTTCCCGCCCTTTGCCATCAGCATCGAGGACCTTCCCGACGCTGTGGTGGCTGAGGCGGAAGCCATTGTCGACACTTTCGGTATCGAAGATCCGATCTTGCGCGATGCGGCCATCGCCGACGTGGCCCTGACCGGGGATGCAAGCTTTGCCCGCACCGCAGCAAACCTAGCGGCCGATCCGCAAATGGCCGTGGAGCCCGATCCGGCAACGATCCCGGACGCCCCGCCCATGGTCGGCATCGGCGCCCCCGACATTCAGGTGGAGGAGGGAACGTCTTCACAGCCGACCCGTGTGGAGTTCATCCTTTACCGGCTCGGCGATCTGTCAGGCACGGTCAACGTCGACTGGGCGGTGCTCGACGCAGGGGTTAGCGCACAAGACTTTGCGGGCGGGGTGCTCCCCTCCGGCACGGTGCGGTTCAACCCCGGCGAGACTGAGGTGAAAATCACGTTAGACGTTGCTGCTGACGACATCAGCGAACTCCACAAATACTTGACGGTTGCCATTGACGCGAAAAATGGCGCAGGCGAAATCATCGATGAGGTGACCATCACCCTCCTTGATGATGACCCTGACGGCACCTTCTCCCTCGCTGCGTCCCGCTCAGATAATACCGTGGTGATGGGGGCTGCTGATGGGGATCTCATCGTCACCGAAGGGGAGCTAACAGGCGCCTTCGGGATTGCTGTCGACACCATCGAAGGCAGCGGCTTTGACGACGTGATCGACGCGCGCGAGGCTGGCGGCCGGGATCTCACCATCACCGCCGGGGGCGGCGATGATGGTGTGCGCACCCGCGGCGGGGAAGATTTCATCGATGGTGGGGATGGCGACGACAGGATCGTGTCGTCCTCCAGCCGTGACACGGTGTTGGGCGGCTCGGGCGATGACTGGATGAGGGCAGGCGCCAGCAAAGACAGTGTCGACGGCGGCAGCGGTGATGACTTCCTGCGCGGCGGGAAGGGCAACGACACCATCTCCGGCGGAACCGGCGCCGATTCCATAGGCGCCGGCTCCGAGCGCGACCGTGTGTTTGGCGGGTTCGGCGACGACACCATTGTGGGCCGCCAAGGCAATGACACCATTTTCGGCGATGCCGGCGCTGACATCATCGGAGGCGGCCAAGATGAAGACAGCATCGACGGCGGCGCCGGTGACGATAGCCTCGGCGGTGGCAGCAATGCCGACATCATCCTGGGCGGCAGTGGTGAGGATACAATCACCGGCGACAACGGCGCCGATACGCTGCGCGGCGGGGAAGGCGATGACCTCATTTTCGGCGGCAGCCAAGCCGATGAAGCGCACTATTCCGGTCTGGTGGCGGACTACTTGATCGGCCGCGACCCAGCGACTGGAGAGGTGGTCGTGTGGCATCGCAACCCTGTTGGTATCGACGAGGGGACAGACACCCTCATCGATGTGGAAACACTTGTGTTCCAAGATGCCACCATCAGCACCGACCAGATTGTCACACGCGAAACACCCACCATGCTCACATGGGGAGCTAACACCTTCACCGGCACCGAACTCAACGAGACGGTGTTTGCTGGCGCCGGCGCTGACACCGTCGACGGCGGAGCGGGCTCCGATGCCCTCTTTGGTGAAGCCGGCCGCGACCGGCTCGACGGCTCGCGTGGCGACGACACCCTCGATGGCGGTGTGGGCGTTGACACGCTCACCGGTGGCGCCGGCGACGATGTCTTCATTCTTGGCGATCTCGGCGCGGCAGACGTCATCACCGACTTTACTGTTGGAGAAGACGGCGTGCGGCTCGAGTTGGGCGTACTGGTGGCTGAAGACGGGTCGGTGGACGACAGCGCACTCCGTTTGGTGGAAAGGAACGGCAACACGATCCTAGAGGCAGCCATTGGCCCTGAAGACGACTTCATTGCGCTTGCTGAACTCAGCGGCGTGACCGGCGCCAGCCTCGATGAGGTGCTGATCAACCCCTTCAGCTAGGTGTGGTTTCCATCAACGTTGTTCATGGCGGAACTGCCGTAGGGGGCCGTGCCTACTGCTCCCGCCTATCGTCAAGTGTCCCGCGGTCGCCCTGATGCATCAACCCACGGCTTCGCCTCAGCCGGCACAGTTGCCGGCCTCAGACGTTGCCGAAACGCGCAAGCGCGTTTCGGTGGGGTTGACCCATCAGGCCCACCGCGGGCTTCTGATGGTGTCGGCTCCGAAGGAACGTCGCTGTTTGGTGTCCCACCAAAGGAACATGTGAAGGGTTCTTTAAGAGCACTTCTGAGTGTTGGCGGAGCTTAGAGTGATCAACCTTCAAAGCTTCTATAGGTAGAGCGGGTCACAGCCGGATGGAATCATCCGGCGTCCCGTGCACCCGCGACCGACAAGTGAAGCCAGAGCGCGGCGCGCCTCCATGGGGGCGTGACGCGCTCTGGCTGCCGGCGTCAGAGCCCCATTGAGGCACATTGTAGCGCGGCGGGCATTGTGCTCGCCGTGCCTCGTCCAGCGTCATCTCGAACAAAAGGCTCACTGTCACACAATCGTCCGCTCGCACCCCCCAGTCAGCGAGGGGAGGCGTCACCAAAACTCGCCCTTGGAATGCCGATCTTGGCACCGCGCGCCAGCGTCGCCCCGTTGGTGAAGACGCGCGGAGCGCATAGCAAAGACCGCGAGGGCTAGAAGGACAATGTCGGAGCGGGCGGCCCCACCGCCAGTGGCATGAGCAGACGGCACATCGCTCGCAAAACCCAGCTTCAAATCCACCCGCTGCGATAATCCACGTCTACTTTGAAGCAAACTGGCTGCGCGTGTTCCTCAGCACCGCTGATCCCAGAGTTGCACCCATCTAAGCCATTAATTTGAATGGTGTTCCCGGCAGGATTCGAACCTGCGACACCAGAGTCAGGAATTATTGGGGCTTAGTCAAGAACGGCAGGAAGTGTAGCGTTTCAATTGCACCAGGGTGCGCATGTTCGCTCTATGTTGCGTTCAAACGGTTCACCACCGGTCCACCGGACCTTTGAAGGACGTTTCGTTCTAGGCTGCGACAAATCATCTATCATTCCGCTTGAAACACCCGCATTCCCTGCGTTCCCTCCGGGCGCCCCTGTCAATTCAGGTAGCCTGGTGCGCATCGTTGAGAGGCGTGGCGGGTGACTGTCGCGGCCGGCCCCACCCAAGCCTACATGAGTATCCCGCGACAAACGTGAGACTTCGGCTTAGGTAGGGGCCGTTGATCTAGCGAAGACGAAACTCCATCGGCTCGCAATTGAGCCAATCGCACACGGCGATGAAGTGATCGGCGCTGACGGTCTTTCCAGCTTCGCGATCGGCAGAGCGATGACGGTGAAATAGCCATCTTTACCGAGAGAAACATGCGGACTGCATCGATCTCTGCAGCGTCCATTCAGTGCGTAGGCGAGGATAAAAGCGCACAGACTTTGAATGGGACGAGAGCAAGCGCCAGATGACCCTGAAAAGCCAAACCCGAAATAGATGACCAACGCCGTCGTGAGCGCGGTGGCTGAGCTTCGCCATCGCGCGCAGCTGCTAGAGCGGTTCCGGCCTGACCCTCATCACTGAGGGTTTCCCAAGGGCGCTGATCCATGATGCATCATTCCCGTCAGAGGGAGTGCTTCGCGTGGGTTGGCGTCGTGGACAAGCGTATTGAGACGATCTGCGGCACAGGAGGCTCGCGGCGGTGGATGATGGAATGCCCGCC
>JBCDLN010000312.1:0-4381 GCA_038745295.1 Pseudomonadota bacterium | reverse complement strand
GTTGCCGTCGGTGCGCTCAGCAGAGTTGGCGGCAAGACGGGTGCGAAAGATGGTATCGACCCTGAGGCCGGTGAGAAAGCCTTCGCGAAAATCGTCCGACAGCGTCATGTCCCGCGCGATGACGACACTACCCTCAGGCTCTTCAAGGCGAAGGCCCCCGCGCGCTGACAGCGTGTTGGAGGCCTGGTCATAGGTCACTTCGCGGGCAAAGAGCTGATAGCCTTGGTAGTTGATGAACACGTGGCCGAGCGCGGTGACCCGGCCAGTTTCGGTATCGTAAAGCAGTTCATCAGCCTCCAGATACATCTTGGCGTCCGGATCGGTTTGGCTGAAATCGGGCAGATCCTGCCCGTTGGCAGCCACCGCCCAAAGGGTCGCGATCATGACCAAAGCCGTCCGCAGGAGGGTATGGAGCGCGCCCACCGCTACCCGTCCTCGGTGTAAAGAAGGCTTGAGGCGCCGATGAGCATCGCGGTCAGCCCGGGGAGCCAGGCTGCCATTGCTGGCGCGACCGAGCCTGCTTCGCCAAGGTCGGAGGTGACGGCGGAGCCGACATAAAGGGCAAAACCGGCCACAACGCCGCCAGTGACCGCTCGGCTCACCCCTCCAAGGCGCACCAGCCGCAGCGACACCGAGGCTGCAATCAGCACCATCGCGGCCAAAAGGATGGGCCGTGCGAGGAGCACTTGGTGCTGAAGTTCAAAGCGGTGGGTGGGAAGGCCGGCCCGCTCAGCAAGCGCCACCGCGTCGGGCAGCCGCCAGAATGAGATGGTGTCGGGCCGCGCCACCGCATCGCGCACTTCTGCCGCACCAAGGGCGGTGGGAAGCGTAATCGTGGCAACGTCACTGCGGATCCCGTCCACGTCGTACTGGGTGACATCGTGGAGCGTCCATTCGCCATCGCCCAAGAAGGCAATGCGCGCTTCAAGCCGGCCGGCAAAGCGATCCTCAGCGTCGAGGCGATGAATTTCTACCCCGTAGATGGTGAGGCCATCTGAATCGGCCGCCCGGGCATGCATGATCGCACCGCCATCGGGCCCCTCTTCGCGGAACCAGACCGTGCGGGTGGCACCGCTCAAAAGCTGCGCCTCTTTGCCAAGGACCCGTGCGCTCAACACCTCTGAGCGCTCCCGGGCAGCGGCGGAGAACGGGTTGTAAAGGGTGGTCGCCACAACACCGATCGCCATGACCACCAAGACGCCCGGCAAAATGAACTGCCAGGCCGACACGCCAGCGGCCCGCATCACAGCAAGCTCAAGCCGTCTATTGAGGGCGAGGAAGGCGGCAATGGCGCCAAAAAGCACCGCAAAAGGCAAGAATTCTTCGGTGAGGGCAGGGGTCTTCAGGAGTGAGGCAAGCACGGCTTCGCGGGCAGAAAACGACTCCCGGTCGACGGCGCGCCGGATCAGCTCCACCGAATCGGCCAGAAAAATGATCCCACTTCCCAACAGGAAGAAGCCGCCAATCCAGCGCAAGAACGTGAACGCGAGATAGCGCGCCAAGGTGAAACCGCACAAATACGTCACCGCGCGCTCGCTCCCAGCGTCTTGTGAAAGCGTGCGGACAGGAAGGCCACAAGGGCGTGTGCTGCGCGCTCGTGGAACGTAATGGTGCGGTCGGTGACGATGAGGAGGAACGCAGCCCCGCCCGTTGCAAAGAGCACCACGTAGACAAGCGGGGCAAGCATCGGTGCGCCTTCAGACGCGAGGAGCGTGCCGTAGGTGGCGCCGCGGATGACCCCCACCGCAAGCCCTGCCGCTGCAACGCCGGCAAACCGGCTCTGGCGGTGCATTCGTGGATCACCCACGAACAAAAACACCACCAACGCGTACACGAAGGGGGCGAGGGGTTGGGCTAACCGGTCGTGAATTTCGATCTGGAAGCGCGATTCGCGGTCGGCGCGGTAGCTGTCCTCAGGGTCGGGCGTCAGAAGCTCCAGGAGGGTGCGCTCTGATGGCCGGAAGACGGTGTTCACAGGCCCTGCGGTGAGGCTCGTCAGGTCGAACGCATAGGCATCAAACGCAACGACAGTCAGCTCGTTTTCGGGCCGCTCCAACCGTTGGGCACTGCCGTTCGACATCACAAGGAGCGTATTGCCTGAGGTTTCCACCACCTGCGCAGTTTCAGCGAGATAGGTGAGCGATACGTCAGCGTCTCGGCTGTCGTTGAGCAGGAGACCATCAAGCGAGCCATCGGCCAGCCGGTCACGAATATGAACGGTGAGACCGTCCTCCACCTCAATGAAACGGCCGGGCTGAACGATGGAGGTGACCACGTCGGCCCGCACCTGTGTGATCATCACCCGCGCTTTGGCAAGGCCAACGGGACCAAAATAGACCGTGCCGGCAAACACCAGCGCCGCACAAACCGCCGCTGCGGCGAGCGCTGGGGCGAGGAGACGGAGCCGGCCTGCGCCTGCCGCCCCGATCACCACCAGCTCACTGTCGCGATTCATGGAATCGTAGACCGCGACCATCGCAATCACGAAGGCGATGGGCGCAAGAAGTGTGGCGAGAAATGGGACGGCCAGGAAGGTCAGCTCAAAGAATACGGCAAATGTTTGGCCTTTGGCGGTGACCAAGTCGAGCCGTTGAAGCGCTTGTGTCGACCAGATGATCAACGTCAAGATCAGCAGCCCGGCCGGAAAGAGCGTGAGGATCCGCCGGCACATATACCAATTGATGAGCGGCATTGCCCTCTCAGTCACGCAAACACTTGAGGATCGATTTCCCCAAGAAATGACTACACGAAGCCTGTCGGGGGTTGAAGAATGCCTAACGGCGCGATGGCATGTTTTCTCATGGGCGTTGCCTGCACGCCGCACTTCTTTGAGCCGGGCACGCCTTCCGGTGAGGTTGTGGAACACCGCCAAAGAAGCTAGAGCCCGTTGGGTCTGACACCATTTGCCGCTCAAACGCCTGGTTCTCCGGGGTTTTCTCTTTGCCGCGGCGCGCAAAATGGCGTTGTGACAGGCGCTTTTGATCGCGCTGGATCGCCAACTCAGTAAGGACAGCACCCCATGGCCAACACCCCGCGCATCCAGTTTGCGCCCCATGCCACGCCAGGATCAGGCACCCTTGTGGTGTTTGCGGGCGAAGATTTGGCGCTCGGCGCGGAGGCGAGGAAGGTTGATGCGGCGAGCGATGGCCTGATTCGCGCGGCGGCCGAGGCAGAGGGGTTCAAAGGCAAGCGCTTTGCGACCATGGCGATCACCCTTCCAAGGGGCCTTGGCGTGCGGGCGCTGGTGGTGGTGGGCCTTGGTGCCGCCGACAAGCTCGCTGAGGCGGATTGGGCCAAGCTAGGCGGCACCATCGCCGGCGCGCTGCCCCCGGGGCCAGACACCGATGTGACCGTGATGGCAGAGCGGCCTGATGGTCCGATCTCAGCGCACGAGGCTGGCGATATCGCCACGGGCATCGTTCTGCGCTCCTATACGTTTGACACCTATAAGTCGAAAAAGGGCGATGATCCTGAGCCTGCCCCACGCAATGTGACGCTCACCGTGAGTGACCCTGTGGCCGGTGCGAAGCGGTGGGAGCGTCAATCGGCTGTGGCAGCGGGCACGATGCTTGCCCGTGACCTTGTCAACCTTCCGGCCAACGATTTGGGACCTGAAGAGTTTGCCTCCAAAGCGGCCGCCCTCGGGGTGCTCGGCGTCAAAGTCACCATTTTGACGCCGGAGGAGCTGGAAAAGCTTGAAATGCGGGCGCTTTTAGGCGTGGCCCAAGGCTCCGTGCGGCCGGCGCGCGTTGCCATCATGGAATACATGATGGGACCGCCGGAGGCCCGTCCGGTCGCGTTGGTGGGCAAGGGTGTGGTGTTTGACACCGGTGGCATTTCCATCAAGCCCGCCGGCGGGATGGAAGACATGAAGGGCGATATGGGCGGGGCCGCCGCCGTGGTGGGCACCATGCACGCCTTGGCCGCGCGCAACGCAAAGGTCAACGCGGTTGGCATCATTGGCCTTGTTGAAAATATGCCCGACGGAAACGCCCAACGGCCCGGCGATATCGTCACGTCAAAGTCGGGCCAAACCATCGAAATCATTAATACGGATGCGGAAGGGCGGCTGGTTCTGGCCGATCTACTCACCCACACCATCGAGGTCTATGACCCTGAGGTGATCATCGATCTTGCCACACTGACAGGGGCGGTGATCATCGCGCTGGGGCATTTTCATGCGGGCATGTACACCGACGATGACACCATCGCCGCGCAGCTTGCTGATGCCGGCAAAGCCACTGGCGACCTCGTGTGGCGTATGCCGCTTAGCAAAGACTATGACGCTCTGATCGATTCAAAGTTTGCCGACATGAAAAATGTGGGGGGCAGGGCGGCGGGATCAGTGACCGCAGCCCAGTTCTTGAAGCGTTTTGCCAAG
>JBCDLN010000311.1:0-4385 GCA_038745295.1 Pseudomonadota bacterium | reverse complement strand
GCGTCCGTCACCGTTGGCTCCGTGCCGCCATGGCCGTAGGCGGCGGGGCCAGGGCGGGCGCCAGCGCTTCTGGGGCCAACTTTGAAGGCACCGCCCGCATCGGTATGGGCAATGGAGCCACCGCCTGCGCCGATGGTGTTGATATCGATCATGGGCACCATCACCGGGAAGCCGCCGATTTCTGTGTCCCTCGCGGAGGCTTCAAAGAAGGCGCCATCCACCACCAGCGCGATATCGGCCGATGTGCCGCCCATATCGAATGTGATCAGCTTGGAGTGGCCGGACGCCGCCCCCGTCAACGCCCCGCCCAGCACGCCCGCTGCCGGGCCCGACAGGAGGGTCAACACAGGCTTTTCGCCAATCATCTTCGGCGTTGCCACCCCGCCGGCAGATGTCATCACGTGGAGGCTGGCGTTGAGGCCATTGTCCTTCAGCCGGCCCTCAAGGTGGGTGACATAGGATTTCACCTTAGGGCCGATGAAGGCGTTCATGGCGACGGTCGTGAAGCGCTCAAACTCGCGAAATTGCGGGCTCACGTCTGCTGATGTGGTCACAAAGACGTCGGGGAGCGTTTCGGCCACGATGGCCTTTGCCGCGAGTTCGTGGGCGGGATTGAGGTAGGAAAACAAAAAGCCGATGGCGATGGCGTCCACCCCGGCTTCGCCCAGCTGACGGGCGGCCTCCCGCACCGCCTCCTCGTCGAGGGGAACCAGCACGTCACCCTTGGGTGGCAACAGCCGCTCGGGCACATCAACGCGGTGCCGGCGCTTCACCAAAGTCTTGTTTTGCCAGGGGATTTCTTGGCGGATCGAGAAGTGCTGCGGACGCTGATGGCGGCCGATATGAATAATATCGCGGTAGCCGCCGGTGGTGATAAGGCCGACGGTGGCGCCGTTGTGCTCCAACACTGCGTTCGTGGCGACCGTGGTGCCATGACGGACATCGCCAATCGCGCCGGCATCGAGCCCCAAACGTTCGCACAGCACCATGATCCCGTTGGCCACACCCTCTGAGGGATCATGGGGTGTGGTTGCCACTTTATGAACGGCGGTGGCTTTCGTGTCGGTGTCGTAAAAGACGATGTCGGTGAATGTTCCCCCCACATCGACGCCTATCAGCTTCATACGTTTTGAATGCCTTGTGCCGTTGGCGCGCGGAACGCCTGAAAAGCCGGATCTTTCCCCCCGCGATGCAATTTTCGGGCCGCTTTGCAAGGTTCCCTTGTGAGAATCTGCCTTTACATACTTGTCACTTCACGCCCTTCTCACATTCAGGCAGAGGAAACCTCGTCTAAGGTGAGTGTGAGGCCGGCTGGTTGCCCAGTCCGGAAAACAGCCGTTTTGGCGACATCAGTTTATCGCGCCGTGTGTGTGGGGCGGGGTGGCAAAACAGGGCCGACCGCGAGGAGGATGACGTGACAGCGCCGTTTACCTTAACTTCGCCCACCGCCGGCGGGGAACTGCCTGACGAGATCGGCATCGTGGGCGGCATCGTGCTCGACCTTGTGGGCCTTAATGGTGTGCGCGTGGTGAGCCAGCTGGCCGCCAGCGCGCTTTTTGTTGGCTTTTTTGACGGCGAGAACAACACCATCGGCACCCAATCCGGCTTCACCAAAGGGGTGGTCGATGCCTTGGGTGGGGGTCTTTCGGAAGTCGCCGTCCGGATGACTATTTTTGACGGCGACTCCGCGCCCGAAAACTTTGACGATCGCGACAACATCCTTCACGTCAACGGGGTCAGCTTCGGCGATTTCACCGAGGTCATGACCCTGCGCACAGACCAGGACGGCGTCCCCATTGGCTCGCCCACCGCAGGCTTTCCCAACAACACCTTAAATACCGGCTTCTTTCACCTCACCGACGAAGACGCTCTCAAAGAGTTCTTTGATAGCCTATCCGCCGGCGCTGTCACGTTCGAGCTCATTGACGAGGATCCTGGCGACAATTTCTTCGATTTCACCCAAGGGATCGACAGCGGCCTGGCTGACGAAGATCAGCCCCCCAACGTGTCACCGGTGATCAACAAGATCAAAGTGAAAGGGGCCAAAGAGGGCAGCACCACGACCATCGAGGTGGACGCCTCCGACCCGGACAATACGCCCGGCGGGCTCACCTATGGCTTCGACCTCGACAATGACGGCACTGTCGATGAGACCAACACCACAGGCATGTTGGAGCTGTTGTTTGACGATGATGAAGCGCTGACCATCGGTGTTGTCGTCACCGACGGGGCAGGGGTTGAGACCAAACAAACCGTCGATGTGGACATTGAAAACGTCAAACCGACGCTCACCCTCAGCGGCAAAGTTCCCATCACGGCTGATGGGGTGGCGACCTTAAGCGGCGTCATCAAAGATCCGGGCACGGCCGACACCTTCACCCTTGAGATCGATTGGGGGGAAGCCGGCGCGGACGACCGTTTCGAGACCATCACCTTCCAAGCCAGCAAAACGGGTGAGCAGACCTTCGAAATCACCCGCGCCTACGACCTCGACAAAGCCAAAATCTTCGACGTGTCGGTGACGCTGCGCGATGATGACGGCGGCAAGATGACCAAGGGCCGGACGGTGGATGCCACCAATGCCGCGCCCACGGTGACGCTCGAAAATGTCCTTGCCATCGATGAGAACGGTGAGGTGATCCTGCGCGGCACTGTCGATGATGCTGACCCTGGCGAGACGCTGACGCTGCTCATTGACTGGGGTGACAAGGGTGGGGCCCGCTTTGAAACCGTCACTGTCATCGATGATGGCGATGGCGACCCAAGTTTCCGCCTGACCCACATCTACCGCGATGATCGCGGCGGGGAAAACAACGACAGATACACCATCAAAGCCACTGTCACCGACAGCGCCGGCGCCACAGGCACCGCCAAGACCACCGCCAAGGTCAACAATGTCGCCCCCGCATTTGATAGCCCCACCGAGGCTGCTCCCCCATCCGGCCAGAAATTTAGCGGTCGGAATGTGATGCTGGAGGGGGACTTCGTTGACGCCGGGCGGCGGGACGGTCACACCCTCACCATTGACTGGGGCGATGGGCGCTCATCCTCCTCCGACGAAAACCCCGCTCAGTTTCCAACGTTTGAGAGCAGCCTCGGCAAAGGGCGTTTTGAAGCCAGCCACCGTTATGACAGCGGCGGCATTTTCAACATTGTTGCCAAGCTGAAGGATGATGATGGCGGCAAGGACGTCTCCCGCGAGACGGTGTTCGTCAGAGGCATCGGCCTCAGCGATGATGGCGAACTCCAAATCGTCAGCGATGAGGGGGCGACCAACGTTGTCATCTTCTCCAATGAAGGCAACGGGCCAACCTTTTTTGACGGTGGATCAGAGCCGCAGCTGGCATTCAGTCCCACGAACGGCAGAAAGGCTGGCGCGGCGCAAACGCCAAACATGATCGGTGTCGATTCCGATATCAGCGGAGCAGGCGATCCTCAGTTCAGTTCAGGCAGCGTGAAGAGCCTGCGCTTCGTGGGCTCGGACGCGCGCGACACCATCAGTGTGTCCAGCGCTGTCGACGTTCCCGCTTGGCTCAAAGGCAACGAAGGCAACGATGATCTGCGCGGTGGTGACCTTAACGACAGCCTTGATGGCAACCGCGGTGCTGATCTCCTCTTGGGAGGGGACGGGCGCGATACCGTCAAAGGGGGCTTCGGCAATGACCTTTTGTTTGGTGATTTCGATAACGCGGGCGGCGGCTCTGGGGACTTGGTCTTAGGCCGGGAGGGGAACGATACGCTGCTGGGCGGCGGTGGGCGCGACACTGTGGACGGGGGCCAGGGCAAGGACCGTGTGTCGGGCGGCCACGGTCAGGACACGGTTTTGGGCGGTAGCGGCAGCGACATCTTGTTCGGCGATGGCGATGAGGCTCACCCCCGGGTCGACGTTCGCACGGCCCTTGAGGCGCTGGCGGACAATGACGGCCGTGTCGAGAAGCCCGCCAACGCCGCCAACGACCGCGGCGACCTGATGCGCGGCGGCATGGGGAGCGATCTCATCTTCGGCCAAGGTGGCGACGACACCATCTTTGGCGACGATGGCAACGACACCATTGTGGGCGGCAAGGGGGATGATGTGATTGCCCTTGGGCGCGGCAATGATGTGTTGGTGTTCCACAAAGGCGATGGCGACGACAGGGTGAGTGACTTTGACCGGGTCGGCCGCGATGTCATCGATCTGCGGGATCTGGGCCGAAATTCCATCGACACGGCCGAAGATGTGCTCGACCGGGCCCGCAAGGCTGGCAACGATGTGGTGATCGATCTTGGCCAGGGCGACAGCATCCGGCTCGAAGATTTCAGCCTTTCTGACCTCGACCGGGGCGACTTTTTGGTCTGATCAGCGTGGTCTCCCGGCCGGCATAGGGCTCGATGGGCGCAGCCGG
>JBCDLN010000310.1:0-4407 GCA_038745295.1 Pseudomonadota bacterium | reverse complement strand
TTCCTGGCGAAGGTAGATGAAGAGGCCTTCGCCGTGCGCGCCCATTTCGTCCATGGCAAGGCGCATTTGGTCGCCGCAGTCGCACATGGAGGAGCCGAACGCATCGCCCAAGATGCACTCAGAGTGGATCCGGGTCAGCACATCCGATCGATCCCGGAACGTGTTCACCACGGCTTTGTGCAGGTCTGGCTCGCTCAGCCAGTCGGTTTTGGCATGGAGCATCGCAAGGTGTGGGTGGTCCCCGCGTGGTTGCCCGGCCTCTTCAAAACCAACGCAAATCCAAAGCCGTCGCTGGATTTCAACTGGCGTCAGGGAGATGAACGCCAAACCCTGAGCGCTCATCATGTTAGGTAGGTCCATAGCTCCCCCGATCTTCGTTGTCCTTTGCGGCGAGCCGCAAATCGCTACGAAGCTTTCACAAGGTTCGTCAATATACTTTCGATGACGTTCGCGAGAACGTTTAGTCGCGCCCGGTGACGCGAAACATCTCGGACATGCAACTCAACCGTGTTTCCAGTCGCTCGTCGCAGGCTGTTGCGGTCATGACACCTTCCGATTGTCAACACACCGGCAATACGCCGAGGCGTAGCGCCAGATGGGGGCAGGGTTTGCGCAGGTCAAGGCAAGATAAACGACGAATTACATAGTCTGAACTTTCGTTCATGTTGCCTCCGCGACTGTGCTCTTCTTGCGGATGATTAAGGCGTTTTTTGCGTGGAAATTTGACATGTTGTTGACCGCGCTTCACGTTGACGCATGGCCCGTTGTCTGACCGGTTGTCGTGCGGTGGATTGTCTATCATAACCCTGGCCAACCCGCCGTGCGGCCTCGGAGATGGATGCGTGCCCTCAGGCTCCAGCAACTTAACGACCCTCAAGGCGCTTGAGGCGGCGCGGCACAACGATCGCCCCTTGGTGGTGGCCCAGCTCGGCCAATCCCTGGATGGGCGTATTGCAACGCCGACCGGCCACTCCCACTACATCAATGGCCAAGAGGCCATCACAGTGCTCCACGAATTGCGCGCTGCGGTGGATGCTGTGGTGGTGGGCGCGGGCACAGCAGCCGCAGATGACCCACAACTCACGGTCCGGCGGTGCGCTGGCGAGAACCCGGCGCGGGTGCTGATCGACCGCCGCCGCCGCGCAGGCTCTCACCTTAAAATGTTGGCCGAGGATGGTGCCGCACGCATTGTGGTGGGCCCGCCGCGTGACCACGATCCGGACGGCCTCACCTACCTCGACATTGGCACCAAAGACGCGCCGGCAAACCCAACTGATGTGCTCGCCGCCCTCTCGGGCCTTGGCTATCGCCGCGTGCTGGTTGAGGGAGGCTCGGTCACCGTCAGTCACTTTTTGGCAGCAGGGGTCGTGGCACGCTTGTGTGTCCTGGTGGCGCCGCTGATCATCGGGTCGGGGCCGCAGGGGATCGCGCTGCCAGATATTGACGTGCTTGATGAGGCCATGCGCCCTCAAGCGGATGTGTTTCCGCTTCAAGGCGGTGATGTCGTGTTTGACTGCGACTTGACCGGAGCGTGAAGGGCTTTATCCCAAAAGCCCAGCGTGCTCTGGCATGTGTTGCGGTTGTGTGGTTGAGCATCAATGTTGCAGCTGGCGACACTACGCGCCCGGCCGGCGAGGATGGCGTTCATGACGCCCAGGATGGTTGGGGTCGCGCCTGCTACACCCCCAGCGGTCGTGCCCACATCCTTGCCCATGATGGCGGGCTCTCCTTCACCCTTGATGATGGCCGCGAGCTCCGTCTTGCCGATCTATCTTTACCACACAACCAAGTCTCGGTGTCTGACGAGGCTGGCTGGCGAGAGCAGCTGATCGGACAAAATGTGGGCGTTTACCAAAGCGTCGGCGCGGCTGAGAACGGTGATCGGTATGGCAGGCTCATCGGTGACCTACGCTTACCGCCTCATTCGAACAGTCTTTTAGCCACTGTCCTGAGCGAAGGTCTTGCGCTGGTGGATCCGGCCCATATGTCGGGCGTGTGCGTTGATGCTCTTTTTGTCGCAGAAGGCGAGGCGGAGTCAGGCAGGCGGGGGCTTTGGAGCACGCCCAATCTGGTCAGGGACGCTGACGATGGCGGGCTGGCAGACGAGGCTGGCATCTACGTTATCGTTGAGGGTTTGGTAAAAAGCGTCGGCGAAACTTCGCAGACCACTTACTTGAATTTTGGCGATGAATACCGGACCGATTTCACGGCACTGGCTCGCCGCGGCGATACGAAAGGGTGGACGCTCTCGCTGCCGTCGCTGAAGGGGGAGCGAGTGCGTCTGAGAGGTGTGTTGGAAGCGTGGAACGGCGGGATGATCCGGCTCGAGCACCAGCGGCAGGTGGAAGTGCTTCAAGCGCCTCGCTTGGGGCGCTAGCGCGCCTTACCAGGCGCGTCGTTGCGCGCGTTGGGGTGTTGGGCGTGAGCGGCGCTCAGCAACCGCGGGCGCAGCCGGGTTGTGATCGCGTGAGGCATCCCGCCTTGCGTATGCGTTGGGCCACAGGGCTGGTCCTCGTCGGCTTGCTGTCAGGCTGTGGGGGGGCGATTACCGACTCGCCTATACTCTCGGCCGCCTTGCCCGATGATGTGGATGCCAAAGCAGCAGCCTTTGAGCCCCCCAACTCGCCCGAACACAACAAACTCCTCGCCACCTATGGCGGCGCCTACGAGAATGAGCGCATGGCGCTTGCGGTGAATGGGATCGTGAGCCGCCTTGTGGCCCATTCGCAAGAGCCCAATCGCGCCGTTCGGCTGACGATTTTGAACTCACCTGCAGTGAACGCCTTCGCGCTGCCCTCAGGCGACCTTTATCTCACGCGCGGGCTGATCACCCTTGCAGGCGATGAGAGCGAGCTGGCCGCCGTGATTGCCCACGAGCTCGGTCACGTGACCGCCGATCATGCCCGTCTGCGACAGCGCCAAGCCCGGGCGGCGGCGCTGGCGCGGCGGGTAAGTGATGTGGTTGCCGATCCCACCATTAAGCTTGAAACCCGCGAAACCGCCGATCTTAGCCTTGCGACCTTCAGCCAACGCCAAGAGTTTCAAGCCGACGAAATGGGGGTCCGCACGCTGGCGCGCGCTGGCTATGATCCATTCGCCGCGGCCCGGTTTTTGGGGTCGATGGCCCGCTACGCCTCGCTGCCAGCGCTGAGCACCACAGGTGGCTCAAAGGCGGACTTCTTATCATCACACCCCACAACACCTGCCCGGGTCGCCAATGCCCGGCGTGTCGCGCGGGGCTATGCGGCGCCCGGGATCGGACGCACGGGGCGGGAGGATTACCTCAAGATTCTTGACGGCGCGCTCTACGCCGATGACCCCCGTCAAGGGTATGTGCGCGGGCGCGAGTTCATCCACGTGGACTTTGCCATCGCCTTTGAGGTGCCCGAAAACTACGTCCTCAAAAACACCTCAGAGGCGGTTCTGGCCACTGACGGGCAACATACCGCCATCAGGTTTGACACAGTGGCGCCGCCAAAAGGCCAATCCCCTGAAGCCTACTTGGCGTCCGGCTGGGTGAAGGGGCTGATCCCAGAATCCATCCGAACCGAAACGGTGGGTGGGCTTGATGCTGCCCTTGGTTCGGCGGTGGTGGACGGCTGGTCGTTTCGCATTGCCGCCATCCGTGGGCCGGATCGCATGTACCGTTTTGTGTTTGCCTCCTCCAAACCAGCGTCGGCCTACGAGGCGGGCTTCTTGAAGACCGTAGAGTCTTTTCGAAAATTGACCCGGTCTGAAGTTACCAAGGTGCGGCCGCTGCGGATTAAGATCGCCACCGTGACTGAGCGCGACACCATCCAGTCCCTCTCAGCCCAGATGGACGGGGTGGAAGACGCGCTGAAGCGCCCGCTTTTTGAAACGCTCAACGGACTGAGCGCGGAGCGCGCCCTTCACCCTGGAATGAAGGTGAAGCTGGTGAAAGCCTAAGGCGCGGCTGACCGCCTACCCGTGTGAGAACGGTGTCTGATCAGACCGACGCGTTCGATCGCAACAAACCGTCTCTTTGCAAAGGGTTGGGCATTTTGTTCTCAGCAGATGCGGCGCGACACGCTCTGTGTCTGCCGGCGAGCCTGTGTTCGCACCACATCGTGCGCGACATGTGCGCTCTTTAGGAGAAAGCACGATTTATCAACTCACTCTCATACAAACTGAGCGGATCGCGCTCTAGGCGTAGAAGCTATGAAGGTTGTTTATTATACGCTCCGCGAAAACTCAGAAGTGCCGCCAGAGAATCCTTCATATGTTCCTTTGGTGGGACACCAAACAGCGACGTTCCTCCGGAGCCGACACCGTCAGAAGCCCGGGGGGGGGGGGGTTGGGGGACACCCCCCAGCCGAACGGGGGGGTGGTGAGAAAGGGCCCCCCCGGGGGAATTTCAAAAATGGGGGGGCCGGGGGGCCCCGCCCC
>JBCDLN010000309.1:0-4408 GCA_038745295.1 Pseudomonadota bacterium | reverse complement strand
GCGCGCCAAAAGCGAGAGCAAAATATCGGCAATCACATCGTTGTCCGCGCCCTTGATCATCTCGTCGTAGAAGTTTTGCATCAGCGTCACCAACCGCTCCACATCGTGGTGCGCCGCCGCCTCCTCCACCTGCGCCATCAAAGGCCACAAGCTGTCATGGGGCCCGTTGGCGATAAACGCACGGACGAGCATGACCTCCAGCGCGATGCGCATGTCATAGATTTCACGCGCCATCTTTGTGGTGAGGATCGCAACGCGCGGGCCGCGATGCGCGGTGATCTCCACCAGTTTTTCAGTGGCAAGCTCGCGGATCACCTCCCGCACAATTGTCCGGCTGACACCCAGTGCTTCGCACAATTCGCGGTCCTTCAGCCGCGCACCCGGCTTGAGCCGCCCCGTGATAATCGCCGACTTGATGGTCTCTAACGCCTTATCGCGAATGAGTTGCGGCGGAACGAGGGGCTTGAGGACAGTGCCGACATCGTCGTGCAGATCAGGATCGTGAACCCCAGTATTGTCAGCGGTGGAACGTGCGGGCTTACTGGCAAGGGGTGGCATTAGTTGCCGTCCCTCAGCATCACGACGACGTTCCCATCAGCGCCCCCCTCCACGGCGACATGGGCATCTGCCACCTCTTCCAGGGGGAGCTTATCTGAAATATCCGGCAGCAGCCTGCCTTTGCCCATGAGCGCTGTAATCACTTTGACCGCGGCCTCGCGCTCCCCCGGTTGCAGCTTTGCGCCCTGCACAAAGGTGAGACGCGCAGGCTTGAGGGCAAAATCATAGTACGGCAGCGTTGGGGTGCGGTTGCTGGTAGAGGAGTAGGCGGCGATGGTACCATGGTCAGCCAACACCTTGGCGTTTAGCGCCACATTGGCTCCGAAGTCGACGTCAACAATGCGCTGGACACCCTCGCCGTGCGTCAGATCGAGAATGGCGGACGCGAGATCGTCGCTTCGGTAGTCGAGCACAATGTCGGCGCCGCGGCGGGTGGCGATGGCCATGCGGTCAGGCCCACCAGCCGTGGCGATGACGCGCGCACCGTTCCAAACGGCCAGCTCCACGGCCATCCGGCCCACAGCGCCTGAGCCGCCATTGATGAGGACAGTGTCCCCCGTCACCGGCCCATCGGCAAGGACTGCGAGCCATGCAGTGATACTGGGGACGCCAATACACGCGCCGGCATCAAAGCCGACACCAGCCGGAAGCCCCACAGCATGGGACGCGGGGACGACAACACACTCAGCGCACGTGCCCCTGGCTGGACCCGCGCGAAAAACGAAGACACGCTCACCAATGCGCGAAGGGTCGACGCCGGGCCCCACATCGTTCACAACCCCCGCGCCATCAGAGTGCGGCACAACACCCCCCAGCGCCGGCGAGCCGCCCAGCCACCCCGATCTTTTCTTTACATCGTGCGGGTTTACCCCGGATGCATGGATTTCGACGAGGACCTCACCCGCTGCCGGTTGAGGGGAAGGCAGATCGACCACCTCCAGCACCTCATGCGCTTGTCCGGTTCGCTCGTACCGCGCAGCGCGCATCCTAGGAGTCGGCCGCCGAGGCGAGCACGGCAAGCGCAGCGGCCTGCGCGCGGGGCACAAACGAATCGAGTTCGACGAATTCTTCGGGGCTATGAGCATGGGCACCAACAGGGCCCACGGCACAGACGGTCGGCGCCCCAACCGATGCCGTCAGCCCCGAATCGGCGCACGAGCGGGTAAACTCATCCGCAATATCAAGACCCAGCGACCGCGCCCCATCCAAGTACATATCAATCACCTTGCGGGAGTGTTCGGTCTGCACCACTGGAAGGAACGCGCCAAGGGTCTCAATGGCGCCCGTTAGCCCCTCCGCACAACGCTCCGCAATCTGTTTGATGTCCGCGCTCGCCCGCTCGCCCTCAGCGTGGTCAGTGAACCTCAAATCAATGTCAGCAACGCATCCGGGCGCCACAGTGTTCACCGACTGGCCGCCTTCAACCAGCCCCACGTTGACGGAGATTTCCCGCTCATCGTTTTTGAGATCATGCCAGGCGATGATCTTGCGCGCCATCTCCCCAATGGCACTTCGGCCGTCCTCTGGGTTGAGACCAGAATGGGCAGCCTTGCCGGTGACCGTGACGCGAAAAAAGGCACCGCCGCGACGCCCGGATACAACATTGCCACTGATCCGGCCCGGCTCGGAGTTAAGCACAAGACGTGCGCCGCGTGCGTGAGCCTCGATCGCATCGCGACAGCGCGGCGTCCCAATCTCCTCATCGGCGGTGAAGAGAGCCACGATGGGCACAGGCGCACCGCCCGTTTCCTGGAACGCGGCCATGACGAAGGCATTCATAACAAGGCCTGCCTTCATGTCCGCCACACCCGGTCCGTAACCGCGCCCGTTCTCTTTGCGGAACGGGCGCCGCGCCACTTCACCGGTGGGGAAGACAGTATCCATGTGACCCAGCAACAAAACGTGGCCGCTGTTGGACCGCGGGCCGATGCGCGCTGACACACACGGCGCATCGACCGTATCAAGCGTTCCAGCATCAATGCCCCGGGCCTTGAAGAATTCGGCGATGGCATCGGCCACGCGGCGCACACCATCGGGATCTCGGCTGTTGCTGTCGATGTTTACAAGCCTTTCGAGGAACGCTTCCATCTCCTCGCGCTGATCGGCCAGAAAGCTCAGCACGTGTTGGCGCTGCGACTGATCCATTCATCCCTCCTCCTCGAACCGTCCGCGTCGTCCAATGTGACCGACTAAGCGCTGCCCTCAATGTCCCGCGTCGTGAGAGTTGCGTTCCGGCGCAATCAATGACAGCTTATTGTAGGTTTGTCATACAAAATACGAGATGTTGATGAGCGGATCCCCCGTCGATGCGGTCTCGGCCACCAACGTGCGCACGCACGTCGAGGCCATCGTGACAGACATTCCCCACCGAGCAGCTGGGTCGGAAAACGGACGCCGCATGGCGCAGTATTCGTGCGATGCGATGAAAGCAGCGGGCGTCGCGGCAACACAGATCCATGAACTTCCCGCAATCGTCAGCTTTCCCGAACACGCCGAGTGCCGGCTCGAAGCCCCCCATGAGATCTCCCTCGCTGCCAACACACTCGGCCACTCAACAATGACCATGCCGGAAGGGATTTCCGGGGAACTCATCTACGTCGGCTCTGGCGCGTTCAGCGACTATGAGGGGCTCGACGTTCGCGGCAAGATCATCCTCACCGAACTCTCATACTCACCCGCCCGGCACGAAAAGCAGCGCATCGCCGCGATGAAGGGCGCCATCGGTGCGGTGATGATGAACTGGGGCCACCCCGAAAACACGGCGGTGCCCTTTGGCTCAGTCAAACCCGCATGGGGCTGCCCCACAGCAGACATCTACGATGCGCAAATGCCGAAAATCCCGTGCATCGGCATTTCCCGCGCCGCCGGTCTTGAACTGAAAGAGATGGCACTCGCAGGCGGGGCTAAGATTTGGTTCCGCACCCATGTGGAAAATGGTTGGCGCCCGGTTCAGATCACCATCGGCAAAGTCCCGTTAGACAGCGGGCCGGAGCATGAAGACTTTGTGCTTGTCGGCGGCCATCAGGATTCCTGGCCCGGGGAAGCGGCAACCGACAACGCCGCAGGCAATGCGTGCATGATTGAACTGGCGCGCGTCCTCAATGCCCGCCGATCCGAGCTGCGCCGCGGTCTTGTGTTCGGCTTCTGGACCGCACATGAGACGGGCACCATGGCAGGATCATCCTGGTTTGCTGACCGCGAGTGGAGCACGCTGCGCGAGCATGCCGTCGCCTATCTGCAAATCGATCAGCCCGCCTGTGTTGGGACCACAACCCGCTGGGGCACCTCCTCCAACGCCGAACTCAAAGCGTTTCACGAAAAGGCCGAAAAAGAACTGCTCGACGGGCGGGAGAATTATTGGCGCCGAGCCGCGAAAAACGGCGACAGTTCGTTCTTCGGCCTGGGGATACCGATGCTCCACGGCGAGGGCTCCTTTACCGAGCAGGAGCTGAAGGACACCGCACTCGCCACACTTGGGTGGTGGCACCATTCGGTCGAGAACCGGCTCGACAAGCTCGATTGGGACTGGATGCAGGTTCACCTGCGGATTTACGCAGCGTGGTTGTGGGAGCTTTGCACTGCGCCGGTGTTGCCTTTCCGCTTTTCACCGGTTGCCGATCAGGTGATTGGACGTCTGGAGGAGCTGAGCGGCCCGGGCGCCGCCATCGGGCTCAGCGGAGCACTCTCAAGCGCAAAAACGTTTGCTGATGCTGCCGCGCGCCTTGATACGGCAGCAGCTCGCCTTGCCGCGAGCTACACGGGTGAGGCGGACGAGCCCTCAGTGCAACGCGTGAACCGCACCATCAAACGGCTCTCGCGCATCCTTGTCCCGTTGCAAAGCACCGCCGTC
>JBCDLN010000308.1:0-4408 GCA_038745295.1 Pseudomonadota bacterium | reverse complement strand
GCGGGCATAGCTGTTTTTGATCCAGCCCCAGACAAGCAGTCAGCGGTAGCGTCGCACCGTTCGCGCCATGACCCTTCCTTTGAAAGGCCGACATGACTGTAGGAAATGTGACCACCTCTGCGGCCCCGCCGCAGCTCTACGTGACTCATTTGGCACAACGCCGTGCCGAGTGGGCGACAACGCGTCAAGCCGCGATTGCTGGCAACATCGCCAACGCGGATACGCCACGGTACAAAGCGCGGGATATCTCCGCGTTTGAAGCGGATCTTGACCGCACCCGTCTGCAACTCGCGGCGACGGATGCGCGCCACATGATCATCTCTGATCTTGAGTTGCGCGCTGAAGCCATTAAGACCACTGACACCTGGGATCACACCCACTCGTCGAACACCGTTTCGCTCGACGAAGAGTTGATGAAGGCGGACGATACCGCCCGCTCCCATCAACTGGCTGTGTCTGTGATGGGCACCTTCCACCGGATGCTGTTGAGCTCGGTGGCCACCCAATGAGCGCAGACCCTCTTTTGATGGTTTCGCACCTTGCAGGCGCTGGCATGGAAGCCCAGAGCTATCGCCTCAAGGTGGTCAGCCAAAACATCGCGAACGCACGCTCCACAGGCAGTACCCCGGGGGCGGACCCCTACCAACGAAAGACCGTTGTCTTTGGGGCGGTACTCGATCGCGAAATCGGTGCCTTATCGGTTCGCGTCAACAAGACCGATGTCGATAACACACCCTTTGTCCTTGAGCATAACCCTGGCCATCCGGCAGCAAATGACAGGGGTGAGCTCAAGATGCCGAACGTGAACATACTCACGGAAATGGCCGACATGCGTGAAGCCAACCTCAGCTACGAAGCCAACCTTCAGATGCTGAAACGCGCCCGGTCGATGACCTCGATGACAATCGATCTTTTGAGGAGTGGATCATGATGACCACCATTTCGCCGCTTTCTGGGAGCGATCCGACCCGCCCCGTCGCCGGCGCGGCCGCTGCAGCATCGCCCAGCTTCGGCGATACATTCGCCACTGTCGCCGCCAACACCCGCGATGCACTGAAGGCGGGCGAAGCGGCCGCCATCTCTGGCCTTTCCGGTGAGAACAGCGTCCAAGACGTTGTCCAGGCCTTGATGGGTGCAGAACAGCAACTGCGCGCCGCCATCGCTGTGCGGGACCGTGTTGTGGCGGCCTATCAAGAAATCAGCCGGATGCAAATCTAGCCAACCGGCTTCCTTACCACAGACGCCAACGTGTAACGCGAGAGACCTAAAATGAAGGCACTGGCCATTGCTGCGACCGGTATGAGCGCGCAGCAGACGAACATCGAAGTCATCGCCAATAACGTGGCGAACATCAACACCACGGGCTTTAAACGCGCACGCGCCGAATTCGCTGATCTTCTCTACCAAGTCAATCGGCCCCAAGGTGTGCCCAATGCAGGGGGTGAGCTTCCTGTGCCCGAAGGCAGCCGCGTGGGCCTTGGCGTTCGCACCATTGCTGTGCGTAATCTTCACGAACAGGGCTCGCTCCGCCAAACGTCGAACCAACTGGATCTGGCCATCAACGGTGACGGTTGGTTCCAGATCACCGGTCCCGAAGATGAGACGCTATACACGCGCTCAGGCGCCTTCAACCTCGGCCCTAATGGTGAGATCATCACCCTTGACGGTTACGAGGTCCAGCCTGGCCTTGCCGTCCCTATCAACGCCACGCAAATCGCCATCAATAAGTCGGGCGAACTCTACGCCACAATTCCTGACCAGATAGAGCCCCAGCTGGTGGGCCAGTTTACCGTTGCGACGTTCGCGAACGAAGCCGGTCTTGAAGCTTTGGGGGATAACCTCTTCCGGGAGACGGAAGCATCAGGTCAAGCAAACGAAGACTTCCCTGGTCTTGATGGGCGCGGAGTTCTTGTCCAAGGATACTTGGAGGCCTCCAACGTTGACCCCGTAAAAGAAATCACCGAGTTGATCTCGGCGCAGCGGGCGTACGAGATGAACTCAAAGGTCATCCAGGCGGCCGATGACATGGCCGGCGTTGTTAGCCAAGGCATCCGCTGATGGGTCGGTCTAGGCCCCCCCGTCGCGCTTTGGCAGCTGTTCTTGTGCTGGCGTTGGCAACACTTCTTGCGCCTCTTGACCGCGGCCTTGCCAAAGATCACTCCGGCGGCCTTCTTCCTGTCCCGGCGCGCACCATCGAACGCGGTGAACGGATCACGCCTGAAATGCTCACTGAAAAGCATTTCTACTTTGACCCCACGCGGCCGCTTTCAGTGATCACAGATCCATCGGCTGCGCTTGGCAAGGCGGCGCGCCGCACGCTGAGGGCGGGAAAACCCATACCCGCCAACGCCTTTAAAACCATGCGGCTTGTCCATCGCGGCAAGCCGACTGAAGCCCGCTTTCGTATGGGCAATTTGACCATCACAGCCACCGTGCTCCCCACCGATGACGGGGCGGCCGGCGACCTGGTGCAGGCGCGCAATCTCGATTCGGGCCGAACCATCACCGGCATCGTGGGCATGGATGGAGCCATTGAGGTGAGCACTCCATGAGGTTTGTCCCGCGCCTGCGCACCATCATCATTGCCGCGGGGTGTCTTGCCACCCTCACCGCCGGCACTCCCGGTGATCCGGGCGGCGTTGGCACCCGCATCAAAGATATCACAACGGTCCAAGGCGTTCGGGACAACCAACTGATCGGCTACGGCCTCGTCATCGGCCTTCCGGGCACTGGGGATACCTTGCGCAATGCCCCATTCACCGAGCAAGCACTCAAGTCGATGCTGGACCGAATGGGTGTTGCTGTTCGCGGGGTGCCGTTAAGGGCCAGAAACGTTGCCGCAGTCACGGTGACGGCCAATCTGCCGCCGTTTGTGGGTGTCGGCTCACGGATTGACGTGTTGATCGGCTCCATTGGCGATGCGACGTCGCTACGCGGAGGCACACTTGTGGTCACACCTTTGACGGGGGGCGACGGCAAGGTGTACGCTGTCGCGCAGGGGCCCATTCAAGTCTCCGGCTTCAACGTTGCTGGTGAAGCTGAAGAATTGACCCAGGGTGTACCAACGGCAGGGCGCATTCCCAATGGCGCCTTGGTGGAGCGGCGCGTTCCTGGTTCGATGCAAAGCCTCGACCGGCTTGTCCTTGAACTCAACAATCCAGACTATAGAACCGCTGCTCTCATCGCTGATGCCGTCAACGAATACAGCCAAACCCGCTGGGGGAACCGCATTGCCGCGGAGCGCAATCTCAGGACGGTGGAGCTCCACAAGCCAAAGCGGGTGGGAGCTACACGGTTTCTCGCTGAAATCGGCCAACTCACTGTCAGCCCCGACATTCCAGCAAGGGTTGTCGTAGATCAACGGACCGGAACTGTTGTGATCGGTCAGAATGTGCGCGTTTCCACTGTCGCGCTCTCCCACGGCAACCTGACCCTACGCGTCACCGAGCGGCCCGAAGTTGTCCAGCCCGAACCGTTCAGCAGAGGCGTGACAGCTGAGCAACCCTTCACGATTGTTCAGGCCGATGAGGAGGATGGAACCATCGCCATTGTCCAAGGCACCGACCTTCAAACCCTTGTCCATGGGCTTAACCGGATCGGCCTCCAACCCACAGACATCATCTCCATCTTGGAGACCATCAAAACCGCAGGCGCCCTGCAAGCGGAGCTTATTGTCCAATGACCCCTAGTCCTGCCGCCTCTCCGCCACCCCCGCGTCCCGCGCAAACACAGCCGCCCCATCGGCCGCGGCCCCCGCGCACTCTTCGCAAGCGGCGCGCAACTCTTTTGACCGTTGGCTTCCTGGTAGCGACCGTGCTCCCGCCCCAAACACTGTTTGCACAAGCAAACCTTCCAGATGGGGTGGATACCGCACTCGCCTACTGCACCAACATTGCTGACGAAGCCGCCGATGCCCGGTTTGCCAAGAAAGCGGCCAAGCTCAAGTTGATGGAAGATCAAATCGACTCTCGGCTTGCTGCTCTTGAGAAAAAACGAGCGGAATATCAAGAATGGCTGGAGCGCCGCGAACGCTTTTTAGAGCAGGCGCAAGAAGGTCTCGTGTCGATCTATTCCACCATGCGCCCTGATGCGGCCTCCGAGCAGCTGGCTGCGATGAATGAGCTTACCGCAGCGGCCATCGTCGCTAAGCTTGCCCCACGGGCAGCAAGTGCGGTGCTGAACGAGATGGAGACGGAAAAAGCCGCGCGTATCGCCACCATCATGGCAGGTCTTGCCCGGCCAAACGATGATCGGGGCAACGGATGAGAGCGGCCATTCCCATCGCTGCTGCTGCGGCCCTCACAGGGTGCGCTGAAGGTCAACCCTTTGGTGCGCCCGCCTTCACCCCCATCGGAGAAGGTCTTGCCGTCACACGCACCGCCATTCCTGCGGCGGTCCCCTTAAATCT
>JBCDLN010000307.1:0-4438 GCA_038745295.1 Pseudomonadota bacterium | reverse complement strand
GCAACAGCTGCCCTCAGAGAGGGTTAGCCGGGTTGCCAGCCCGGGCGCGCTGCGAAGAAACCTCTGACGGGGCCGTCACCTAAGCGGGCATGGATGTGAGCTGAGCGGGAACGGGTAGCACGCATGTGATGACCTCTCTGAACCCGCCGTATTTGAGGGGGCTTATTGTGCTCCATTGCCGTCGGTAGCCGTTACAGTCTTAGCGTCTCGAGGTTCGGCTACGGTTGGCGGAGAAACATCTCAAAAACGTGTCCGGCACCCTCATGCCTCAGCGTGGATGCAGATCGCCCATGGCGAACGGATGAGCGTGGCGATGGTGATCATCCAGGTGTGGCTGGTCGGGGGCCGCTTCGGATGCTCGTGTGGTAGTTACGACGACGCATAGACGGGTCATGATTCATCAATTCGTTAGATATGATGTGCGAGGCGAAGTAGGCAGAGGCATGCCAGAAATTCAGTACTTTTACTCCACCCATTCGGCTTATGCCTATCTAGGCGCGCGACGCTTGATGGAGATCTGCGCGGCTCACGGATGCACGCTGGTTCATCGCCCTGTTGAGCTGTCTCCCGTGATCCAAAGCGCCGGTGGCTTATCCTTTGCAAAGCGGACCCAGCCGCATGTGGACTACTTTTTTGGCCGTGAGATCGAGCGGTGGGCCGCGTTCCGCGATTTGCCGATCATCTCCCACAGGCCAACCCATCACGACAACGCCTTACACTTGTCCAGCGGTGTGTTGATCGCTGCTTTGCAGGCGGGCGAGCAGATTGATGATCTGTCTTTTGCCTTCCTGCAGGGCCACTGGCGAGACGACATCGACTTGATGAACGAAGACCATCTCATCGCCGCTGGCGCGGGTGTAGGCGTCAATATAAAGTCCTTCTTAGAACACGCCTTGGACAGCGAGGTTCAAGCGAAGTTTGAAGCCAATACCCAAGAAGCCATTGAGCGCTACCTGTTCGGCTCGCCAAGCTACATCCTGGACGGCGATATGTATTACGGCCAGGACCATCTGGAGCTGCTTGAGCACGCCCTCCTTCAACCATTCCCGAGCCCCGGCTTTAAGAACCCTTCAGTGAAATCCGCGAGTTAAGCATTCGCTGCCCCCTTCCACCCATTGAAACCTTCCGAATACGTGCCTTTTGGGGACCTCAGCAGACAGAACGAAACCTACCCTTTGTAAATGCACGTCTACGCTGTCCGCCTGAGTGTAAACGCGGTGTTTGGAGCTTCGATCAGCCCATAGAGGCTTATCCTCCCCGCTGAGAACAGGCGGGCTTATGACCACCGAAGAAGCGGGCCGGCGCACTGCGTTCAGGGTGGTTGCCAGTCCATGTTAGAACCGAGCGCTTTAGTGAGATCGCCGACTGTTATGCGGGGCACGCCGAATTCTGCTCACATATCGGGGAGTTTGCGATGAGTGCGCTGCGAAGAAGGCTGTCTCGTTTCGGTCCAGAAGTTCCGGACGACGCCGTCACGTAAAACGGGCAAGTGCGTACTGTAAGCGCGAACTAGAAGCACGCGGCTAATGACCTCTCAAAACCGACGCTATTCGTCAAAGGCCCAGGGGAGTCGGCTTCGAGCCCAAAGCGGACGTTGACGTCGCAGTAAGATCACGATCCTCTGACGAGATGCCTGCAATCAGCAAAGCTTGCCCGGTGGTCTTGCGACTTCAAGCAGGTCGCCCTGAGATTCTGGCCTTCGTTCATCCCAGTGCGGGTAAGCAGTTCATGAAGGGGACGATAGAGGTGGGCGAGTCCCCGCTCGAGGCCGCGCGGCGTGAAATGCGCGAGGAAAGCGGGTTGGTCGCTGACTCTAATCTCATTGCTTTGGGCAGGACGACCATCGGGCACGATCGACAGTATTGGCACTTCTTCGAATGGTCGGCCGTTGGGCTTCCCGACACTTGGTACCATCGGACCGAGGACGATGAGGGCCACACATTTCGCTTCTTCTGGCATCCGGTAACAGCACCGCTCGACAGTGAGTGGCACCCGGTCTTCCATCAAGCATTTGCCTTCCTGCTACCGCGCATCCGTCAGTTCTGAAGGTCCCCTCCGTCAACTGAGCTGAACCCCTGTCTATCTCCGAAAAACGAAGGTTCTTGACCGGAACCAACCTCGGCTACAGTTCCATCGCCGCTAGCTGCTAGATCGGTTCTAAGAGCCGGATCCCGAAAGGTCGGGCCTCATAAAAACGCTAGTAGCTCGGTGTTGAGACTCAAACGTTTGAGCCGGTGTTGCTCCCACTCACAGACCTCGATGTATGCCTGTGCCCGTTTTCTCGGACGCCCGCCCTTACGGTGGAGCACACAAGCACCGGGGCTATGACCGGCAGGCGTCGCCAGCCACCACTGACAAGCGCGCTGGCCGGCCCTAGCGAAACTCAAAAATGCGCCTAAAAATCCCGGGGGCGATGGCTGACATGGGGTTGATGATGATCTGCGGGCCATCGAGCGGCCCGGCCAAGCGGAACGTCACCCCGATGAGACCTTCTTTGCTGCTGCCCCCCAAAATGGTGCCAAACACAGGAAGGCGGCCAAACAGGTTGTTCACTCCGTAGGCCGGAATGAGGGTGCCGTTGATGCTGACCTCGCCGCTGCGCAGGTTGATGGAGCCGTTGGCGGTACCCCCCAAAATCGGGCCGCGCAGAATGGCTTCGTCAATGCGCAAGACATCGCCCCGCTTGGTGAAGGCAATGGTGAGCCTGTCGAATGACATCCCGTCAACGGCTGAGGACGGGCGCGTTGTGAGGCCTTGGTCATCGCGGTAGCGGCCGGCTGCGGTGGTGGCCGCGGTTTGCTGCAAGATGTCTTCAAGGGTCCTTTCGCCAGTGATCACAAAATCTGTGGTGGTCAGCTTTCCAGACAGCACGCCATCAGCATCAAGGCGCGCGTCCACAATGGTGCGCCCGCCGCGCATCCGGGTGTAAATGTCGAGCGCGCTGAGGGCGCGGCCGAGCGCTGTAATGTCGGCTTGGAGGCGCCGGGTGTTGTTTTCCGCCGGCTTCAGCGTCACCACAAACGAGCCGGCATTCACGTTGTTGAGCCGGCCCGTCACCGAGAGGCGTTGCAGTTTCTTACCGTCGTGCTGCGCAAACGCATCAAGGTCGGTGAGCTCGTTGCCGTCGTTGAGGCGCACCTTGGCCGCGTCCGCCTCCACGGTGAGGGGGACGGAGGGCATGGGGCTTTTGCCGCCGCTGGGGCGCCCCGTGCTGCCGCCTGGTTTGAGGCTTTGGATCAGAGGCCGTGCGTCAAACCGGCTTGCGGAGAACGCGGCGCGGTAGCCCTCCCCCGCCGGGGAGACGGAAAGGCGCGCATCATCGCCATCTGAGAGCGCAATCTCGGCAAATGCTGCCGCTGAGAGCGCCCCATCTTGGATGGCAAGATCGCCCAGGATGTCGACCCCGCCGTCTCCTTCCACCCGCACATTGCTCAAGGTGAGGTTGGCCGGCTCACCCACCACATCGCCGCTGGCGCTGAGGGCTTTTCCAGCGTCTTTCTTGAAGAACGGCAGGGAGACGGCAGCGCCTGTCAGATCGGCATGGAGGCTGTAGGCGCCGCCGGTGCCGGTGTCCAACGTCACCACCACAGGCCCTTTCACCATATCGCCCGTATCAAACCCCCGGGCGATCCTGTCCTTATCGGTCAAAACGAACCGCGCACCGCCCGACTTCGCGCCATCAAAAAACTCTGAGTAGTTGACGTCGACGGCAAGGCCATCGATCTCGGCGCGGCCGCGGGCCGCAAGCCGCCGGCGGTTGACCATCACCTCCACATTCGCGTTGGAGAAGGTCTGCCCCGCCACCGGGATTTTCGCAGCAGCGTTGATGAGCCGGGCCTCAATGGACCACTCCCGCGCGCTGTCGGGCACGTAGTCGCCCAACGGGGTGCGCAGGCTCACGGTGGCGCGCACATCCCCTTCCACATCGTCTGGGCCGAGGGGGGTGCCTTTGAGTTCTGGAACCTCAAAGCGGTTGGCAAGCACCACCACGGTGGAGACCGGCGCTTCCACAGTGGCATTCAGCGCGGCGCGGATCGGCTGCTCGGCCAACGTGCGGATGTTCATGGCCCCTGAGGTGACGCGGATGGGCTCAGCGTCCTCCACCGCGACCATCGCCTGATCAAGACGCACAGAGAGCGCTTTATCGCGCATTCTGAGGGCGCCGCTGGCACGCTGCACCGCAAGGGGTAGCTCAGGGGTCACAAACGTTGCGCCATCAAAGGTGACATCGACGGAAAGGCCGCCCTCGATCATGTCGTTGGTGGTGGGGTCGCCGTCGAGCTCGAGGGGCGTCATGGCGAAGATCATCTCCCCGCCCCGCACCACGCCGCCGCGTGCGGTCTCAAGCACGGCCATCCTCGGGTCATGGGCAATCACCGGGGGCCAGCCGCCCACAAGGGTCATGATGTCGGACGGGCCAAGCTGCGCTGCGCCCGTC
>JBCDLN010000306.1:0-4466 GCA_038745295.1 Pseudomonadota bacterium | reverse complement strand
TTGGTGGTGCCGTCCTCGTAGGTGATGACCGCGCTGAGGGTCTGCCGGGGTTCCAGCGTGGATAGCCCCGCGATGGACACCTTTTCTTTGCCCGTGATGCCGAGGCTCTCCCAACTGTCCCCACCGGTGAACACCGCCGGCAGAACGCCCATTCCCACAAGGTTTGACCGGTGAATGCGTTCAAAGCTTTCGGCAATGACAGCGCGCACACCTAACAGCCGTGTTCCCTTGGCGGCCCAGTCCCGCGAGGAGCCGGTGCCATACTCTTTGCCGGCGATGACGACGAGCGGCACCCCCTCGCTTTGGTAGCGCATGGCCGCATCGTAGATGGACATCTCATCCCCAGAGGGTTGATGGTAAGTCACGCCCCCTTCCACCCCTTTCACCATCTGGTTCTTGATGCGGATGTTGCCGAAGGTGCCGCGCATCATCACTTCATGGTTGCCGCGGCGGGCCCCGAAGGAGTTGAAGTCGCGCACGCCCACTTGGTGGCTTTCCAGGTACGTGCCTGCGGGGGAGGCGGCTTTGATGGCCCCTGCCGGAGAGATGTGGTCGGTGGTGATGGAGTCCTGAAAGAGCGCCAAAATACGAGCGTTCTCCACATCAGCGATGGGGTCAGGCTCCATCGACATCCCCTCAAAATAAGGCGGATTGCGCACGTACGTGGACTGGAGCGGCCAGTTGTAGGTGAGGCTGGATGTGGTCGCGATCTTTTGCCAGTGCGCGTCACCCTTAAAGACGTCACCATAGCGGCTGTCGAACATGTCGCGGTCAATGGCGGTGCGCACCATGTCGGCGATGTCTTTGGTGGAGGGCCACACATCGCGCAGATAAACGGGGTTCCCGTCCTGGTCGGTGCCCAGCGGCTCGGTGACGATATCGTCCGTCATCTTGCCGAGGAGCGCATAGGCGACCACAAGGGGTGGAGAGGCGAGATAATTGGCCCTCACGTCAGGGTTCACGCGGCCTTCAAAGTTGCGGTTGCCCGACAGGACCGACACGGCAACGATGTCATTGTCGTTGATGGTTTTGGAAATGGGCTCCGGCAGCGGGCCTGAGTTGCCGATGCAGGTGGTGCAGCCATAGCCCACAAGCTGGAAGCCGAGCGCATCAAGGTCGGCTTGGAGGCCGGTTTTGGTGAGATAGTCTGTCACCACTTGGCTGCCTGGCGCCAGCGAAGTTTTGACCCACGGTTTCACGGTGAGGCCTTTGGCGCGGGCATTGCGGGCCAGAAGACCTGCAGCAATGAGCACAGACGGGTTGGAGGTGTTGGTGCAGGAGGTGATGGCTGCAATCACCACATCCCCATCGGTGATGGTGTAGTCTGCCCCTTCGACAGGAAAGCCGGCTTCAGGCCCAACCGTCCCGCCTGTTGCTGACTTGATCCCGACCACAGCCTCCTTGAAGGCGGTGGCGGCGGTGTTGAGCGGGACCCGATCTTGTGGCCGTTTTGGACCTGCGAGGGAGGGGACAACGGTGCTGAGGTCAAGCTCCAAAGTGTCGGTGAAGACGGGGTCGTCTTCATCATCGGCTCGCCAGAATCCGTTCTCTTTGGCGTAGGTTTCCACCAGCGCGATGCGGTGCGGGTCGCGGCCGGTGGCGTTCAAGTAACGCAGCGTGTCGTTGTCGACCGGGAAGAAGCCGCAGGTGGCGCCGTATTCGGGTGCCATGTTGGCAATGGTGGCGCAGTCTTCCAGCGAAAGACCCGACAGGCCGGGGCCGAAGAACTCCACAAACTTTCCCACCACGCCACGCTTGCGCAGCATCTCCGTCACCGTAAGAACAAGGTCGGTGGCGGTGGTACCTTCGGGCATTGTGCCCACCAGCTTGAAGCCGATTACCTCGGGGATCAGCATGGAGATGGGCTGGCCGAGCATGGCTGCTTCGGCTTCAATTCCGCCTACACCCCAGCCCAAGACGGCAAGGCCGTTAACCATGGTGGTGTGACTGTCGGTCCCCACCAAAGTGTCGGGAAAGGCGTAGGTGTGGCCGTCTTCGTCCCGCGTCCAGACGGTTTGGGCCAGATACTCAAGGTTGACTTGGTGGCAGATGCCGGTGCCAGGAGGCACGACGCGGAAATTATCAAAAGCGCCCTGACCCCAGCGCAAGAACTGGTACCGCTCACCGTTGCGCTGATACTCCAAATCCACGTTTTCTTTGAACGCGGACGGGGTGCCAAACCGGTCCACCATGACGGAGTGATCAATCACAAGATCGACTGGAACAAGCGGATTGATCTTGCGCGGGTCGGCGCCGAGGCTCTGGGTCGCATCGCGCATTGCGGCCAGATCCACCACTGCGGGAACGCCGGTGAAGTCTTGCATGAGGACGCGGGCAGGCCGGTAGGCGATTTCCCGCGTCGATTGGCGCTCTGTCACCCAATCGGATAGGGCGCGGATGTCATCGGCGGTGACGGTGGTGCCGTCCTCGTACCGAAGGAGGTTTTCTAAGAGCACCTTCAGCGATTTGGGCAGCTTGGAGACGCCCGGCAGGCCGTTGCGCTCGGCGGCGTGGAGATCGAAGATGGTGTAGCTTTTGCCGTCGACGGTGAGTTCGGTGCGGGATTGGAACGAGTCGAGCGAGCGGGGCACGGCGCCACCTCCTCAGAATTGGACGGATTAAAGATAGTGCCGCTATCAAAGCCTCTTTCACGCGCCAATCAAGCCAGGACCGGGACCTTACGGTGATTTCATACACCAAAACGACGCTCCACGCGCAGGATGTGACGATCTCCCGAGGCGGGCTGACGGTGCTTTCAAATGTGTCCTTTCAGGTGGAGAGCGGGGGAGCGTTGGTGGTGGAGGGACCCAATGGCTCTGGCAAATCCAGCCTGTTGAGAGCCTGCGCCGGGCTCATCACGCCGGCGGCGGGGCGCATTGGGGTGGGTGGTGCGCATCGGGCTGACCCCATCCACTTTGTCGGTCACCTCAACGCCATCAAGTTGCAGCTCAGCGTCTTTGAAAACGCCGCCTTTTGGGCCGAGCCTCACGAAGGAGAAGGGAAAGACGAGCGGGCCGACAGCGCGCTCGATGCGCTGGGCCTTGGCGCGCTGGCCGACACGAAAGCCCAATACCTTTCCCAAGGTCAGCGGCGCAGGCTCGCTCTTTGCCGGCTTCTGTCCGCATCTCGGCCCATTTGGCTTCTGGATGAACCTGTTGCAGGGCTTGATCAGGCTGCACGGGAGGGCTTTGCCAAGATCATGGCCGACCACCGCGCGTCGGGCGGCGTCATTATTGCAGCGACCCATGAGGATTTGGGTCTTTCCGCGCCGAGCGCGCTCGCCCTATGACCATGGCAGCGCTTTATCGCCGTGATGTGCGTCTTGCGTGGGCGGCAGGCGGCGGCGGCCCGGTTGGGGTGATTTTTTATTTGTCCGTCACCGCAGTTGCCCCGTTTGCGGTGGGGCCAGATTTGCCGCTTCTGGCAACGCTTGGTCCGGCTTTGTTGTGGCTTTCGGTTCTTCTGTCGCTCCTGTTGGGGCTTGAGCGGCTCTTCCAGGCCGATGAGGAAGACGGCACACTCGACCAACTGCGCCTGAGCGAGACGCCGCTGGGGGTTCTGGTGCTCGTCAAGGCGGCGGCGCATTGGACCTCTGCAGCGCTTCCCCTTGTTGTGGCGACCCCTCTTGCAGCACTCCTTCTCAACATGGAGCCATCCGCGCTGCTGTGGACGCTTGTGGGGTTTTTGGTCGGAACGCCCGGGCTTGCGCTGATTGGGGCGGTGGGGGCTGCTGTCGCTGTATCTCTGCGCCGCGCCGGGGTGCTGATTGCGATTTTGGTGCTGCCTTTATCGGTGCCCACGATGATTTTTGGGGTGGCTGCGGTGGAGGCGGCATCATCAGGGCGGGCGCCTGGGCCACCCCTTGCGCTGTTAGGCGCTGTGACACTGGTGGCGCTGGTGGTTGCGCCCATCGCAGCCGCCGCCGCACTCAGGGACATCGACTGAGGCGGCCAGGGGGGCGCCGTTGCCACCGCAATGTCGACGGTATCGAGTTCTGTGAACGGATCAATCGAGAACATCGCCCCATGGGGTCTAGGCAGTAGGGACGACTTAACTACCGGAGCCAGAGACACACCGCAGCAATAAGGACAAAACCGTGGAAGTTTGCGGCGAGCTTGTCGTAGCGGGTGGCGATGCGGATGCGTACCGGCAACCTGAGCGCGTCTGCCGCAACGTGGACCTTGGTTGTCAGGCCGCCACGCGAGCGGCCCAGAGCGTTGGCCTGCGGGCCCCCTTTTGCGCCGGGCGGTGGCGGCCAGCGCCCGCGCCTGCACTGTGCTTGAATCAATCGAGACCCACTCAAGATATGCCTTAGCGGCGAGCGCTTCGAACAGGCGTTCAAGAACGCCGGCCACGACCTAGATGTGGAAGCTGTAGAGGCTGTTCACTCTAGGGTCCGCCAAGACTCAGAAGTGCACCCAAAGAACCCTTCACATGTTCCTTTGGTGGGACACCAAACAGCGACG
>JBCDLN010000305.1:0-4468 GCA_038745295.1 Pseudomonadota bacterium | reverse complement strand
AGGGCGGACAGCTCTTTGGCCACAGCATCGAGCTGGTCGCTTGCAATGTCGATGGGAACGTAGGCGTCCGCCCGCGCGCCCAAGGCTTCAATGAGCGGGCGCACTTTGATGGCTTCGCCGCTTCCCGGCTCAATGATCGTCACGCCGGCGCCGAGCGCATCGGCAATGTCGTCGGCATGGTTTTCGATCACCGCCATTTCTGTACGGGTGACGTAGTAGTGGTCGAGCTTGGTGATGGCCTCGAACAGCTTCGCGCCAACGGCATCATAGAGCCAGCGGGGTTCGAGGGACTTCGGGTTTTTGGTGAGACCAGACAAGACCGAGCGGGCGAAGGCCGCATGCTCGGGATCTGTTCGGGTCGGGGGGAGATCCATTTAGCCGTCCTCAGCGAGTCTGACGCCGGCGAATTGCCAGCGCTGATGGGGATGGAAGAAGTTGCGATAGCTCGCGCGGGCATGGTCGCGGGCGGTGCCGAAAGAGGCGCCGCGCAACACATATTGGTTGACCATGAACTTGCCGTTGTACTCGCCCAGCGCACCGACGGCGGGCTGGAAGCCGGGGTAGGCATCATAGGATGAGCGGGTCCACTGCCAGACCTCGCCCATCATTTGCCTGAGCCCTGTTTTGGCCTGCGGCGGGCGGGGGCGCAGATAGCCAGCGTCCACGTAGTTGCCGTCGTCGAGCGCTGAGGGGAAGGCATGCTCCCACTCCGCCTCGGACGGCAGCCGCTTGCCGGCCCAGCGGGCGAACGCATCCGCTTCATAGTAGCTCACGTGGTGGACAGGCGCGTCCCGGTCCACAAGCTGCGGGCCGCGCAGGCTGAACGTCCACCACTCTCCGCCCGACTTGTGCCAATAAAGCGGTGCCGCCCAGCCGGCTTTCTGGGCGGTGTGCCAGCCGTCCGAAAGCCAGAGCGTTTCGCTCTCATAGCCGCCGTCTTCGATGAACGCGATCCACTCACCCACCGTCGTCAGCCGTCCTGCGAGGCGGTAGGGGGCTAGATAGGTCTCGTGCCGCGGGCCCTCATTGTCGAAGTGAAAGCCGTCTTCAGCGCCGATGGTCACAAGACCACCATCAAAGCTCACCCAGTCAGCGACGGTATCGTGGGGCTCCATGACGATGGGTGCGGGCGGGACGAAGGCGGGCTCCAGGGGATTGAGCGAGAAGGCGTGCAAGATGTCGGTCAAGATCAGCTCTTGGTGCTGCATCTCATGATGGCAGCCAAGCTCGACGCGGCGTTCGATCTCAGCCACCTGGTCGGGCGCTGCCGTCTCTAGGAGCGTCTGAAGCCGGGCGTCCACGGCGGCGCGATACCCGATGACCTCGGCGGAGGAGGGACGGGTGAGCATACCTCTATGGGGGCGGGCGTGACGGGTGCCGGCCTGCGCATAGTAGGAGTTGAAGCAGTGGGCAAAGCGGTCATCGTGCGCGCGATATCCGGGCTCAAACGGGGCGAGGACGAACGTTTCGAAGAACCAGGTGGTGTGGGCCAGATGCCATTTGGTGGGGGAGGCATCGGGCATCGACTGCACCAGCATGTCTTCCGGCGAGAGGTTGCCGGCAAGGTCGGTGCTGCGCTGGCGGGTACGATGAAAGAGTGCCGCAACGCGCCCTTGCGCGCGGCTGCGCTGGATCGAAGGCATGTTCGCTCCCCTTCCGGTCACCGCGCCTAGAGGCTCATGCCCTTTTGTTGTTGAGGCGGCGCTTGAACGTGTTCGCGGTATGGACACGTTCTGCGGCAACCGCAAGGCGGCGGATTGGCGGACGTGTGCCCGCCAGCGTCGCCCGCGTGGAGCCGTCTAGTCTTCGATTTTGCGCGCTTCTTCAGGGATCATGATGGGAATCCCGTCCCTGATCGGGTAGGCGAGCTTGGCATCGTCAGAAATCAGCTCGCCGGCCGTGGCATCATAACGCAGAGTTGATTTCGTCACCGGGCATACCAAAAGCTCGAGGAGCTTGGGGTCGACAGATCGTTCCTTAGCCATCAGGTGCTCCTAATTCAGCACCGGTTTATCGCCGGCGTTGCGGGCAAGCTCCATCTCAGTGATGGCCACAAGGGTTGCCGCGCGCGATTTGAGGTCAGGCGCTTCCAGCAGTGCTTGCTTTTCAGCCGGACCATAAGGGCTCATCATGGCGAGTGTGTTCACCAGCGCTTCATTGGACGCTGAGCGCACGCTCTTCCAGTCCGCTTCAAGATCGTTGGCGTCAAAGTAGTTCTGAAAAGTCTCAATGAGGGCTGCCCGGTCCACATCGGAATCGGAGGCGTTGCTGGTGAGATCATCGGCAAAGCGTTCTGCCGAAATACGGCAGCGGCGATAAGCATCACCCTCTTCCACCTCTTCGATGATGTTGAACCGGCAAACCCCACCCAGCTGGATGAGATAGCGGCCATCACCGGTTTCTTGGAAGGAGACGATTTTGCCCAGCGCTCCGACATCACAAAGGGCGGGTGTTTCAGGATCTTCGCCGACAGCACCGTCGAAGCGGGGCTGAACCATGCCAATCATGCGGTGGGTGGCGAGCGCATCATCGATCATTTCCAAATAGCGCGGCTCGAAGATATTGAGCGGGAGGTGGCTGCGCGGCAAAAGCAACGCGCCCGACAAAGGAAATACCGGGACCACATGGGGGATTTCCTTGGTGCTCTGGTAGGCTGTGTTGCCGATACGCATTTTGTCTTCCCGCCTTCCTCGTGCTACGCGAACAAGACCGAGGCCATCTTCCGACGGCCAGCCACGGTGGCCGGATCAGTGGCGCCCCACGCTTCAAAGAGATTGATGAGCTCTTGGCGCGCAGCGCCCTCGTTCCACTCAAGATCGCGGCGCATAATGGTGACGAGCTCGTCCACCGCGCCAGCTTTGTCCCCTTCCGCAGCAAGGGCGACAGCAAGGTCAAGCCTTGCCTGATGATCATCGGGGTTGGCCGTCACCGCTTGGCGCAACTGAGCGGCGCCGCCGAGATTGGCCGCCTGCTCAGACAGACGCAGCGCCTGCTCAAACGCCTTCATCTCAGGTTTGGCGCGCATCTCGTCCGTCACCGAATCGAGAATTTGCTGGGCCCCTTCCAAGTCGCCCGCATCAACACTCACCAACCCGAGGCCGGCGATCGCGCCCGCATGCTCAGGGTCCCGCTTCACGACCTCGCTGTAGAAGCCAGCGGCCTGATGATGGTCGCCCGTGGCCCGCGCCTCATCTGCAGCTTCCATGATCTCGGCCACCCCATCGGTGGCAGGACCGGCCACGCGCTCCAAAAACGCGCGGATTTGGCTTTCCGTCTGGTTGCCCATGAAACCGTCCATGGGCTGGCCTTGGCGGAAGGCGATGACGGCCGGAATGGACTGAATGCCCAGCTGGCCAGGAATTTGCGGATGCTCGTCAATGTTCATCTTGACCAGCGTCACGGCGCCTTTGAACGCCTTCACCGCCTTTTCAAGGACGGGCGCCAGCTGCTTACAGGGCCCGCACCACGGTGCCCAAAAATCAACCAGAACGACAGTATCGCGCGATGCTTCTATCACGTCTTGCATAAACGTTTGCGTGGTCGTGTCTTTCACGTCGCCGGAGCTGGGCGCTGTTTGCGCAGCAGCTGGTGCCGGTTGCGAGGAAAGAACCTGTCCTCCGGGACCCAAAAGGGTGCTCATACGCCATGCCTGTTTTGTCGCCTATCACGCATGAAACTTAGGCCGCGGCGCAGACATGACAATCGCCTGCAAAGGGTGAATTCAGCCGCATGCCGCACTTACGGCGATCATCCTCACGCCAGCGGCTTGAAAGGCGTACGCTCAGCCCTTTGAGGCGCGCGGCTTAGGGAGCAGGATCAGCGTCGAGCACGTGGGGGGGATGGCCCACATGGCTGAGGAACCGATGAAGCTCCTCACCTGTGAGTGTGATCGTCGCAGTATTGCGCAGCGGGTGCACGTTGACGGTGGCAGCGTTCGCGACATCAGGGTGTAGCACGCATTGAACCAGCCGCTCATGGTCGTTGATGAGCGCAAGAGGTGTCACAGACCCTGGCGCAATCCCAAGGTGCCGCGCCATGAGCTCGCCCGATGCAAAGCTCACCCTGCCGCGCCCGCCAATCCGGGTGTGGAGGGTTTTGAGGTCAACGAGCGCATCGTCTGGCGCGGTAAGAAGGAAGACGCTGCCCTTTTTGTCCTTCAAGAAGAGGTTTTTGGTGTGGACACCCGGGATATCCCGGCAGAGGGCCTGGGACTGTTCCACAGTGAAGGCGGCTTCATGCTCCACCAAGGGCGGGGCGATGTTCAGCACTGAAAAGGCCTCGGCGAGTGCGGCGAGGCCCCTTGGTAGCTGATCGGTGTGCGCTGTTGGGGCGTTCACCCTGCAGCGGTCACCGCGCGGCCGGCAAGCACCGTGACCAGATGCGCCCGGTATTCGGCCGAGCCATGGATGTCCGACAGCATGTCTTCCGGGTCAACGGCAATGCCCGTCACCGCATCGGCCGACCAGTT
>JBCDLN010000304.1:0-4472 GCA_038745295.1 Pseudomonadota bacterium | reverse complement strand
GTGAACCTCATTGATCACAAAATGTCGCTGCAAGAGGCGGTGGAAGCACCACGGCTTTGGACCGACGGTCATGTGGTCGAGGTGGAAAAGCGCTATGGGGAGGCGCCGGCTTCTGCCCTTGGCGCGCGCGGCTACACGGTGGTGCCGGTGGCCCATATTGGCGGCGGAATGAACGCGATCGGCTTTGGTGCCGAGGGCACCCTTGAGGGGGCGGCCTGTTGGCGCGCTGATGGGACGGTCGCCGCCCTTGGCGGCGGTCTTGCGCGGGAGGGCGTCCGGTTCTGGCCCGGCAAGGTCCCCGAAGCCACCCACGAAGCCACCGACGAAGCCACCAACAAAGCCACCGGCAAAGCCGCCGAGAACAACTAACGAGACGTCTCACCAAGGCCATCGGGGACCCCTTGGGTGCTGGCCAACCCTGCGGCAAAATCCTATGGCTTGCCGGCGTGCCATATCGTTGTCATCGCCGCACAGCACCCTGAAGCGCTCGCCCGATCTGGCGGGGATTTTAAAGGGGCGGCCGGCCGGCGAGGCGCGTCTGGCGCAAGGCGCTCAGGAACGCCGGCTGTGGGAGTGTGTGCGTGTCAACTGGTGGTGTCCTCTTCCTGGTGGTCGGGCCGAGCGGTGTGGGCAAAGACACCCTCATCGATGCCGCCCGAGAGGCCTTCGCCGGCGAGCCTGATTTTGCCTTTGCCAAGCGCGCCATCACCCGCCCTGCCGGCGCCGGCGGGGAAGACCACGAGGCCATCACCGAACCCGCCTTCCGCGCTGCCGAGGCGGGCGGATCATTCATGGCAACGTGGCGCGCGCACGGCCTGTGCTATGGGATCCGCCGCACCGTTTTGGATCAACTGGCAGCGGGCCGAAATGTCATCGTAAATGGCTCCCGGCGGGAGGTGAAAGCCTTTGAAACCGCCGCCGAGCGCTTGGTGGTGTTATCCATCACCGCACCGCCTGAGGTGGTGAAGGCGCGGCTCAAAGCGCGCGGGCGGGAAGATGCCTCCGCCGTCGCAGAGCGCCTAGCCCGCGAGGCTCCCATCAAAGCCGCCGCCCGCGTTATCGAGGTGGTCAATGATGGGGGCGTTGAGGAGGGCGCGGCGCGGTTCATCAGCGCAATCTTGGGGGCGGCGCACCTGCCATTGAAGGTCGCGCCAGCGCCCTTTGCCATCGCGCAAGAGACGCTGGCGCTCATCCATGAAGGCGCGCTCGCGGTGAAGGCGGGACAGCTTGAAGGGGCCGGGGCTGTCGATGTGGTTGCTGGCGCGCGCGCTGTGCGGGCCCGCCTTGCCCTATCGGCTGACGCGCACGTGGTGGAGCGCGCCACCATCGCGCTGTCGCCTTCAGCCATCGCGCGGCTCGGGGTGGTTGAGGGCGATCAGGTCACGGTGCGCCGGGCACGGGCGGCGGCAAGCCGCGATGTCCTGCGAAAGAAAGTCGCCGGGGAGGCACTCACCGCCTTAGAGATCGAAGAGGTGGTGCGCGATGTGGTTGACGGGCGCTACACCGAGAGCGAAGTGGCGGGCTTTTTGGTGGCCGCCTCCCAAAACCTCAGCCTTGATGAGGTGGTGGCGCTGACCAAAGTGCGCGCCGCCATGGGCACCCCGCTGCGCTGGGATGCGCCCTTGGTGGCCGACAAGCACTCCATGGGCGGCGTCCCGGGGAGCCGCATCACCCTCATTGCCGTCCCCATTGTGGCGGCGCACGGCTTAATCGTGCCCAAAACATCCTCCCGCGCCATCACGTCAGCAGCAGGCACCGCGGACGTGATGGAGTGCGTGGCCAAGGTCGACCTGACCCCCGATGACCTGAAGCGCACCGTGGCGGCCGCAGGCGCTGCCATCGCGTGGAATGGGAAGATCAGCCACAGCCCGCTCGACGATGTGATGAACAAGATCAACCGGCCTTTAGGAATCAAGTCTGCATCGCTGGACGTTTCGTCCATCTTGTCCAAAAAGCTCCTTGCCGGGGCGACCCATGTGATTGTGGACATCCCCGTCGGCGAGGGCGCCAAGCTCCAAAGTGTCAGCGATGGGCGCCGGCTGGCTGCGCTCTTTGAAGCGGTGGGGCGCGGGGTGGGCCTTCACGTCACCGCGCAGGTGACGGATGGGTCTGAGCCCATCGGGGGGGCTGTGGGCCCAGCCTTGGAGTGGCGTGAGGTGGACGCCGTGTTAAGCGCCACCCCTCAGGCCTCCAGCGCCTTAAGGGACAAAGCGCTCGACTTTGCGGGAAAAATGCTGAGCTGGGACAAGGACGTCCCGCCAGGCATGGGCCGCCAGCGCGCACAAACGCTTCTTGAGAGCGGGGCCGCGCTTGAAACCTTTCAGGCTGTGGTGGAGGCACAGGGCCGGCGCGCACCCGCACGCCCTGGTCTTTTTGAACGCACCATCAACGCACCGAAAGCCGGCACCGTGAGCCGCATCAACGGCTTTGCAGTGGCAGGTCTTGCCCGCGCCGCTGGCGCCCCATTCGACAAAGGGGCTGGCGCCCGTCTGCTGGTGGATCCCGGTGCCAGGGTCTCAGCCGGAGCGCCCATCCTCTCGGTTCTGGCAAGCACCCAAGAAGGGCTCGACCGCACCGATGGCATCAACACTGAAGATCTCGTCACCCTTCGCTGACGCGCCCCTTCCGCGGTGACCGCGTTATCCCCGCAGCCACCACCAACAGCACCCGCGTTGGCCAAAGGACCACCCCCTGACCGGCAAATCCTATCGGGCGAGCGACAACAAAACCGGTTCCACCTTACGAAAGTGCCCATCCCACGTTGCCGGCGGTTTGATTGCTGCGCGACGCTTTGCCCAAAGCCCGTCGTCAGCACCAAGCCGCAAGATCTGTTCACGCCAGCTGACAGCGTCCAGCGGGTTCACATAGATCGCCGCCTCGCCCCCAACTTCCCGATGGGCCGGTATGTCCGATGCAATGACGGGAACCCCAAACCGGTAGGCCTCCACAATAGGAAGGCCGAACCCCTCCGCAAACGACGGCGTCAAAAGCCCCCGTGCCCCCGCAAGGGCTGACGCAGCCTCCGCGTCGCTCAGTGTCCCGTGCTCGATGATATTGCCCCGCAACGCGGCACAACGGTCCATGAGTTCCAGCGCCGTCTGATCGTTCCCGCGCCGGCCGATAATGGCAAGACGTGGCGGGCGCGGATGGTCGGCGAACTCCCGCCAAAGGTGGAGGAGGAGGGCAAGGTTTTTGCGCCGGTTGATGGTGGAAAGGTGCACAAATGTTGGTCGGTCTGATGGGGCCGGGGCGGCAGTCTGAGGCAGCGCAGGCGCCAGATGCGCGACGGTGGTGGTAAAGCGTGCCGACCCGCCCAAGTGATTGAGCATCGCATCGCGCGCTGCTGCCGAGGTGGTGATGATGTGATCAAACTGCGCTGCGATAGCGTTGAGACGTCGTTCATGAAGTGCTGTGGCGCGCGCGGTATCATACTCAGGATGGGTGAGCGGGATAACGTCATGGATCAGCGCAACTTTCGCGGCGGCAAGATTTTTGTGAAGCGCCGGATTATCGAGCCCGTCGTGTCCCACGTTGAGGTAAACGCTCGGCCGTCCCCGGCTGAGCGGTGCCCTCGCCCCGGCAAGAAGCGTCCAGCGCTGGAGTCTGGCGGCGCATCGCTGCGCCACATACTGGGGGAGGGTACGGCCCTCGCGACCAAACCCTGGCGGCGCATCGGTGCCCCAGCGGGCGTCGAGTGTGGCAATGAGGTGCCCGAAAGCCGCCGGAGCCAGCGCCAACAGCGTCCGCCGGCCACGGGTCACCGCCACCGGCTCGAACGCGGTTTGCGTGGTGAGCCAGCGTCCATAGGCAAGGTCCACGCGGTCGATCCCTGTGGGGCCGCCGAAGAATTCGTAGCGGCGCACCAGGCGGCTCACGTCCAAATAAAGAAGCGGTCGGTCCATTGGGGTGATGCCTGCCGGCTTGGCTGCGAGTCGTCAACTGCGCACAGGTCGCCCCCTCAGCGCTTCAGTGGTGTGGCCGAGCGCGGCGGTCGCTCGGCGGCAGCACCCGTGCGGCAATGGGCGCTGGCAGTTTGCCTCGCCGCAGCCTTGGGTACGGTCCTTCTGTCAACGCCCCCGGCCTTTGCTGCAGGGGGGCTGACGGCGCCAGATGCCCCCGCCATTGGCCGGCTCAACCATGCCGGCTTTCGCGACCGGCGCCACTGTACCATGGTCGCCATCGCGCCGCGTGCCGTCCTCACCGCCCGGCATTGCCTCGGCCGGACGCCCGCTTCAGAATTTCACCTCCTCTTCGGCTATGCGCGCATGGCGTTTGTGGCGCAGGGGACGGTTCGGGACGAGCACACCATCGGGCCGGACTTGAGCGTGCTCTGCCTCAACGAGGATGCGCCATCCACACTGCCCCTCGCCCCGCCGCCGGATAAAGGCGACGATCTCACGGTGATGGGCTATGGCCGCCCCAAGGTGCATCTCGCCCACGAGACCTCATGCAAAAGCCTTGGCCGCCGAGGC
>JBCDLN010000303.1:0-4480 GCA_038745295.1 Pseudomonadota bacterium | reverse complement strand
TTTGAAGCGAACTTTGACGATGAATGGCAGGACGAGGCAGCAGCGCTTGCCGCCCGCGCGCCGCTTGATCTGCGCGTCAACACCATCAAGGCCAAGCGGGAGAAGGTGCTCAAGCAGTTGAGCCGTTTTGGCGCTGAAGAGACGCCGCTCTCGCCGGTTGGCGTGCGTCTCCCACCACGGTCGGGATGGGAGCGGGCCGCCAACATCACCCGGGAAGATCTTTATCAGCGCGGCCATGTGGAGCTTCAGGACGCCGCAAGCCAGGTGGCAGCGCTTTTGGTGTTTGCCAAGCCCGGCGAGCAAATCCTCGATCTTTGCGCAGGCGCCGGCGGCAAAACGTTCGCCATTGCCGCGCACATGGAAAACCGCGGCCAAATCCACGCCACCGATGCTGATGCCGGGCAGCTCGCCCCCATCCACGATCGTTTGCGGCGGGCGGGTGTGCGCAACGTGACCGTCCACCCCGCCCACGAGGGCCTTGAGGCGCTGGAGGGGAAGATGGACCGGGTTTTGGTGGATGCACCATGCTCGGGCTCAGGCACCTGGCGCCGCCGGCCGGACACCAAGTGGCGCCTCACCCCAGAGGCGCTCGCCCGAAGGCTGACTGAGCAAGAGGCCTGTCTTGACCGGGCCCGTCACTTCGTCCGGCCCGGCGGCTACCTCATTTACGTCACCTGCTCGCTGCTTCCTGAGGAAAACGAGGCCCAGGTGGATGGATTTCTTGCCCGCGCGCCCGACTTCGTGGCGGTGTCGGCAGGCGAAGCATTCGAGGAACTCTTTGGCACCGATGGCCCCAAGCCATGGAGTGCTGACGGCCTCAGCCTCACCATGACCCCCGCGGCTACCATGACCGACGGGTTCTTTGTGGCGGTGCTGGAGCGGACTGGGCCTTAACGGCGACGAGGGGGAGTGATGGGCCACGACACGATTTTGATTGTCGACTTTGGCAGCCAGGTCACCCAGCTCATTGCGCGACGGGTTCGCGAGGCGGGCGTCTTCAGTGTCATCGCCCCCTTCAGCGAAGCGGAAAAGGCCTTCAAAGAGCATCGCCCCCGCGGGGTGATCTTTTCGGGTGGGCCCGCCTCCACCCATGAAGCGGGAAGCCCCCGCGCGCCCGATGCGATCTTTGAGGCTGACGTTCCTCTCCTGGGGATTTGCTACGGCCAGATGGCCATGACCACGCAGCTTGGCGGGCGCGCCGAGCCTGCCGACCGGCGCGAGTTTGGCCGCGCCGATGTGGAGGTGGTCGGAAAGAGCCCCCTCATCGAAGGGATTTGGGCGCCAGGCGAATCCCACACGGTCTGGATGAGCCACGGGGACCGGGTGGTGGAGCCTGCGCCCGGCTTCAAGGTGATCGCCCGGTCGAAGGATTCCCCCTTTGCGATCCTCGCCAACGAAGAGCGCCGCGCCTACGGCCTCATGTTCCATCCCGAGGTGGTGCATACCCCCGATGGCGCACGGCTCATCGAAGCTTTTGTCCGGCGCATCTCCGGCGCCACCGGTGACTGGACGATGGCGACCTTCCGCGAGGAGGCCATTGCCAGGATCCGTGCCGAGGTGGGCGAGGGCAAAGTCATCTGCGGCCTCTCGGGCGGGGTGGATTCCACCGTCACCGCTGTCCTCCTCGCCGAAGCCATCGGCGACCGGCTCACCTGCATCTTTGTCGACCACGGTTTGTTGCGCCAGAATGAGGCGGCCGAAGTGGAGGCCATGTTCGCCGGCCGCAACGATGTGGTCTTCAACAAAGTGGATGCCAGTGATGCCTTTTTGGATGCGCTTCACGGCGTCACCGATCCTGAGGCAAAGCGCAAAACCATTGGCCGCCTCTTTGTGGAGGTGTTCGAGAAAGAGGCGCGCGCGGTGGGCGGAGACTTCCTTGCCCAAGGAACGCTCTACCCGGACGTGATTGAGAGCGTGTCGGCCACAGGCGGGCCGTCCGTCACCATCAAATCGCACCACAACGTGGGCGGCTTGCCTGAGCGGATGGGCCTTAAGCTGGTGGAGCCGCTGCGGCTTCTCTTTAAGGACGAGGTGCGGGCGCTGGGGCGGGAGCTTGGCCTCAGCGAGACCTTTGTGGGCCGCCACCCCTTTCCAGGCCCAGGCCTTGCGATCCGCTCGCCCGGCGCCATCACCCGCGAGGGGCTCGACATTTTGCGCCGCGCGGACGCGATCTACATCGAAGAAATCAGGGCAGCCGGGCTTTATGATGCCATCTGGCAAGCCTTTGCCGTGCTGTTGCCTGTCAAAACCGTTGGCGTGATGGGCGATGCGCGCACCTACGAAAATGTTGTGGCGCTGCGGGCGGTCACCTCCACCGATGGGATGACCGCGGACATCTTCCACTTTGACACCCACCTTCTGGCCAAGATTGCCGCCCGCATTGTCAACGAGGTGCGGGGCGTTAACAGAGTGGTGTACGACATCACCTCAAAGCCGCCAGGGACCATTGAGTGGGAATGAGGGCGCGGCAGAGCGCGCCGGGGTTGCGTGGTGTGTGCCAACTGGGCACCGTTTCGGGGCGCCGTCCCTGGCGACGGGGCCGATTGGGATGTTCAAAGCGCGTGAGTTGGGGGACTTAATGATGCGGCGACTTATGTGGGTGGCAGCGTTTATGGCGATGACGGGTGTGAGCGGGGCGAGCGGCCAAACCCTGTTGGAGCGGCCCGTGTCGGAGTTGGCGCAGATGGTGAAGGACCAGGAGGTCACCGCCACCGCCCTCGTTGAGGCAGCCATTGCCCGAGCCAAGGAGGTGCGGTCGCTGAACGCGCTCATCCTTCTCGATGAGGAGGGGGCACTCGCCGCCGCCAAGGAAATCGACGCTGTGATCGCAGCTGGCGGTGAAACAAAGCCCCTCGCCGGCATCCCCATTGTGGTGAAGGACAACATCAATATCGCGGGCCTCACCACCACCGGCGGCACCCCCGGCCTTGACTTTGTGCCCGAGGCGAGTGCGCCAAGCGCCGCGCAACTCCAGGCCGCTGAGGCTATTGTGATCGGCAAGGCCAACCTTCACGAGCTGGCCTTTGGCATCACGTCGGACAACGCGGCCTTCGGCGCGGTGGGCAATGCCGTCGACCCGACCAAGTTTGCCGGCGGCTCCTCCGGTGGGACCGCCGCTGCCATCGCGGCGGGGATTGTGCCCGCTGGTCTTGGCACTGACACCGGTGGATCGGTGCGCATTCCGGCAGCGCTTAACGGGATTGTGGGCTTTAGGCCCACCACATGGCGCTACCGCCAAGAAGGGGTGGTGCCCATTTCCGCAACGCGCGATGTGGTGGGGCCGATGGGACGCAGCGTTGCTGATGTGGCGCTCCTCAACTCCATCATGAGTGGTGGGACGGTGCTGCCGGCAAGTGGGCTTGAGGGGGTAACGTTCGGCGTTGCCACCCCCCATGCTGACAACCTTTCCGATGGGGTTGCGGCCGTGTTCGAAGCTGCCAAGGAAAAACTGAGCGCGGCCGGGGCAACCCTTGTGGATGTGGATCTCAGCGACATCGTCGCAGCGACGGGTGAAGCGGGCTTTCCCATTGCGCTGTTTGAGGCCAAACGCGATCTCACCGCCTTTTTGAGCGAGCATCAGCCCGCCACCAGCATCGACGATGTGGTGGCCGAAATCGCCAGCAACGACGTGAAGGGGATTTTTCTGGGCCCCATCATGGGAGAAGATGCCGTCCCCACCAGTGTCTACGTGGATGCTGTGGGCAGCGTGGACACCATCCGCGCCAACTACATCGCGCTGATGAATGAGAACGGGCTCGATGCCGTCATCTTCCCCACCACCCCGCTGGAAGCCCAGCCCATTGAAGGGTCAGGCGAGACAGTGTCACTCAACGGGGAGGATGTGCCCACATTCCCCACCTTCATCCGCAACACCGACCCTGCCAGCATTTACGGGGCGCCCGGGCTTTCCATCCCGATGGGGGAGACGGCCCAAGGCCTTCCCGTCGGCCTTGAAATGGATGGCAGGCCCGATGGCGACCTTGACCTTCTCTCCCTCGGCATCGCTGTGGAGGCTGCGCTCCAGCAGTAGCGGGCGCAACCATGCACCGCGCCGAGCATTAGCGGGAGGGCTTTTCCCGGTTGGGGCGGCTTGGCGGGCGACCTTTGGGGGCGCCCGCTTTACCTTGCGGCCGGTGAGAGTGGGGTTTGCCCGTTTGCTTTGGCCGCGGTTTGGAAGCTCCCGGAGCGCCGCGAGATGGTGATCGCGGTTTCCCACTGCCTCTAGCTGATGCGCCAGATGGATCACCGGTCCTGTCATGCCCCTTGGGGCCCCCAGCGCTTGGGCCACTCCTGCCCGGCCCACTCTGCCTCGGCCTCTCCCGGTTTGAGCTGCTTTGCTCGCGCGGTTTCAATCCACTCTCTTGCGGCCCGTTTCCTCGAGGCCCACTCTCTCTTGGCCCACTCTCTCTTGGCCCACTCTCTCTTGGCCCACTCTCTCTTGGCCCACTCTCTCTTGGCCCACTCTCTCTTGGCCCACTCT
>JBCDLN010000302.1:0-4482 GCA_038745295.1 Pseudomonadota bacterium | reverse complement strand
TAGGTGAGTTCCAGAAGGGGGCTCTTCGCGTCACTGTTTGCACGGGTCATATCACCCGGCGCAGCTAGGAAGACGAGTGTGAAGCGACCTTTGTCGTTTTCAACCCGGCGCACTTCCTCCATGCCGAGCTTTCCGCAGTAAAAGTCGAGTGATTGATCTATATCGGTGACCCGCACCATGGTGTGCAAGTATTCCATTCCTACCCCCTTAAGGTGTTATGGCCGTTTAACGCGGCGGACCTGATGTTTTGCGCGTCGAACAGGGCGGCGACTGAAGCAGACCGCGCCAAGACGCTCGCCCGTAGGCTTCAAGCAAAGCACAACGCTCCGGTAAAGCCGGACCGCGCCTCCCGCTCTTGTGGATCAACGCAGCCCCTACGGCTCCAGTTCGGTATCCCAATAAAGGAAATCGAGCCAGCTTTCATGGAGGTAGTTGGGCGGAAAGAGTCTGCCGTTGTTGTGGAGATCATGCACCGTGGGGCGATAGGGGTGTTGCCGCGGGTGCATGTCAGCCACGCGGCAGCTCTTGTTGCCCTTGCGCAAATTGCAGGGTGAACACGCGGTCACCACGTTGTCCCACGTGGTCAGCCCACCCTTTGAGCGGGGGACCAAGTGGTCAAACGTCAAGTCTTCGGTCGAGCCGCAATACTGACAGGAAAATGTATCGCGCAAAAACACGTTGAACCGTGTGAACGCAGGGTATCGCGCGGGCCTGATGTAGGTTTTGAGCGATACCACTGAGGGCAGGCGCATCCGAAAAGACGGGCTGCGCACCTCAGCGGTATACTCAGACACGATATTCACACGGTCTAAGAACACCGCTTTGATGGCGTCCTGCCACGACCAAAGCGAGAGTGGATAGTAGCTCAGAGGCCGGTAATCTGCATTGAGAACCAGCGTCGGATGGGCGTCGGGATGGACCGCGATGGTCACTCGACCGTCTCCGTCTTGCCGTCGAATCACGCGTCTTGCGCACCGTTATGGTGCGCGAATGAGACAGCTATGTGAAGCCGGCTTGGGTTTTAAAGTCAATTCACCGCGCCAGGTGCCGGCGCAAATGGTCAGCGGCCATGGTGAGCCCGGTCGGATCAATCCCGTGGCCAAGGCCCGGCACCATGTGCCATTCCACCGGAACCCCTTTGTTTGCAAGGACTTGAGCTGCCGCTAAGGTCTGCGCCGCAGGCACCACCTCGTCGGCGACGCCATGAATGAGAAGGGTTGGGGACGGTTTGAGAGCCTCTTCGTCAGCGTCAGCGCAAAGGCCTGAAAAACCCACAACGCACGCCGGCGCCGCAGCGCGCCGATACGCCACATGGAGCGCCATCATGGTCCCTTGGCTGAACCCCACTATCCCCAAAGCGGTGCCAGGAAGGCTCAGCCGGCCGAGTTCATGGTCAAGGTAAGCCTGGAGCACGGGCGCAGCTGCGAGCACGCCGCGGGCATACTCAGTGGGGTCGCGCATCGTCAGCTCAAACCAAGCCCGCCCGCCCATGGCCATCCCAAGCGGCGCATGGGGTGAGGCGAAGGCCGTCTGCGGCAGGGCTGGGGCAAGGGCATCGGCAAGGCCCATAAGGTCTGCCCCGTCCGCGCCGTAGCCGTGGAGGAAGACAACCAAGGACTGCGGTGCACCGCCTGCCGCTGGAGGCCGTGTTGGGCCGGTAAGTTCGGTCAAAGGGGTAATCCTGCGCTGTCGGTGTTGCTGGGACCTATTGGCGAAGCTTGCCGCTTGAGGCGGTAGTACGCGTAAAACAGGCGTGTTGCGGTGCTGCGGTGGGGTGACCACAGAAGACCGATGTCATCAAGGGCGCGCGGGTCCGGCTCGTCTTCAAGCTCAAGCGCAAACTGCGCACCCCGCCGCACGGCCAGATCGCCGACGGGCAAAATGTCCGGATGACCGGCACAAAACATCAGATAAAGGTCGGCCGACCAGCGACCAATGCCGCAAATCGCCTCCAGCGTCTCACGGGCCATTGCAGGATCGGCGATGGCAAGGGCTTCAAGGTCAAGACCATCACACACAGCACCAGCCACCGCGCGAAAGGTTTTTGCCTTTTGCCGGGAGAGCCCTGCGGCACGAAGAGCTTCATCATCCTTGGCCGCAATCAGCGCGGCATCGAAGGGCGAGAGCGCCTCGACCACGCGGTCCCAGCACGCCGCCGCAGACGCTGTGGACAGCTGCTGGCCCACCACGATCCGCAGCAGCCCCTCAAGACCTGGCGCATGAAGGCGGAGCGGCACAGACCCCACAGCCGCCCGCGCTGGTGCCAGACGCTCATCCACCGCAACAAGCGCGTCGAGCGCTTTGATGAGATCTTCGCCGGACCTTATGCGCGTTGCCATCGCCAGCCATAAAGCGGGATTTCGCCCACCAAACAAGCCCCGCCCCTCCTGTCATCTGTTAGACTGATGAGATGCTGCGGTTCGCACCAAGTCCGAACGGTTACCTTCATATCGGTCACGCTTTGAGTGCGTTGGCGAACCGCCAGATGGCCGATGCGCTCGACCTGCCTCTCACGCTCCGGCTGGAAGACATTGACCGGTCGCGCGCCCGGCCACAGTTTGAAGCGGCGATTGTGGACGATATGTCCTGGCTCGGAATCGGATGGACGCCGCCCATGCGCCGCCAAAGCGAACACATGGCCGCCTATCAAGCCGCCATGGATGGCTTGCGTGCCCGCAATCTCGTCTACCCGTCGTTTTCGACCCGGCGGGAGATTGCCTCGACCCTGCGTGACCCTGGGGTCGCCCGCGACCCCGATGGCGCGCCGCTCTTTCCAGGCGATGAGCACATCATCGGGATTGAGGAGACGCAAAGGCGCCGGCGCACCGATGCACCCGCCGCCTGGCGCCTTTCCATGACAGCGGCGGCCTCGACCTGCGAAGACCTTGCCGTCACCGTCACGGATGCGGCCGGTGTGCCCCGCTCCACCCTTTCCACAGACCCGCTCGCATGGGGCGATGTGGTTCTGGCCCGCAAAGACACCCCCACCAGCTACCACTTGTCTGTGGTGGTGGACGATGCTGTCCAGTCCATCAGCCATGTGGTGCGAGGGGCTGATCTCCTGGCAGCCACGGCTGTCCACAAGGTGCTGCAATCGCTGCTGGGGCTTCCGACGCCCCTTTATCATCACCACCGGCTCATCTTAGGTGCAGACGGGCGCAAGCTTTCAAAGTCAAACGGCGCGGCCAGCTTAAAGGCGCTGCGGGAAAACGGCGTTTCAGCAGCCGATGTGCTGCAAAAAATCAGCGCCTTTACGGCCGGCCCAGCGCGCTAAGGCCCTTCAAACCCGGCCAACCATCAGCCAACCTGGTTGACAGGCCGGTCACTTTTGAAAAAAAATCCAGCCAAGAAAAATAATTCAACTGTCGCTGGGGTGGGACGGTCATGGGAACGGCCGCGAGACAAGAGATGCATCGCAATGCGCGCGACTCGGAGTTGGCCGCGCGTGCGGCGTGGTTGCACTTTGTGGGCGGTCTCACCCAAAGCGAAGTGGCGCGCAGGCTCGATGTTCCGACCACCCGCGCACACCGCTATATTGCAAGAGCCCAAAGCGACGGCCTGGTTCGCGTCTTTGTCGACGTGGAATCGGCCGATTGTGTCGCGCTCGAATGGGAACTGTCCGGCCGCTACGGCCTGTCCTTTTGCCGGGTTGCCATGGATGTGCCCGAGCAAGGGCCACTGCCGCTACGGGCGCTACGGGCAGTCGGCGCTGACCATCTCATGCGCACGGTGGCGTCCGGCCATCACAGCGTCATCGGCGTGGGGAATGGCCGCACCTTGGCAGCAGCGGTCGACGGCATGGGCAAAGTGGCCGGCGCCGGCACACGATTTGTGTCGATGCTGGGCGGACTCACCCGCTCCGGCGCGGCAAACCCCTATGACGTGATCCATAGACTGTCGGAAAAGACTGGGGCGGACGCCTACCTGATGCCCGCTCCCCTTTATGCCGATAGCGCCACTGACAAGAATGTGATGATGGCCCAGGCCGCCCTTGCCGTGACCATGGGGCTCATCGATGATGCCTCGCTTGTGGTCGTTGGTATTGGCGATCTTGACCCTGCTGGCGGCGCTGCACCCGCAACGGCGCTGCGCAGCGAAGAAGAGCTTGCAGCCCTGCGCGGCGCAGGGGCCCGGGCCGAAATATTGGGCCAGTTCTTGGACGGTGAGGGGCGCATCCTCAAAACTCCGACAGACCCCCGGGTCATGGCACCACCGCTGGAAGCACTTCGCGGCCGCGATGTTTTGGCCATCGCAGGCGGTCTTCGCAAAAAGGCCGCGATCCGGGCAGCGCTGGAGAGCGGTCTCATCAACGCCATCATCATTGACGAGGCGACGGCTCGAAGCCTCGTGAAAGGGCTAGGCAGCGTCGTGGCGGCCTAAGCAACGTCTAACAACGAGCACCCAAGGAGAGGAAACATGTACGATAAGGAAAAGGATCTGATCGACGCCTTCATGCGTCGCCAGCTTGACCGCCGCGACCTT
>JBCDLN010000301.1:0-4567 GCA_038745295.1 Pseudomonadota bacterium | reverse complement strand
TGCATCGCGCACCTGAATGACCCTGGCTTCGAGCCGCACGGCAGGTTCCAGCGGGGCAACGGTGGTGGCAGAGACGCCGCCATAAAGGGCAATGCCCGGCCGGGCGAGATCGTAGTGGGCGCGGGGGCGGGTGAGGAGCGCTGCTGAGTTGGCAAAGGATGCCCGCGCCCCGCGATAGGCCTCACGCACGGTGGTGAAGCGCTCTTCCTGCGAGGTGTTGAGAGGGTGCTCAGGCGTATCGGCGCAGCCAAAGTGGCTTGCCACTAACGTGGGCTTCACCATCACAGCCATGGCGATGGCCTCTTCGACTGTCAGGCCGAGCCGGTTCATGCCCGTGTCCACATTGAGTGCGAACGGCGCGGTCTGGGGCCAGTCTTCCAGAGCATCGCGCGACGAGATGAAAGGTATGAGACGAGCCTCAACCGCCACCCGAATGTCTTCGAAGATGCCGTTGAGGACGTAGATGGCCACGTCCGGAACGAGCGCGCGCAGGCGCAGTCCCTCGCGGGCGGTGGCCACGAAGAACGTGTCACAGCCTGAGCGGGCAAGCGCGGGCGCCACCACATCAAGCCCGCACCCGTAGGCATCCGCCTTGACGACGGCCCCGCAATCACGCGCAGCGAGGCGCTTGAGGCGGTGCCAATTGCGCACGATCGCTTCTGGGTCGATGGTGATTCGGCCGTTGGTGGTGGCGTGGTGAAGGGCGCCGCCCAGCACAGCGTCCTGTGGGGCAGGCTGGGGCCGCGCAACACGCTCTTCTGCACTCAGCAGCGAGGTCGACACACGGCTCATCTTTAACCCTCCCAAACCTCAACATTGCCCACCGGTGGCGGCACGCTGTCATAGCCTAGCGCATGTCTCGCGCGATCTGGATCAGATCGAGCGAGGCCACCATGCCCGCTCTTCAGGGGCGAGCAGTTTTCATCTGCTCAGTCTGCTTCAAACTCAGCGCACCCTGCTCTAGCAAGTGGGCCGCCAGATGCTGCAAACGCGGGTTATCCCCCTCTGCCGCTTGATGCCGCGGGGGCGAGCATGCCATGCGGGCAGCCACACACCACACCCGTTCGCAGTTCGGCTGCCGGCTATCGCGGCCCATCGGCTCATCCACCTATCGCTGAAGGATCGCCCCATGGCGCTCGTCTACATACTCAACGGCCCCAACCTCAATCTCCTCGGAAAACGCCAACCGGAGATTTATGGCCACGAGACCCTTGCCGATGTGGAGCGCGATTGCCGCGCCCTTGGTCTAGATGTTGGGCATGAGACACGCTTTTTTCAATCCAACGCAGAACATGAACTGGTGGAGATGATCCACGGGGCGCGGGAGGATGGGGCGGCCATCATCATCAATGCGGGGGCGTTTACGCACACCTCCGTTGCCATCTTGGATGCGCTCAACGCGTTCGATGGGATTGTGGTGGAGCTTCACATCTCCCAGGTCCATCGGCGCGAGGCCTTTCGCCACCACTCCTACATCGCCGCCCGGGCTGATGCGATCATCGCAGGATGCGGCACGCTGGGTTATCAGCTGGCGCTGCGCCATGTGGCCCATCACCTCGCCATCGCGGCCAGCTGATCAGGCCGCCCCTGCGGCGTGCGGGTCTGTCAAAAGGTTCGAAAACCGGGTCACTTCAGCGTCGAACTGGAGGTTGACGCTGCCTGTGGGGCCATGCCGCTGCTTGCCGATGATCACTTCGGCCACGCCGTGGACGCTTTCCATCTTGGCCTCCCACTCAAAGAACTCAGGCGTGCCCTCAGCGGGTTTGCGGGACTGGAGGTAGTACTCTTCGCGGAACACAAACATGACCACGTCAGCATCCTGCTCAATCGAGCCCGATTCCCGTAGGTCGGACAGTTGGGGCCGCTTGTCCTCGCGCGCTTCCACCTGACGGGAAAGCTGGGAAAGCGCCAAGATCGGCACATCAAGCTCTTTGGCGAGCGCCTTGAGGCCGGTGGTGATCTCGGTGATTTCGTTGACGCGGCTGTCGGACGCGCGCTTGCCTGATCCTGTGAGGAGCTGAAGGTAGTCCACAATCAGGAGGTCGAGCCCCTTTTGCCGCTTCAGCCGGCGGGCGCGCGCTGAAAGCTGACCAATGGTGATGCCGCCGGTCTGGTCGATGTAGAAGGGGACCGACTGCATTTCCTGCACCGCCTCGGTGAGGTCATGAAACTGCGCGTCGGAGATGGAGCCGCGCCGGATGAGGCTGGAGGAGATGCCGGTCTGCTCAGCCAAAATCCGCGTGGCGAGCTGCTCTGACGACATCTCGAGGCTGAAGAAGCCGACAATCCCGCCCTCGGCCGGCCGTTTGCTGCCGGGCTCGCCCGCCTTAAACCGCCTGGCAATCTCATAGCCGATGTTGGTGGCAAGGGACGTTTTGCCCATGGCAGGGCGACCGGCCAAGATCAAAAGGTCCGAGCGCTGAAGGCCGCCCATCTGCCGGTCAAGGTCAGTGAGACCGGTTGCAATCCCTGAAAGGCCGCCAGCTCTATCAAAGGCGGCTCCCGCCATTTTGATGGCGGCCGACAGCGCCTCGGAGAACTCCACGAAGCCCTGGTCGCTGCGCCCTGTGGCGGCAAGTTCAAAAAGGCGCTTCTCCACCGTCTCAATTTGGGCACCGGGGGTGACGTCGGGCGGGGCATCATAGGCTTCGTTCACCATCTCTTCGCCGATCGAGATCAACGAGCGGCGCACCGCCAGATCGAACACGGTCCGACCATAATCCTCAGCGTTGATGATGGTGGTGACGTTGGCCGCAATGCGCGTGAGGTACTCGGTGGGCGTGAGGTCGGCAAAGCTTTCATCTGCCGAAAGGTGGGTCTTGACTGTCAGCGGGTTCGCCACCTTGCCGGCGCGGATGAGCTTGGCGGCAATGTCATAAATCCGCCTGTGTGGCTCGACGATGAAGTGCTCCACCTTCAAAAAGTCGCTGACCCGGTAGTACGCCTCGTTGTTTTGGAGGATCGCCCCCAGGAGCTGCTGTTCCAGCTCCAGGTTTTGGGGCGCTGTTCTGATCAGCTCCAAAGCGTCATGGTCGAGCGGTTGGTTCATGGCAGGTCTCCATCGCGCAACCCTCTGTCGCACGCCAACACCGGACGACGGAATTGTTGCCGGCCATCGTTAAGAGGAAATTAAGTGCAGGCGCGCCGGCGGACCGATTCTCGTGGATGGGGTGCGTGGATTACGGTGACGAAGGGCGCTTTTGACCAAGCAGCAGATCGCCCAGAACAGGGCTTCCTTCTTCGTGGCGCACGGTGATGGGCTCGGCTGCAAGGAGGTCGAGGCCCGCTGCGCCCATAACGCCAGTGACGTAGAGGGTGCTGTGGGCAAAGCGCTGGGTCGCGGTGACGGCCCAGCCCGCATCGCACCGTTCCGTTGAAGCAGCGAGCAGACCCCCGGGCCGCAACGCATGGGCGGCCGCCGCCATGAATGGGGTGAGATCGCCAAGGTAGGGAAGGACGTCGGCCGCAACAATGAGATCGAAAGGTGCTTCGTCCCACTCGTCCATGAAGCTGACGGCATCGCCCACATAAAGGTCCGCGTAGGTGCCGCGCTCGTCAGCAAAGGCGAGCATATCTTCAGAGAGATCAAGGCCGATCATCTCGCCGGCATCGTCTTGGAAGGCGAGCCCCACCAGGCCGGTTCCGCATCCCACATCAAGGAGCCGCGTGGCGGTCGATGGAGCCTGATGGCGGGCCACAAGGCGGCGGGCAAGGGCGGGAACGTCGTAGCCCAACTGGCCGACAAGCACAGCATCGAAGCGCGGGGCGGTCTGGTCAAACAACGTGGCCACATAGGCGGCCGGGGCGCGTTGAGGCGCCGCCGCCCCAAGGGCGGCCAAACGCAAGCTCACACCGCAATGGTCGGCAGGGTCCATGAGAAGGCATGCGTTGAAGAGCGCGATGGCCTTTTCGTGGTCACCGCTGTCCTCCGCCTCGCGAGCGTCGGCGTAGAGCGCTCCTAAGGCGTCTGGATCAAAGGCGTCCGTCTCAGAGCCCGTCTCGCTGTCAGCGCTGCCGTTCGCTCCCCCAGCGGCGCTCACCCGTGTTTGGCGACAAGGGCGGGACCTGAGGCGCGGCCGCTGTCCCGGGCGGCAAGGGCCCGCTCAGACGCGCTCATATAGTCTCTGGTGAGGGGGACCGTTTCCAAGGTCTTGGCGATTTGGATTTGGAACACCATCATATCGCCCGCCCGAAAGGCCGCCTCTGAGCCCGCAAGGTAAAACTCCCACATCCGAAAAAAGCGCTCATCGCGCAGCGCGATCACCTCGTCTTTATGGGACTGAAAGCGCTCGTTCCACGCTTGTAGGGTGCTCGCGTAGTGGAGGCGCCAAATCTCGATATCCGTCACATAAAGGCCAGCGCGCTCAATGGCGGGCAGCACCTCCGATAGGGAGGGGATATAGCCGCCTGGGAAGATGTATTTGGCGATGAACGGCGCGGTGTAGCCCGGCGGTCCTGTGCGGCCGATGGAGTGGAGGAGCATCACCCCATCGTCCTTCATCAAGCGGCGGCAGGCGGCAAAATACTCATCGAAATAGCCAACGCCCACGTGCTCGAACATGCCCAC
>JBCDLN010000300.1:0-4580 GCA_038745295.1 Pseudomonadota bacterium | reverse complement strand
GTTGTCCTGCCAAAGGGTTGTCAGCCCTTCGCGGTAGGTGGGGTAGGTGAGGATCACGCCAAGCTCTGAGCGGATGCGCGCGTTGATGATGCGCTTCACCTCGCCATAGAACGAGCGCGCCATGGGGCTCATCTGCGCCTCGTCGAATGGCACCCGCGGCGGCGGCTCGACCCCCATCAGCTTTGCAGCAAACGTCACCACCTCTTCAGGCGGGGCGGGTTCGTTATCGGCCACGTTGAAGATCCCGCCAGCGGCCTGTGTGGACGCCGCCTTTAAGGTGGCCGCAATGTCGCTCACGTGGATGCGATTGAAGACCTGTCCTGGCTTGATGATGCGTTTGGCCCGCCCATCGCGCAGCGCCACGAAGGTGTTCCGCCCCGGCCCGTAGATCCCGGCAAGCCGGAACACACCAACCGGAACCCCCTGCTCTTTGCCAAACGCCATCCATGCGGCCTCAGCAGCAATGCGCCATCGCCCACGGTCCGACTGGGCGCGGGTTTCAGCCTCTTCATCCACCGCACCGCCCTGATAATCGCCATAAACGCCAATGGTGGAGAGGTACCCCACCCACGTCAGCGCCGCTGCCGAGGAGAACGCCTCAGAAAGATGGGGCAAAAACGGATCGCCTTGCGGCCCTGGCGCGGCAGACACGATGATGTGCGTCGCTGCTTTTATGGCGTGATCAAGGGCGGGGGTTGTCCCGTCCGTCACCACGACCGGCTCAATGCCCAGCGCCCTAAGTGACGCAGCCCGATCTTCAGAGCGGGTGGTGCCCACCACACTGGCAGGCGTCATTAGATCAACGAACGCGCGGGCGCTGTAGCCGCAACCCAGCACCACAAGGCGCATATCCTCTAACACTCCCATGGCTATCCCAACCACTCAGCGCGCACAGCCGGGTCACGCTCCTGAGCGAGGGCGTGATGGGCAAGCGCTGCATATTCATCGGCCGGCAGCCGGCGCTGCGCCGCCCAAGCCGCCGCGGCACGCACTTGCGGTGCCTCGTCCCTCACCCCCGCTTTGATGACGGCGTCATGGGCAGCGCTTGAGGCGTTCCCCACAGCCACCATCACATTGCGCACGAACCGCTCACGCCCCAAGCGCCGCACGGGTGTGCCGCTATAGCGCTTGCGAAAAGCGTCGTCGGTGAGCGTTGCCAGCTCTTCAAGGGGGGCCGTCCCGTCGTCCCGCGGCGCGAGCTTGAGGTCACGCGCAGTGCGCGCAAACCGGTTCCACGGACAAACAGCCAAACAATCATCGCAGCCAAAAATGCGGTTGCCCATCGCCTTGCGGAACGGCGCCGGGATCATCCCAGGTGCCTCGATGGTGAGGTAGGCAAGGCACCGCCGCGCATCGAGCTGGTAGGGGGCTGGAAACGCGTCGGTGGGACACACATCAAGGCAGCGCCGGCAACCGCCGCATCGATCCACATGGGGCGCGTCGGCCGGCAGAGCGAGCGTCGTAAAAAGCGCCCCTAGAAAGAGCCAGGAGCCATACTCGCGCGAGACAAGATTGGTGTGCTTGCCCTGCCAACCGATGCCTGCTGCGGCGGCGAGAGGCTTTTCCATCACGGGCGCTGTGTCCACAAACACCTTCACGTCGCCGCCATGGCGCGCCACAAACCGCTGCGCGAGGGTTTTGAGCCGGCCCTTCATCACATCGTGATAGTCTCGCCGTCTGGCATAGACTGAGACGATGCCCTCATCGATCCGGGCCAAGTCCTCCATCGGATCTTGGGCAGGGCCATAGTTTTGCCCCACCACCACAACAGCTTGCACCGCATCCCACAGCGCACGCGGATGGCGGCGGCGCTCGGCGGTATCGGCGAGCCAGCCCATCTCACCGTGGCGGCCATCAGCGAGCGCTGCATCAAGCCGCTCTCCCGCAAGCGCTCCAAACGTTGCCGGGTCGGCAACGCCTGCAGCATCAAACCCGAGCGCTTTGGCATCTTCGATCAAAAAGCGCTTGGCGGTTTCAGCGCTAGAAGTCGAGGTCGGCATAGTGAGCGGCCGGCGCCACAAGCCGCGCCTTATCCGAAAGGAGGGGGCGGAAGGATGGGCGCGATTTCAGCTTCTGGTACCACGTCTTCACCGCCGGATCGGCCTCCCACGGCGCCTCGCCCAAATAGTCGACCACCGAGAGCGCAGCCGCCCCGGCAAGATCGGCAAAGCTGAAGCTGTCGCCCGCAAGCCAATTGCGCGATGCGGCGAGCGCACCGAGATAGTGAAAGTGGCTGACCACATTTTGCCGGGCGATCCTGAGCGCAGCCGAATCAGGCGCGCCGCCACCGCGCTTTGAGGGCATTTCCACTTTGAGGATGCGCTCGGTCACCAAAGGACCGGCCACCTCATCTTCAAACTTTTGGGTAAACCAGTGGACCAGGCGGCGCACTTCAGCGCGCTGAAAAGGGTCGGCCGGCATCAGGCGGTGGCTCGGCCGCGTCTCGCCATAGCGCTCGTCCACATATTCCATGATGACGTTGGCCCCGCATAACGGCCCGCGCGTGCCGTCATAGACCATCGGTAGAAGGAGCCCAGGGTTCACCGCCACAAACTCCTGGCGCGCCTCCCAAAAGGGCTCCACCACCAGCTCAGCCTCCAGCGCATGTTCAGCGAGCACCAGGCGAATGAAGCGGCAGGGCGCAAGAAACGGGTGCTGGTGAACTATCATCGCAGACGCATCACACCCTAAACGCTCGCCAGCCCAGCCCACCGCGGCCAGGCCCCACCAGCGTCTTCCGAGTCCCCTCTGGCATAGCTGAGACCCACGCCGCAGAGACGAATCTGACGCTGCGGGTATAGCGCTTCGCAGCGAACCATTGCAAACCCCACTGACACAAGGCGAGAGGCGCTATGGATACCGAGACGATCGCACAAGCGCTCCTATTGGGCGTGGTGGAAGGGTTGACGGAATTCATCCCCGTGTCGTCCACCGCGCATCTTTTGCTGTTGGGCGAGCTGATTGGCTTCCAGTCCACCGGCAAAACCTTTGAGGTGTTGATCCAGCTGGGTGCCATCTGCGCGATTTTGTCGGTCTACAGCGTGCGCCTCACCAAGATTGCTGTGCGGATCCCCACCGACCCTGGCGCGCGCCGATTTGTGTTCGGGGTGCTCCTGGCGTTCCTGCCGGCGGCGATCATCGGCGTGATGCTCCACGGGTTCATCAAAACGGTGCTCTTTGAAACGCCGAGCCTTGTGTGCTCCACACTCATCATTGGCGGCGTTGCCCTCCTCCTCATCGACAGGCGCGCCCCAACGCCGCGCTATCATGACGCAACGCAGTACCCCCTCTGGCTTGCCCTCTCCATTGGGTTTTGCCAGGTGCTGGCCATGGTGCCGGGGGTTTCGCGCTCAGGGGCCACCATCGGCGGCGCCCTCCTTCTCAAAGCGGACAAGCGCTCGGCGGCGGAATTTTCATTCTTCTTGGCGATCCCCACCATGTCAGGCGCCTTTGCCTACGACCTTTACGCCAACCGCAACGTCCTATCGGTGGATGACGTGGTGCTGATCGCCGTTGGCTTTGTGGCAGCGTTCATCTCGGCGGTGTTCGTGGTGCGAGCCCTGCTCGACTTTGTGTCGCGCCACGGCTTTGCCCCGTTCGCGTGGTGGCGCATTGGCGTTGGCGTGATCGGCCTCGCGCTGATCCATTACAGCAGCTAACCCTGCGCCCAAAGCTGTAGCCGGCCCAAAGCCTGCCAGGCCCCCGCGAGGCCCACATTCTGTGCGGCGCATCACGTCAGCGCCGGCATTGCCCCGGTCATCCACCAAGCTGTGACGAACATCATCGTTCTTGAGCGAACCAAAACGCATTTCCCCGCCACTGGGCGAGGCACGCAATTCCTCACCCAAGTCATTGTCCAACATACGTTTCGCTTTCGACAACAACCGTCAGAGCGGTATAGTAAAAGTTCATAAGAGAGGCCCCCAATGGCGCATCTGACAGTTGTTGAAGCGCGCGATGCAGGTCGGTACAATAAAAAACGCGCCCGCCGCGTTGGTTGGTCGGAGCGCTGGTCCGGCGTGTGCCACGCTGTGGGGGTCACGGATGGCAACATTACGCCCGAAGCCTTTGCCGAACAGGTGGCCGGCTGGCAAAAGCTGCGCAAAACGCTGAAAGTGGATGGCAAGCTCGGCAACGACACCTGGTCGGTGATGCGCGCAACTGTGGAACGCGCGTACAAAAGCGTCCCCCGCCCGCACTGGCTCCCAAGTGGCCCGCCGAAGCTTTCATCCGTGCGTGTACTACGCACCAAAAGCTTCGAATGCCCCTGGATGGATATTGCCAACGAACAACGCATCACCAATTGGCGCGAGGGTGAGAAAAACATTTACGAAGCCGACAGTGAGGTGGACGAAGGCTACTTCGAAGCCTGCCCCTACATGGGCGGCCGCCGCCACAAAGCCGGCGCCACCCGCAATCTTGACAACAACGACTGGTGCGCCGCCTTCGTCAACTATTGCCTCCACACGGCAGGCTACAGCCATACCGGCAGCGCGGGCGCCGTCTCGTTCACCAAAGAACGCCACTGGGTGTTTGAGGCGCTTCCCATGCCCAAGCGCGGCTGCGTCATTGTCATCCGC
>JBCDLN010000299.1:0-4646 GCA_038745295.1 Pseudomonadota bacterium | reverse complement strand
GACAGCGCTTAAGCTCGACATGACCCGCGCGGCCACAGGTGCCATCGAGATCACGCAAGGCGCGTTCCGCAGCGGTGCCGCCTCGCTGAATGTCAGTGCCTCGCTGGCACCCGATGGTGTGCCGACCGCGCTCTCCCTTGATGGCAGAGTGGGGGCGCGCGATGGCGCCCCGATCGCCTTGCCCGGCGGTGGCGGCGGCGCCACCTTGGGCAGCGCAACGCTCACCGCCAACCTTGGCCGCAGCGCGGATGGGGCGTTTGAGGTCTCAGCAGAGATCACCGACCTCGACACCGAGGTCCTTGCCGCCCCAAGCGCGAGCCTTACTGCAACGGGGAGGGCGCAAAACCTTGCCGATCCCGATGCTCGAGCCGTTGCCCTCACCCTGACGGGCCGCGCCGATGGGCTTGGCTCAGACAACGCTGATGTGGCAAGCGCGCTCGGCGCCCGGCTTGCGCTCGATGCTGAAGCCACGTGGCAAGCCGGCGCCCCGGCGCGGATCGAGCGCGCTCAGGTGGACAGCGAGACCCTTGCAGCAACGTTTGAAGGCGCCGTTGGCGATGCGATCCTTGGTCGGTTTTCGCTATCGGCTGCCGATCTTTCAGTGTTTTCTTCCCTTGCGGGGCGAGACCTTTCGGGCCGGATTACCGCCAGCGCCAACGGCAGCGTCGGATTTGATGGCCTCTTTGATCTTTCCATTGATGCCACCAGTGACAGTCTTGCCCTTGGCCTTGGCGGCCCAGATCAGCTCTTTGCCGGGCAAACGCGGGTCACCGGCGGGGCTGCCCGCGGCGGCGACGGGATCGCGTTTCAAAACCTTGTCGTGACAAACCCGCAGCTCAATGTGGCAGCTGATGGTGCGGTGGGCGCCCGTGGCGCCGACCTTCGCGTGAGCGCATCACTGACCGATCTCAACCCCATCGATGCACGGTTGGGGGGCCCTCTCTCAGCCGACCTGACTGTGTCTGGGAGCGCGGCCGCGCCTCAGGTGGACGCTCGCCTTTCCAGCGATCGGATAACCTTGTCTGGGACCGCGCTCGACGATCTTGATGGGACGTTTAGAGGAACGTTGAGTGAGCAAACCGGCGGCGACTTCAACGTCGAGGGGCAGTTAGCGCTCAGCGGCCTTTACGCGGGCGAGCCACTTCGCCTCTCCGCCGACATTGAAAAGGATGGCGGCACGCAGGCCTTACGCCGCCTTGAGGCCCAAGCGGTGGATGCCCGTGCCCGGGGTGAGGTGGTTCTGCGCGACGGGCTTGCGAGTGGGAACCTATCGATCAGCATTCCAGAGCTCAGCCGCCTCGCGCCGTTGCTTCTGTTGGGTGATGCCTCGGGCAACATCACGGCACAGGTCGCTCTTGCCTCAAGTGGTGCTGCACAAAATGCGACGGTGGACGCGAACGTCCAAGATCTGCGCGTTGGAAGCCTCGCGCTTGGATTTGCGTCAGCCAACGTGGACGCGCAGGACATCTTTGGTGTGCCCGCTGTAGACGGGAGGGCGCAGGTGCGGGCGCTCGACGTGGGTGGTTTTGACGTTGGCACCGCCACCCTCACCGCAGTGCGCGAAGGCACCGCCACCGACCTCACCATCAATGCCGATCTTCAAGGTGCCGGGCTGTCGGCCTCCGGACGTCTTGAGACAATTACCGGTGGTTTTGCTGCAACGGTGCAACGTTTGCGCCTTGAGGGGCCGGAACGCGCTGCGACCCTTGAAGCCCCCGCACGCGTTGAGGTGACAGAAGCCATCACCATCGACACCGCGACGCTCTCTGTGGGTGATGGGCAGGTGACACTCGGCGGCGTGTTAGGCGACACGCTCAACTTTGAAGCCAACATCACCGCTCTGCCCCTTGCCATTGCCAACCTTGTTCAGCCAGACCTTGGTGTGAGTGGGGTTGTGAGCGGCACCATTGATCTAGAAGGTCGGCGGGACGATCCGACGGCAAGCGTCAATCTCAAAGCCGACGAGGTCTCGGCACAAATCCTTCGCGCCCGCGGGGTGGCGCCGGTGAGCCTTGAAGCCATTGGGAGCGTTCATGCCGGCACCGCCACCATAGAGACGCTTTCAGCCGCAGTCGCGGGCGGTACACTCAACGTGCGCGGGACTGTGGGGTCGACGTTAAACGTTGACGCATCGCTGACCGGGCTCCCCCTCGCCCTTGCCAACGTGGCCGTCCCCGACCTTGACCTTTCTGGCACGCTGTCAGGCGAAGCGGCAGTGCGTGGGCGACTGCGCCGGCCAAGCGCTGATTTTTCGGTGCGGGTGGCGGATGGGTCTGCTGCGCCGATCAGAGCGGCAGGGCTCGACCCATTGACCGCTGAAGTGAGTGGGCGCTTGGAAGGCTCCACCGTTACCCTTGCCAAAGCCGAGGCCCAACTCGGCGAAGGCTCATTGTCCGTGACCGGCACAGCGGGACGACGGCTTGACCTTGATGTCGTGCTTACCTCGTTGCCGCTTGCCATCGCCAACGGGTTCCAGCCGGGTTTGGGGGTTGAGGGGAGCCTTTCGGGGACGGCTCAAATTGGCGGGCGCCCCAGCAAACCGGTGGTCAGCTTCGACATCTCGAGCCCAGCGTTGAGCAGCGCCGCCACCCGCAGCGCGGGCTTTGCCAGCGGGACGCTGAGAGCAAGCGGCACAGTCAACGGCAATGCCGTGACGCTGCGCGAGGCGGTGGTTGCCATTGGGGGCGGTGAGGTGCGCGCGAGCGGGCCTATAGCGCCCCGGCTTGGAGTGAAGGTCGACCTCACCAACCTTCCCCTTGCCCTTGCGGCAAGCGCGGCGCCTGATCTTGGCCTATCAGGCCGGCTTGCCGGCCGCGTTGAGGCTCGCGGCCCCCTCACCGCGCCGGAGGCCTCCTTCGACCTTTCCGCTGCGGACCTTTCGGTGGCGCAGTTGCGCGCTGCAGGGGTTGGCGGGATTTCCCTTAATGCCAGTGGCCGCTTTGCTTCCAACACAATCACGTTGGCAAGCCTTTCAGCGCGAGGCGCGGGCCTTTCTGCCGATGCGTCCGGCCAGATACCCTTGGGCGGCAGCGGGCTCGACCTTTCGTTGAACGCGACAGCACCCCTCACCCTCGCCAACGCGCTGCTCGCAAGCCGCGGTGCCCGGGTCGAGGGGAGCGCGTCGGTGGATTTGCGGGTGTCTGGTTCTCTCAGTGCCCCGTCGGCCAGCGGGGCCGTGCGCGCGAGCGGGGTGAACTTTAGCGATCCCCAGTCGGGCCTGATCATGCGCGATGGCGTTGTGGATGCAGCCCTCACAGGCGACACGGTGACCCTGCGCCGGGTGACAGCCAATCTTGGCGAGGGCACCCTTTCGGTGACCGGCACTATTGGTCTGGCTGCGCCGAACGTTGCTGACCTTCGCGTGGTTCTTGATAAAGCCCGTTTCGCCGACGGGGAGTTCATCGCCGTCACCTTAGATGGTGACCTAACGGTCCAAGGCGGTCTCACCGGAACGCCTGAAGTTTCGGGCCGTATTCTTGTGGACCGGGCTGAGATCACCGTTCCGGAGAGCTTTGCGGGCACGGGCGGGCTCATTGATGTGCGCCACGTGAGACCCTCAGCAAGCGTTTTGGAAACCCTACGGCGTGCCAGGGTCGGGCCTTTTAAGGACGAGGGTGACGAAAGTGCGGGTGCAAGTGGGCTCCTCCTTGATGTGACCATCGACGCTCCGGCGCGCATTTTTGTCCGCGGGCGTGGGATAGACGCAGAACTTGGCGGGCAGGTGCGCGTCACCGGTCCCATATCCAATGTCGCACCGGTGGGCAGCTTTGAGCTGCGTCGGGGTCGGCTGAGCATTTTGACCCAGCGCGTCGTATTCACCGAAGGCGAGATCACTCTTTTGGGCGATCTGGATCCGACAATTCGCCTGGTTGCCGAATCCCAAACCTCCTCAATCACCGTGCGCGTGATTGTTGAGGGCAGCGCGACGAACCCCACCATCACCTTTGAATCGACGCCTGAACTTCCCCAAGATGAAGTTCTCGCGCAATTCTTGTTTGGGCGCAGCCTCAACGACCTATCAACTTTCCAACTGGCCCAGTTGGCAGCTGCAGTCGCCGAGCTTGCAGGTGGCGGCGGCGGTCCCAACATATTTGAGCAAATCCGCGTCTTCACAGGCTTGGATAACCTTGAGATCATCACGGATGATCAGGGCAACACTGCTGCTGAAGCCGGCACCTATATCAACGACCGTATTTATCTTGGTGTGCGCGCCGGGGAGGTGAGCTCCGGAGTGACCGTCAACCTTGACGTGACGCGCCACCTCAGACTGCGTGCCGAAGCGCTCACCGATGAAACAGCCGTTGGCATCTTCTACGAGAACGAATACTGACGGCGCTTACACCGTTGTGATTGAAACCCCCACTTCAACTCAACGGGAAATTTTATGGTGCCGTCAAAACCCCGTTGATCGCCCAGATATGCTGGTGAAATTGGAAGTGCCCGGTCAGTTTAAAATTTTTAACTGTCTAGATATAATCTACTACTTAGAACTATTGTAATTTCAAGTATAATCGGACGCTCGACTGTTGACGCCAAGCTTCTAGGCCCGATAAAGCATCCGAAACTTACCACTTATGGAGTTCAACGATGCAGCGTTTGTTATCCGGAGCGCTTCTTGCGCTTTTGGTCGGCGTCCCGCAAGTGAT
>JBCDLN010000298.1:0-4702 GCA_038745295.1 Pseudomonadota bacterium | reverse complement strand
GGCGACCCCAAAGTCCAAGATGGTGCTGAGCCGCGCCTCCATCGCCCGGCGTTCGGCAGGGCTCACCGGGAGGGCGGTTTGAAAGCTCTGGCCGAATGCGCTCCCCGCCGCCAAAACCGACACCGCAATTGCCACACCGCGCACACATGTGTTTCGCATCGCAGCCTCCTGGTTTTTCCGCAGCACCGTTGGCGAGGTTTTCCGGTCTCGCTGGCTGGCAACCGGAGGTGCTGTGCCCTGTCAGGTCGTTGCCTGGGCGGCGCCAGCACCCTCTTCGGATGAGCGTTTCATACCGCGGATGACTCTCGCCTGAACACACCCTTGTTTCGGCGACTCGCATCCTGCCAGGACAAATACAACTTTAACTAGTAGCTCGCCCCGAGGTCAACCATCTGCGAAAGACCGCGCGAAAGATACGTGCCCGAACCCTTTTCGCCCACAAGCACCCTGTCGCGCACCATAACCTTCCCGCGCACAAGGACAGTCTGCGGCCAACCGGTAACATCAAGGCCCTCGTAGGGGGTGTAGTCCGCACCGTCATGGAGATCGGCATGGCGGATGGTCACCTTCGCGGTGGGGTCCCACAGCGTGATGTCGGCGTCTGCACCAATGGCAATGGTGCCCTTGCGCGGGTAGAGGCCATAAATTTTGGCATGGTTGGTGGACGTCATCGCAACAAACTCGTTGATGCTTATCCGTCCGCCCAGCACCCCTTCTGAATAAAGGATTGGAAGCCGGCACTCGACCCCAGGGATCCCGTTGGGGATATGGCGGAAGTCTTCTCGGCCTTTGGGGTTCAGTTTCCCGCGCTCGTGTTTGTACTTGAACGGGCAATGGTCGGACGAGAAGAGATTGAACACGCCACGTTCGATACCGGACCAGATGCGCGCTTGCTCAGCCTTATCGCGCGGTGGCGGCGAGCAGACAAACTTTGCCCCCTCCCAGTCCATCCCCTCAAGGTCATCGATGGTCAGCTTGATGTACTGGGTGCACGTCTCACCCACCACATTGCGGCCGCGGGTTCTGGCGCGTTCAATCTCCTCCATCGCCTGCCCGTTGGAGACGTGGACGATGACAAGCGGCACGTCCACCACTTCGGCCAGAGATATGGCGCGATGGGTGGCTTCCCGTTCGGCAGCAATGGGCCGGGTCACAGCGTGGTAGACCGGCTCAAGCCGATTCTCGCCCGCGTGCTGCTCGCACAGGTAGCGGATCGCGTCTTCATTTTCGCAGTGGACCATCACCAGCGCGCCCGTGCGCCGCGCCACGTCCATGGTGGCGAGAATTTCAGCATCGTTGAGGCGCAGCATGTCGTAGGTCATGAAGACCTTGAATGAGGTGTAGCCGTCCGCCACCGCTGCAGGCAGCTCCTGGCCGAGGACGCTCGGCGTCGGGTCAGAGATGATGAGGTGGAAAGATACGTCAGTATAGCAGTTGCCTTCGGCAAGCGCGTGATACCCGGTGAGCGCCTCGCGCAGGGACTGTCCCCGCTCCTGCAAACAAAAGGGCAAGATGGTGGTGTTGCCACCATGCACCGCAGAGAGGGTGGCTGAGACAAAATCATCAGCCATTTCAACCATATCGCCTGACGGCTGGGCGATATGAACATGGCTGTCGATCCCCCCAGGCAAAACATCCATGCCGCCCGCATCGATAACGGTATCCGCGCCCGTCAGGCCCCGGCCCAGCGCTGCGATCACACCATCTTTGATGCCGATGTCAGCTTCAAACGTATCTGCCGCCGTGGAGACCCGCCCATTGGCGACAATTGTGTCAAACGCCATCAATGCCTTCCTTCAGTACCCGCGCGCGCGGTCGACGATGTTTACCAGCGCCTCGCCCCGCTCATAGGCCGCCATCTGGCGCGTCACATAGCGGGAGACGGAGGTGGGGTCGCTAACCGCTGAGTTGTGCGGGGTGATGATGAGGTTGGGCGCATCCCAAAACGGACTGTCGGCGGGAAGGGGCTCGGTCTGAAACACATCAAGGCTTGCCCCTTTTAAGGTTCCATCGTTGAGAGCGGCCAAAACGTCCGCTTCGTTTTGAAGCCCGCCCCGCCCCGCATTGATCAGGATCGGACCCCCCAAGGCCCCATCTTGGCGCAGCTTTGCCATGAGGTCGCGATTGATGATTTCAGTGGTGGACGGGGTCAGCGGCAACAGCACCACAAGGATATCAGTGCGCTCCAAGAACGGGTCGAGCCCCGCTTCGCCCACATGAAGGGTGATATCGCTTTGTTTGGCCGACCGTGACCAGGCGTGAACCGGAAAGCCGAGCGCACGGATCACCTGCGCTGCATGCTGACCCAAGACGCCGTAGCCCAAAAACCCCACCCGAACGTCCGCCGCGATGGGCTGGTCGTGGGTGCGCCATTGCCGGTTTTTCTGATGATCGAGGTAGGTGAGGGCGCTGCGGTGGTGGGTGAGGACCTGGAGCGTGACCCACTCGGTCATCCGCTCGGTGAGATTGTCGTCCACCAGGCGAACAAGGGGAATGTCAGGCAGATCCGGGTCGGTGAGAACCGCATCGACCCCCGCACCAAGGTTAAAGATGATCTCAAGATTGGGTAGACTGGACAAGAGCCCCAGCGGCGGCTTCCAGGTGAGGGCATAGCGCACGTCTTCTGGCGCATACTGGTCCACACCCAGTTGGACAAAGTGGCGATCGGGGTCGGCGGCCCGCAAGGCCTTCATCCAGGCGCCCGAACTCCAATTTGCTGTGGTGAGAAGTGCTGTCATTGCCGGCCGTTTTCGCTCGTCGTCGTCTGAGCTTAAGGCAAGGTCGGTGCCGAATGCCAACGTTGACCCGGACTGGCGCTCACCATATCAGCGGGGGATGGCAAAGCGTGACATTCTCATCCTCCCCGATCCCCTCTTGCGCAAAGTGGCCGAGCCCGTTGCGGCGGTCGACGCGCGCATCCAAACCCTCGCCGATGATATGCTTGAAACCATGTACGACGCGCCGGGAATTGGCCTTGCCGCGCCGCAAATTGGGATCATGGAACGGGTGGTGGTGTGCGATGTGGCCACCGAAGAGGATGATGAGCCAGCGCCCATGGTGCTCATCAACCCGGCCATCACCGCCGCCTCGGAAGAGACGATTGTCTACGAGGAGGGCTGCCTGTCGATCCCTGATATCACCGAGCCCGTCACCCGCCCCGCCAAGGTCAGCATCGATTATCTCGACCGTGAGGGCGCGCCCCAGCAGATTGAGGCCGATGGGCTCCTCGCCGTCTGCCTCCAGCACGAGATCGACCATCTGAATGGCGTCCTCTTCATCGATCATCTGTCGCGGCTGAAGCGGGAGCGGATCACCAAAAAGTTTCTCAAGGCGGCGAAAAACGGGTGATGCGCGTTGTCTTTATGGGCACGCCCGGCTTTGCCGTGCCCACGCTCATGGAAATTGTCGGCCAGGGCCATGATGTTGTGGCTGTTTACACCCAGCCGCCGCGACGTGCCGGCCGCGGGATGGAGGAGCGGCAAAGCCCCGTCCACATGGCGGCCGACGCGCTCGGCCTTGAGGTGCGCCATCCCACCTCACTCAAGGGCCGCGCCGGCGAGGTGGCGGACCTTGGCGCTGATGTCTTGGTGGTGGTGGCTTATGGTCTCATCCTACCGAAGGAGGTGCTGGAAGGGGCCCCAATGGGCGCATTCAACGTGCATGCCTCGCTGCTGCCTCGATGGCGCGGTGCAGCGCCCATCGCGCGGGCTGTGATGGCGGGGGATGAGGAGACCGGTGTCGGCATCATGAAGATGGACGAAGGCCTCGACACGGGCCCGGTCGCCATGGAGGAGCGCATTGCCATCGGCCCCACCGACACGGCGGGTGAATTGACCGAACGCCTGTCACGTCTGGGGGCGGACTTGATGGTGCGGGCGCTCGGCGGCCTCATGCGTGGCACTTTGGTGCTGACCCCGCAGCCAGATGCAGGTGCCACCTACGCCAAGAAGATTGAAAAGGCCGAAACGGCCATCGATTTCAACCAGCCTGCACAGGTGGTACAAAGCCACATTAACGGCCTCAGCCCTTGGCCAGGGGCCCACGCCACCATCGCCCTGTCGGGTAAGGACGAGAGGGTGAAGGTGCTCCTCGCCGAAGCGGTGGATGCGCCCCAGTCTGCCCCTTCCGGCACCATCTTTCAGGGGGAGGACAACACGACCCTGACCGTGGCGTGCGGGAAAGGGGCCGTGCGCCTCCACAAGGTGCAGCGTGCTGGCAAAGGCGTCGTCAGCGCGCAGGAGTTTTTGCGCGGCGCCCGGCTTGATCCTGGCGCAACCTTCGGGGTTTGAGTGCAGCGCTATAAGCTCGTCATTGAGTATGACGGCGCGCCCTTCGTGGGGTGGCAGCGCCAGGACAATGGCCTCAGCGTGCAGGCAGCCATAGAAATGGCGGCAGAGCGGCTGTGCGGGAAGGCGACCCGCGTTCACGGGGCAGGGCGCACTGACACAGGTGTCCATGCAACGGGCCAGGTGGCCCACATCGACTTTACGCGCCCCTATGGCTCAGACACCGTGCGCGACGCCCTTAACGCACACCTGCGCCCGCACCCGGTGGCGATCTTGTCAGCCACTGAAGTCGCCGACGATTTTGACGCCCGCCACAGCGCCATCGCCCGCCATTATCTCTATCAAATCATCAACCGTCGCCCGCCCCTTGCCCTGGAACGACACGCCTTCCAGGTGCCCGCCGCCCTTGATGCGGC
>JBCDLN010000297.1:0-4712 GCA_038745295.1 Pseudomonadota bacterium | reverse complement strand
CCCTTCATCGACTATGATATCCCGCGTGACTATCAAAACCGGATTGACGATGAGATGGACAGCAATGGCTTCGTCCATTTCCGCGACACGCCAGGGCTCGGCCAAGATCTGAAGCTTGACTATATTGAGGCAAACCTTGTCTGATCTTCGCATTGCCGACGTTCGCATCACACCGATCGCCTTCAAAGACCCGCCGCTCCTCAACAACTCCGGCTGTCACCAGCCCTACGCCCTACGCTCCATCATTGAAGTGGAAACCGAAGACGGCGTGATTGGGCTTGGCGAAAGTTATGGCACCAAACCCATCTTGGAGGGGACGGCAGCGCTCGCACCGGCAATGGTCGGGCAGCGTGTGACTGACCTTAACGGCCTCACCCAAGCTGCCCGCAACTGTATTGGCGAAGGCAATCGAGGGATCTTCTTGCGGGTGGTAAGCGCCATAGAGGTCGCCCTATGGGATGCCTATGGAAAAGCCACCGGTCAGCGCGTTTGTGATGTGTTAGGGGGGCAAGTGCGCGAAACTGTGCCCTTCTCCGCGTACTTGTTTTATAAGTTTGCCCGCCACGCCGGCGAACAGGAGGCCGACGCCTGGGGCGAAGTTCTCACCCCAGAACAGCTGGTCGATGAAGCCCGCACCATGGTGGACGCCTACGGGTTCGAAGCCATCAAACTCAAGGCCGGCATTCTGGAGCCAGAGGCCGAAATCGAGGGACTGCGCGCTTTAAGGGCGGCCTTTCCCAACGCGCCACTGCGCATTGATCCCAACGGCGGTTGGACGGTCGAAACAACACTTAAACTGTTGCCGCAGCTGGAAGGCCTCATCGAATACTTGGAAGACCCCACTGTCGGCATTGATGGGCTTTCTGAGGTCCAATCCAGAACTGATATTCCCCTTGCCACCAACATGTACGTGGTGGCGCCAGAGCATCTCCCGCCCGGGATTGAGAAAGATGCTGTGCGGGTGATCTTGAGCGACCATCATTACTGGGGCGGGCTTGCCGCCAGCAGAGACTTGGCGCGGATCTGTGCCATTTGGGGAATTGGCCTTTCCATGCACTCAAACTCCCACATGGGCATTAGCCTCGCCGCCATGACTCACCTTGCTGCGGCGACGCCAAACCTCACCTATGACTGCGACACACACTATCCATGGCAAGATGATGAGGTGGTCGAAGGTGGCCGCCTTTCCTTCAAAAACGGCGCACTTTCAGTGCCAGATGGCCCGGGCCTCGGCGTCACACTCGACAGGGAAGCGCTCGCCCGGCTCCACGCCAACTATCTTGCCCATGGGTATGCAACCCGTGATGATGAGACGGAACTGCGCAAACACTGGCCCAACTGGCAATTCAAACGCCCAGGCTTTTAGTCTCTACCGTGCAGGCAGCGCACCAAGCTCTACAATATCGTATTGCTTTTTGAGCGCTGTCATTCGGGCTTCGTCAGACAGTGCCGTTTCGTCGAGGGCGGCAAGAGCTTCCAAATACTGATCGAAGCCTGAGGGTTGATAAATCATCAACATTCGGGCGGACTTGCAGCCCGGCGCCAACGTGCATGCGTGGGGAACACCTGGCGGGATGTGAAGGGTCGCACCGGGTGCTGCCGCCAACCAGTCCCCATCTACATGAAAGTCAATGTCACCTTCAAGAATATAAAACGTCTCTGCGTGATGGCGGTGGAGATGAAGACCGAGAGCGAAGTGTTCTTTGAGATTGTCTTCCATCAAAGTATATTGGCCGCCAGTGTCGCCCGCAGATACTTTGACGAACGTGTGATCGGCCGACCAGTCATAGTTTTTCCCGCCGCCTGGTGGAAGGAATGAATAACGCTCGCTCATGCGCGCACCCCATCTCGTTCCCTATGAGAGCTGCCCATACTACACTATCGAGCCGGTCTCGCTCAGTCAGGCCGCATCATGAAAGATAACGCCCAGCGTCATGCGTGAGCCGCGGCGGATACGGCTGACGCCGTGGCGCAGTTTGACCCTGTAATCCCCCTTCGCACCGGTGCGCGGCCGCTCGGAGGTGGCAAACAGCGCCCCCTCACCTCGCCTCAACGCCACCACCTCGGCCCGCGATTGCATCCTGGGTCGCTGCTCGGTGAGCACAAATTCGCCCCCCTCAAAGCTCTCCGGGTCAGATAGAAGGACAACAAGCTGAAGCGGAAAGAAAACGGCGCCATAAAGATCTTGGTGGAGGCAGTTATAGTCACCGACACCATACTTGAGAAGAAGGGGTGTCGGCTTTGTCTGCCCAGCAGCGTGGCAGAGCGCCTCCATCCCCTCCAGCGTCTCAGGAAGAGGTGGGGTGCCAAGCCGCGTTGCCCATCGGTTGGCGGTGCGCGCCGCATGCGGGTAAATCGCAGCCCTCAAAGACGTGACGGCAGCCGGCAGCGGGTGGTCAAAATACTGGTATTCGCCCGACCCAAAGCCATGCCGCGCCATCTCCACACGCGAGCGGAACCCATCACCTTCATACGCTGAGATGAGCTGGTCGCACACGCCATCATCAAGCAGCCGCCCGGTTTTGGCGACCCCATAGTCATCGAGATCCTGGTCAATCCGCGGCCAGTCCAGCGCGTCAACGTTAGTGGGCATCAACGCTCTCATTGCGCTGGAGAGCAGCTTTGCGCTCCACACCCCAACGATAGCCCGACAGCGCCCCGTCAGCCCGCACGATCCGGTGGCAGGGAATGGCAACCGCATGGCGGTTGGCCCCGCACGCTTTGGCCACCGCACGGTGGGCGCCCGGCGCGCCAATGGCGGCAGCGATGTCGCCATAGCTTGCCGTGGTGCCAACGGGGACTTTGCGCAGCGCCGCCCACACCCGCTCTTCAAAGGCGGTGCCGCGAATATCAAGTGGAAGCTCTTGTGCAAGGGCCGGCTCTTCTATGGCACTCACCACATCTGAGATAAGCCCCTCGAAATCGGCGCCACCGTCCAGGAAAAGCGCCTCACGAAACCGCGCGACGATCTCCTCCATACCGGCAGAATCTGTGTCGGTGAGGACGATCGATGCAATCCCCCGCCTTGAAAATGCAGCCGTCACCACCCCCAGCGAGAATGATGCTTGTGCGGTCACGATGATCTCCCCGGCCCCACCGGAGGAAAGCGCACCGGGAGACACATGAAACCGCTCCGCCACGGCATCATAAAAGCGCGACAAACTTTGAAAGCCTGTGCCAAACGCGGCGTCGGCCACCGTCCGCCCTTCTTCAAGCGCTGCGGCCGTCTTGCGCGCCCGCGCAGCATCGCCGAACGCTTTGGGGGTGACCCCCGTGTGCGCCTTAAAGATGCGGTGAAAGTGGTGGGGGCTCAGGTTCGCCTCATGGGCAAGCGCTTTCAAAGTGGGGGGTGTCTCAGCGCCTTGGAGGGTGCGGCAGGCAGCCTCCACTAAAAGGGCATCACGCTGGTGGGTGGAGATCTCGTCGGGTCGGCAGCGCTTACAAGGGCGATAGCCGGCCGCCCGGGCGTCTTTGGCAAGGGCATAGAACGTCACATTCTGGCGCAAGGGCTGGCGGGCCGGGCAGCTCGGCCGGCAATAAACGCCGGTGGTGCGCACAGCAAACACAAAGACGCCGTCCATGGCTGGGTCGCGGGCGCACACGGCTGCCCAAGCGTCATCACCTTTGAGGGATGTCAGGCTCGTCATCAGGGTTTCTCCGCTTCATCCATGCTCCCATGTGACGCAGAGCGGGCAAAGAGCCTACCGGAAGCTTGCTGTCAAACTGGCGATCACGGTGTCCGGTGGCAGGCAATGCGCCAAAACGCATCGCGCGCCAGGGCGGGCGCCAGCGCCGGCATCGTGCGGGTGCGAAAGACCGCGTCAGCCACCATCGCGGACGCTGTGCGCAACATGGCCGGGCTCCAGCGATCGAGCGCTCGTATGGCGGTGGCCTTTCGCGCACCATAAAGGGGGGGCCGCACCCCTTCCACCGCGCGCGATGGGTCCGTGCCCGCCGCCACAGCGCCCGACGCCCGCTCCAGCGATTGCAGCATCCACTGCGCTTGCATCAGAAGCTGCGCGGCCTGGCTTTCCTGCCGCAGGAGGCGGCTGAGGAGGCGATCAAGCCGCTCGCGATCGCCAGAGAACGCCGCCTCCACCGCCTCTGCCATATCGGAAACCGCTGCATCCCCCACCACCGCATCAACATCAGCAAGGGTCAGCATGTCAGCGCCATAGGCGTGAAGAGACGCCTTCAGCACTTCACCGCGGGAGGCGGCGCGATCGGCACCCAGCCGCTCCACCAGCGCTGCACGCGCATCAGCGTCCACCTTCAGGCCGAGCGTGGCAGCCTCTTCATCAATCATGCGCTCAAGATCGCGCACCGTATCGGCCGGGCAGAAGACGGCCGCTGCGTTTGCGCTTCCCTCAGCGTCTTTGCGAAGGCCCACCCCCTTCTTGAGGTCCCCCGCTTCGATGACGACCACAGCATCGGCCGATGGCTCCGCCAAAAGCGGTGCGACGGCGGGGCCAAGGTTTTTGCCAGCACCATCGCGCACCACAATAAGCCGCTTGCCGCCAAACATGGACACCGTACGCGCTTCATCCACCAAGCGGCCTGGCTCAGAAAGGGCGCTCGCAGCGTCGAGCTTCACGATCCCAAAAGGGTCCGACGAGCCCTCAAAGAGCGCTTCAATGGCGGCGGCGACTTCGCTCACCCGGCCTCGATCGGGCCCAAACACCACCACAACAGGGGGCAACTGATCGACTGAT
>JBCDLN010000296.1:0-4810 GCA_038745295.1 Pseudomonadota bacterium | reverse complement strand
GTGGTGGCTGATACGTTCGGCTTCCACAAGCGCACACCCTCTCAAAAACCCACGGTGCGGACAGCGCTTTACGGGATCTTGCGGCGCAACCCGTTCACGCCATGGAACGGGCTTGACCTTTATGACCTGCCGGTTCTGCGCAACCGGACGATGCGCACGCACCTAGCGATGCAAGATCGCCGCGCCCGTGCCGGAAAGTCGGTGGTCTACCACAACGTGGGAGCGGTCCTTGCCCAAGCCCCTCTGTACGTGCGCCAAAACGCGGAGGCGGCGGGCTAAACGCGGTTCGCTCAGTCAGCAGGATCGGCGGCGAATCGCTCACCGACATTGCGGTATTTGTCTGGTTTTCCGCGCCGGGTTTTGAAATCGCGGTAGCCGAAGTGAAGCGCCTGGAGCCGATCGCGGATCGGAGGAATCTCCGCGACGTCCCCGCCATTCCACGGAACGAACGGGTTGCGCCTCAGCATGGCGTGAAGCTCGGTGCGCACCGTTGGTTTGGTGGTAGGGGTGCGCCGATGAAAGCCGAAGGTATCGGCCACCACTAGGGTGTTGGCTTTGACCGGAACCGAGGCGGCCTTGCCATACCCAAGCGCTTCAAGATCGCCTTCTTCCAGCCGAAATGAGCCGGATGCGTGGTGGGCGTTGTTGGCTTCTGTGGCGAGGATGGACTGCTCGTGCTCCCAGGCGAGGCGCTCGGGCGTTAGAACGTGGGAGCCGGCCGCATAGCAAAACGGCCCCTCATCGGCCCCCACATCGTGCAGGAAGAGCCAAAACTTGGCTGTGGCGTGAAACGTGTCCGCGTGGAGCGTGTTTTGTGGGTCGGGGCGGTCTGGGTCCGGCCGGTTGGCGATGGTTTGGATGGTGGGGTGATAGCAGCCTGCGCGGCCGGCCACATACCCCACGAGGGCTCTTATTTCGGGCGACAGAAGAAAGAGGCGCGCCTGTGCGGCCGCGCTCCCGTCCCGCCCTGTGGGGAGCGGCATCAGCCGGGTGATGGCGTGCCCCTGGCGCATTTCCCACGCCGGCCGAGGGACGGTCTCCAATTCCTCGACGAGCCGGGCGTGCAACTCTTGGGGAAGCGCGTTTTCACGCACCACAAAACCATCGCGGTCAAAGGCTGCGCGTTCTTCTGGCCGCAGTTGGGGCGCGAGCGCAGCACGACGCCGGGCGGTCGCGGCGGCCGCCGATTGCACCCGCCAGCGGTGAAGCCCCAGCCGATTGAGCCTGCGCGACCCGATGACGGGGTTGTTTGAAAAACTCTTCTGCCCAGACAGAATTGCCGCCGCAAAAAGAGGCATGCGCACCGCGTTGCCTGCATTCATGGCGTTCTCCACTCAAACTCCCTGCACGCGTTTCAAGGACAGGGATACACAACGGAAAGTGCAAGCACTGTGGTGCCTGCTTCCTTAAAAAAATGCCAGTTAATTGTGCAAGCAGAACTGCGTCGTGACACATGCCTCAGATGATCCCGACACAAACGAGCGCCCAGCTATCGATCAGAACGCTGGCAACGCGTTCGCCACCGCGTCCAAGAAACGCCGCTGAAGCAGAACGAAGCTGTCGCTGCGGGCTGAGTGTGTTGGCGCAGCTTTCCGAGGGAGGGGCGCGGGCCACCTGGCCTTGTATGCCGCGCCTCACCTCACAGCTGTGAGCTTGGGTTTGCTGCGCCGCGCATCGCTCTATGCCGCTTACGTGCGGGCTTCCAGCCATCGCGCTGGGAGTTCCCCTTGGCCGGGCACAACGGCCTGGCCAAGGGGTGAGTGTGGACTGCTGATCCTGGTTATTCGCCGACCATCGGCTGGGGTGTGTCGCGCAGATCTTGGATGAGGGCGGCCCCCTCGTTAGCCTTTGCCGCCTCGCGTTCGGCTTCCTCGATGAGGTCATCGCGCTTGGCCGCAACCTCGCGGATGCGGTTGATCATGCCGCCCGTCCCAGCCGGGATGAGCCGACCCACGATCACGTTCTCTTTAAGACCTTCAAGCTGGTCGGCTTTGCCGGAGACTGCCGCCTCAGTGAGGACGCGGGTGGTCTCCTGGAACGAGGCCGCCGAGATGAACGAGCGGGTCTGAAGCGAGGCTTTGGTGATCCCCAAGAGCACCGGCACACCCTCGGCAGGCTTTTTGCCGTCGGCAACGAGATCGTCGTTGATCTCATCGAGCTGAAGCCTGTCGAGCTGTTCGTTGGTGAGAAGATCCGAATCGCCGGGATTCGTAATCTCCACCTTTTGCAGCATCTGCCGGACAATCACCTCGATGTGCTTGTCGTTGATGCCCACACCTTGGAGGCGGTAGACGCCCTGGATTTCATTCACGAGGTAGGCGGCCAGCGCCTCTACGCCATGGATTGCCAGAATGTCGTGCGGTGCGGGGTTGCCATCCAAGATGTAGTCGCCCTTCTCGATGGGGTCGCCATCTTGAAGGTGAATGTGCTTGCCCTTGGGCACCATGTACTCGATGGGTTCCAAGCCGCTGTCGGCCGGCGGGTCGATGATGATCCGCCGCTTGTTTTTGAAATCTTTGCCGAAGCGGACGGTCCCGTCCATCTCAGCAATGACCGCGTTGTCCTTGGGACGGCGCGCCTCGAAGAGTTCGGCGACCCGCGGAAGACCACCCGTGATGTCGCGCGTTTTGGCGCTCTCAAGAGGAATACGGGCGAGCACGTCACCGGCGTGGACTTTGTTGCCGGTATCCACCGACAGCACCGTCTCCACCGAAAGGAGGTAACGCGCATCACCACCGCGGGGCAGCTTCAAAAGTTCGCCGTCGGCGTTCTTCACCACCACAGCCGGGCGCAGTGATGAGCCGCGGGTGTGGGTGCGCCAGTCGGTGACCACACGCTTAGTGATGCCGGTCGCTTCGTCCGCCGCTTCCGACACCGAGATGCCGTCCACCAGGTCTTCGAAGTCCACCACACCTTCCACCTCAGTGAGGATGGGGCGGGTGTAGGGGTCCCATTCGGCGATCCGCTTGCCGCGGGTGATCTTGTCGCCATCGTCCACGTGAAGTTTGGCGCCGTAGGTGACTTTGTAGCTCGCGCGCTCGGTGCCATCGGCATCGATGACGGCCACCTGCACGTTGCGGCCCATGACCATGAGGTTGCCCTCAGAGTCGCGCACCACGTTGCGGTTCTTCAGCTGCACGGTGCCTTCAAAAGAGGATTCGATGAAGGAGGAATCCACCACTTGCGCCGTCCCGCCCACGTGGAACGTCCGCATGGTGAGCTGCGTCCCGGGCTCGCCGATGGACTGGGCCGCAATCACCCCCACAGCCTCGCCCATGTTGACGGGTGTGCCGCGGGCAAGGTCGCGCCCGTAGCAGGCGCCGCAGACTCCATTGCGAGTCTCACACGTGAGCACGGAGCGGATCTTGAGCGACTGAAGCTTCGCCGCCTCAATCGCATCCACATCCTTTTCGGACAGCAGCGTGCCCTTCGGCGCGATGAGTGCGCCCGTTGCAGGGTCTTTCACGTCTTCTGCAGCGGTCCGGCCAAGGACGCGGCTTCCGAGCGTTGCAATCACCTGACCGGCGTCGACGATGGGCTCCATGGTGAGGCCGCGCGTCGTGCCGCAGTCCACCTCGTTGATGATGGAATCCTGCGCCACATCCACCAGACGGCGGGTGAGGTAACCAGAGTTCGCCGTCTTCAACGCGGTGTCCGCAAGGCCTTTGCGCGCGCCGTGGGTGGAGTTGAAGTACTCCAACACCGTCAGCCCCTCTTTAAAGTTCGAGGTGATCGGCGTTTCGATGATTTCGCCCGAGGGCTTCGCCATCAGACCGCGCATTGCCGCAAGCTGACGCATCTGCGTAGGCGAGCCGCGCGCACCGGAGTGGCTCATCATGTAGACGGAGTTCATCTGCTTGGTGCGGCCCGTCTCCGGGTCCTTCTCCACCGCAGAGATTTTCTCCATCATCGCAGCGGCCACACGATCGGTGCACTTCGCCCAAGCGTCGATGACTTTGTTGTACTTTTCGCCCTGGGTGATGAGGCCTTCGTTGTACTGCTGCTCGTACTCCTTGGCGAGTTCGGCGGTCTCGTTGACGGTGTCGTACTTGGAGTCCGGGATCACCATGTCGTCCTTGCCGAACGAGATGCCGGCGCGGAAGGCGTTGGAGAAGCCGAGCGACATCACACGGTCGCAGAAGATCACCGTCTCTTTCTGACCGGTCCCGCGGTACACGGTGTCGATCATCTTGGAGATGTTCTTCTTCGTCATCAGCTGGTTGCACACGTCGTACGGGACTTTGTGCGAGCGCGGGAGCAGATCGCCAATCAGTGCACGACCAGGCGTCGTTTCGATGATTTGGCTGATGGGCTCATCGTTCTCGTCGCGCGTTTTGTAGCGCACGTTCACCTTGGCGTGGACGGTCACAATCCCCGCATCGAGCGCGTGCTGAAGCTCGGACATGGAGCCGAAGGTCATCCCCTCGCCAGGCTCACCCTCAGCCATGATGGAGAGGTAGTAGAGCCCCAGAACAATGTCCTGGCTCGGCACGATGATGGGCTGACCGTTGGCAGGGTGCAGGATGTTGTTGGTGGACATCATCAACACCCGCGCCTCGAGCTGCGCTTCGAGGGAGAGCGGCACGTGAACGGCCATCTGGTCGCCGTCAAAGTCAGCGTTGAAGGCGGTGCAGACCAGCGGGTGAAGCTGGATGGCTTTGCCTTCGATGAGCTTGGGCTCGAACGCTTGTATGCCCAGACGGTGGAGCGTCGGCGCCCGGTTGAGAAGCACAGGGTGCTCGCGGATCACCTCGTCGAGGATATCCCAAACCTCGGGCTTTTCCTTTTCCACCAGCTTTTTGGCTTGCTT
>JBCDLN010000295.1:0-4883 GCA_038745295.1 Pseudomonadota bacterium | reverse complement strand
TTGAGCCAGTCTTTAAGGCCCGTGGAATTCTTCGCAACGCCCAAAGCGCAGTAGTAGATGTCGACCGGCGTTTCGACCACTTTCCACGCCACATCGTGCTTGTTCATGTGCTCACCCACGAAGTCCACCACGTCGAGCATGGCGTCGCCGCGGCCTTGGGCGAGGGCCCGGATCACATCGGGATAGTTATCAAGAAGGGTGACTTCCACGTCGGGGAGGTTTTCTTCGATGAACTTGAGAGGCGTGGTGCCACGCACTTGGATCATCGTCACGTCGGACGAGTTGAGGTCCTTCCAGTCGGTGAAGGGCTTATCGTTTGTGGTGAGAACGCCAAAGACTTCAGTGTGCACGGGGGTTGTGAAGTCGATCACTTTGGCTCGTGTGGGGTTACGCGTCATCGCGCCCATCACAAAGTCGATGGTGCCGGCGGCCACAAACGGGATCCTGTCCGGCGAGCCGACGGGGACGATTTCGAGCTCAACGCCCAGCATGTCGGCGATTTCCTGGGCGAAATCCACGTCGAACCCTGCGATTTCGTTTTTGTCATCATAGAGGGCAAGGGGCGGCAAGGTCGGGTTCACGCCAACGCGCAACGTGCCTGAGGAGATGATATCGTCGAGCGGGCGGGCATCAGCCGACGGGGCTGCCACAAACGCCATGGCGGCGACGGCAAGGGTGGCGGCAAAGTTTCGCAAGGTTTGGAGCATGTGGCTCTCCCTATCTGCCGTTAAGCTGGCACGGCGTGATGATCGCTTCTGTGCGATCTTCTTCGTGGCAAAGATCGCGCTGCGCTGACACATTGCGTGCGAGGCGCTTCAATGGGATGTGCAACAACTATGCCGACCTTGGACATTCGCGAGCCGAACCACGACAGCCTCACCATCCTGGTGGAGGGCCGCCCACTCGCAGCTGTGAAAGGCCAGACGGTGGCCAGTGCGCTTTTGTCGGCGGGTGTGCGCACACTGCGCAAAAGCCCCTCCCGCGGGACAGCGCGGGGTGCGTTCTGTCTGATGGGCGCGTGCCAAGAATGCGCAATCCTAATCGATGGCGCCATTGTGAGGGCATGCCAGGTGCCGGTGCGCGAGGGTCTTGTGGTTGCGCTGAAGGGGGTTCCGGGCAGCGCCACCGGGATGGACAGCGGCCAATGAGGAAACCTGACCTCATTGTTATCGGCGGCGGGCCTGCCGGAGCGTATGCAGCGCTTCAAGCGGCCAGCTGCGGTCTTTCCGTGGTCATGGTCGACGAGCAGCGCCTTCCAGGGGGGCAAGTATGGCGCGCTCCTGCAACGGCTGGCGCCAAAGCCCGCCCTGACGACCCCGACAAGCGCGATGGCAACATCCTGCGCGATGCGCTCAACGTCTCAGCGGTGACAGTCATCAGCAATGCCATCGTTTGGTCGGTGGAGCCTGGCTTCAAGGTCTCACTGCTGGGGGACGGGCCCATGACGTTTGAGGCGCCAAGGCTGTTGGCGGCCACAGGCGCCAGCGAACGGGTGGTCCCGTTTGAAGGGTGGACGCTGCCGGGGGTTCTGGGTTTAGCGGCCGCCACAGCCATCATGAAGGCGGAGGCAAACTTGCCGGGTCAACGCATCGTGCTTGCAGGCCAAGGTCCGCTTCTTGTGGCTGTGGCCGCGAAGGCCTTGGCGCTCGGGATCCGGCCAATTGCGATAGTTGATGCCAACGGTCGGGGCGATTGGGCGCGGGCAGCTTTTGGCTTTTCCAAGATCCCCTCACTCGCAGTCCGGGGCATGGGTTGGCAGACCCGCGTCCGTCTTGCTGGTGTGCCGATCTATCGTCGGCATGGTGTTGTGGAGGCGGAAGGCGAGGATGCCCTCAAACGTGTGACCATTGCCCCCCTCGATGCCGATGGCCGGCCCGCAAAGGGGCGCAGGACCACCTTAGACGCGGACATTCTTTATGTGGGCAACGGCCTTACCCCCAACACAGAAGTGACACGGCTTCTGGGCGCTGAGCACGCCATCGACCCTCTTCTGGGAGGCGTTCATCCCTGTTGCGATGGATTTGGCCGCACGAGCCTGAGCGGGCTTTATGCGGCAGGAGACGGCGCTGGTATCCGCGGCGCGCTGCCGGCAACGCTCTCAGGCCGGCTTGCGGCGATCGCCATCGCTCACGACAGCGGCGCTCTCGATGGGTCTAGATTTGAGCGCCTCACCCGTCCGCTTGTCCGCCGAGCCAAGCGCGCCGCCCAGTTTGCCGACGCCTCTTGCGCTCTCATGGCAGTGTCAGCGGAGCGAATCGACGCCATCGCCCCACACACGGTGGTATGTCGGTGCGAAGATGTGACCCGCGCCACCATCGACGCAGCCGCAAAGGGCGGGGCACTGGAAATCAATCAACTGAAGCAAGAAACGCGGCTCGGCATGGGGCCTTGCCAGGGGCGATTTTGCAGCGAGACGGCCGCTGCCCTCCTGGGTGCCCATTGCGGTGGACGGGCGAAGGCTGGCATTCTCACCGCACGGCCGCCGTTGCGGCCCCTCCCCATCGACACAATGTGCGGCACATTCACCTACGATGACATCCCCGTCCCCAAACCTGCGCCGCTCTAGCCAGAAGGCAGATCTCATTGTTGTGGGTGGCGGATTGGCAGGCGCCACCACGGCGCTCTTTGCCGCCCGCGCCGGGATGCGCGTTGTCCTGTTCGAGCGCGAGACGCTCGGCCGCGGCGCCTCAGGTGTCAACGCAGGAACGCTCACGCTGCAGATGACGCGTCTTGCGCTCATTCCTTACGCGCTCAAAGCCCATGACATGTGGGCAAATGCGCGCGAATGGCTGGGCCACGATGTGGGTGTTCAGCTGTGCGAGGGTCTTTCCGTGGCCTTCACCGAGGCCGAAGAAGCGCTCCTCGCCGAGCGCGCCACAAAGCGCGCCGAAGCAGGCGCCCCAATCAAACTCGTCACCACCGCGCAAGCGTGCGCGATCGAACCAGGCCTTTCAGACCATGTGTTGAGCGCCAGCCACGCCACACTTGACGGTTTTGCCGATGCCACCCTCACGGGCGTCGCCTACCGCAAGGCACTGCTCGAGGCAGGCGTTGTGCTGTGCGAAAACACAGTCGTGCGGTCCGTTCAGCCGGTCGGATCGGGTTTTGAAGTGGAGACGGCGGCGGGGGTGGCTGCGGGACGTCAGCTTCTCCTTGCAGGCGGTGTCTGGCTGGAAGAGATGGCGGGCTGGCTTGGCGTGCACCTTCCCATCAAAACACTGGTTAATCAGCTTGCTGTGACGGAAAGGGCCCCGCCCGTCATGCGGACCGTACTGGGGATTGCGAGCGGCCTCCTTTCGCTCAAGCAGTATCCCCACGGCACGGTGGTGATCGGAGGGGGCTGGCAGGGGTCAGGCGACCGGGCAACCAATGACCACCGCATCGAGCCCGAGAGCCTCATTGGCAACGTCCGCCTCGCGCAGCACACCATCCCGGCGCTTCGCCAATCGCGCATTGTCAGGGCGTGGAGTGGCTTTGAAGCGGAGACTGATGATGCTTTGCCCGCAGCAGGCCCTTTACCCGGCCATGACGGCGCGTGGATTTTGGGGTCCGTCCACTCAGGCTACACCAGCCTTCCCTACCTCGGCCGGCTGATGGCCGATGCCATTTTAGGCCGCGAGCTGGCTGATCCCCTCTTCCCCATTGACCGCCTCATCTCGCCGCAAAGGCCCCACAATGCCCATTCCATTCCAGCCTGAGCGGCTGAGCGGCGTCCACGCTGCAACGGTGTGCCCATTCACGGCACAAGGCGCTATCGATGAGGTGGGCTTAGCGCACCATATTGCCGCCGTCGCGTCTCGGCCGGGGATCAACGGCCTTCTCCTCAACGGCCATGCGGGCGAAGGTCCGTTTCTCACAACGTCAGAGAAATCTGCTGTGATCCGTGTGGCGCAACAAGCAGCGCCCGGCACGTTCATCTGTGCGGGCGTCACCTCTGAGGCGACCGCCGCAGCGGTTTTGGAGGCAGAGGCTGCTCAAAAGGCAGGGGCAGACGCGCTTCTTGTGTTTCCACCGGCGCACTTTGCCTTGGGTCACGACACGGAGATGGCGGTGGCCCACCACCGTGCGATCGCTGCCGTTGGCGCGCCGCTCCTCCTCTACAGAGCGCCGATCCGGGCAGGCCACCTCGCCTATGGCGTTGAGACGCTGTCAGCCCTTGCTGCGATCGATGCGGTGGTCGGCGTGAAAGAAGGAAGCTGGGAGGTTGCCGCCTACGAAGAGGTGCGCCGCACGCTGAAGGCGATCCGGCCTGAGCTTGCTGTGCTGGCCTCAGGTGATGAGCATTTGATGACGGGCTTTTTGATCGGCTCTGAAGGCAGCCAAGTCTCACTGGCTGCGGTGATCCCGGACACCATTGTCGCCCTTTTTGAGGCGGCGCAGAGCGGCGATTGGGTGCGCGCGCGCTGGCTCCACGATGTTCTTTACCCGCTTAGCGCCGCCATCTACCGCGCCGCGCCCGCCTATCGGGCAACAGCACGGCTGAAGACGGCGCTTTTGATGATGGACGCCATCGCGTCAGACAGTGTGCGCCTTCCGATGCAAAGCACCCCGGCCCATGAGCGCACCGCTTTGAGCGCTGCACTCAACCATGCCGGCGTGACGACCATAGGCGCGCCCCTCCCCGCCTAGCGCATGTTTTCCTCGCTCGATCTGGGTCAGATCGAGCGAGGAAATCATGCGCGCTCTTTTGGGGGCGAGCACGTTTTTATCCGCTCAGTTTGATTCAAACCGAGCGGATCGTGCTCTAGATGTAGAAGCTATGAAGGTTGTAAACTCGAAGCTCCGCCAACACTCAGAAGTGCTCGGAAAGAACCCTTCACATGGTCCTTTGGTGGGACACCACACCGCGACGTGCCTCCGGAGCCGGCCCGGGCGGGGTGCCG
>JBCDLN010000294.1:0-4889 GCA_038745295.1 Pseudomonadota bacterium | reverse complement strand
TGAGGCTGCCATCACAATGGTCGGTCCGGTCGGGGTGTCGAACTTGAATGAACCGTAAAGCCCGCCGAGTGCTGCCAGGGCGCCGAAACACGCGGCCAGCACTGCCATTGCCTCGGGCGATCGGGCGAGGGGACGGGCCGCAGCGGCAGGTATGAGAAGCATTGAGGCGATAAGGAGTGCCCCCACCACCTTGATGGCAACGGCCACGGTGATGGCAAGCGCAACGGTCAGGACAAGCTGCTCCCGCTTGGCGTCAATTCCGCTGGCGCCGGCAAGATCAGGGTTGAGGGTCGCAGTGAGGAGGGCCGACCAGCGCCAGGCGAGGAGCGCGATGACCAGCGCTGCGCCCCCGTAGATTACCGCCAAGTCGGTGCGGCTGACGGCTAAAATGTCGCCAAAGAGGTAGGCGACCAGATCCATGCGCACGCCGACAAGAAAGGACACCGCCACTAGGCCCGCCGCAAGCGCGCTGTGGGCGAGGACGCCTAGGAGCGTGTCCATGGCCACACCGCGGCCTGACAGCCCTGAAACAGTCACCGCCATCAACAGGGAAACGGCCATCACCCCAAGGAAGACCGAGAGATTGAACGCCAGCGCCAGCGCGACGCCCAGGATGGCCGCATGGGCCGTGGCGTCACCGAAGTAAGCCATTCGGCGCCACACAACAAAGCAGCCCAAAGGCCCTGCGGCGAGCGCTACACCGACGCCCGCAAGCGCGGCCCGGGTCAAAAAATCGTCGAGCATGGTCAGCTTGGCTGAGGCAGATGGCGAATGGGGTCGGCGTGATGGTGGCGGTAGAGCGCAAGCGCCCCATCGGGCCCCTCACCGAAGAGTTGGCGATAAGCGGGTGCGCTCGCCACGTCCTCCGGGGTCCCCTCGCAGCACACCTGTCCTGCAGCCAAGCACACAACGCGGTCGGACGCTGCCATCACCACATGAAGATCATGGCTCACCATGAGAACCGCGCAACCGGTATCCTGGCGGACGGACTCTATAAGCTGGTAGAACGCGGCCGCGCCCTTTTGGTCTAGGCCTTGGGTCGGCTCATCCAACATGAGGAGTTGAGGCTTCACCAGTAGCGCCCGCGCAAGGAGCGCGCGTTGGAATTCCCCGCCTGAGAGCGCCGTCATTGCCCGGCGTTCAAAGCCTTGTAGCCCAACCCGCGCGAGCGCGGCGGCGCGCTCCACTTTTGGCTTACGCTGCGGAAGGTTCAAGAATCGCCCGACGCTGAGGGGCATGGTGGGGTCGAGTGCTAGGCGTTGAGGCAAATACCCCACAATCAGACCATCTTGCCGGCTCACCGTGCCCGACTGGGGAACGAGCATGCCCAAGAGGGTTCGCAATAGCGTCGACTTTCCAGAGCCGTTAGGCCCGATGACCGTGACGATTTCGCCCTCGGCCACTGAGATATTAATCCCGGACAGCACAGTTCGTTCAGCGCGAAATACTGACAACGCGCTCCCACGGAGGAGGGTTACGCGCCTGTCTTGGAGCATTTCGCGCACATACCTTCCGCCTCGAGCACGGTGCGCTCAATTTTAAAGCCCACCTGCCGGGCCGCTCGCCCAAAGGCACCCCGTTTGGGTTCCACGCAGACCTCATCGACCTGCCCGCATGTGCGGCAAATCAGGAAGCCTGCTCCATGGCAATCTGCCGGATCGCGGCAGGCGACGAACGTCTTGCTCTCGCGCAATTTATGAACGAAGCCGTGCTCCATCAAAAAGTCCAGCGCGCGGTAAGCGACGGGTGGTTGCGCCGCCGCGCCGTGCTGTGTCAGCTGCTTCAAAACATCATAGGCACCCAACGGGCGCTGCGACTCCAGTAATATCTTGAGGGTTTGGCGGCGATGCGGGGTCATGCGTTCGCCGCGGTCAGCGCAAATTTGCGTGGCGACATCGAGCGCATCCTCAACCGACCGACGGGACGAGGTTGACGTGGCGGGCGACTGATGTTGGTACATTATAACGTAAACCCTAATGCGCATTGTGCGTCTGAGCAAGCAAAGGTGCGAACCATGAAGCCTTATCTCATCACTGCCGCCTTGATGTCGACGGTGGCGGCGCCTGCCGCGGCTGCGCCTCAAGTCGCTGTGGACATCTTGCCGGTCCATTCGCTGGTGTCGCGCGTGATGGAAGGCGTGGGTGAGCCGACCTTAGTGGTGCCGCCCGGTGCCTCGCCGCACGGCTATGCCATGCGCCCCTCTGAGGCGGCGGCCGTGGAAGGGGCCGACATTGTTTTCTTCGTCGGCGAGGAGTTGAGCCCGATGTTTGCGCGTTCGGTGGATTCACTGGCCACCAACGCTCAGAAGATCCCGTTGCTTGACGTTCCCAATGCCATTCTCCTCAACTTCCGTGAAGGCGCTACGTTTGAAGCGCATGACCACGGCGATGATGACGATCATGGTCACGGCGAAGCAGCAGCGCACGACGATCACGACGACCATGGGCACGAAAAGGCTGCCGCGCACGACGACAACGATCACGGGCACGAAGAGGCATCTGCTCACGACGACCACGATGACCATGGGCACGAGAAAGCAGCCGCGCACGACGACCACGACCACGGGCACGAAGAGGCAGCTGCTCACGACGACCACGACCATGGGCACGAGAAAGCTGCCGCGCACGACGACCACGATCACGGGCACGAAGAGGCATCTGCTCACGACGATCACGACGACCACGGGCACGAGAAAGCTGCCGCGCGCGGCGACCACGACCATGATGATCATGCGCATGAAGAAACCGCTGCAGCCCATGATGATCATGATCATCACGGCCACGATCATGATGGCGTTGACCCCCACGCCTGGCTTGATCCGATGAATGCGAAGGTGTGGGTCGATGCGATTGCGGCCGCATTATCCCAAGCCGACCCTGAGAATGCGTCAACCTATTTCGGTAACGCTGCGGCCGCAAAGGGCGAGTATGACGCGCTGATTGCAGAAGTGACCAAGACCGTCGAGCCAATCCGTGGCCGCGGCTTCGTTGTGTTCCACGATGCGTATCACTACTTTGAGGCCAGGTTCGATACGGAGGCAGCTGGAGCCATCTCTCTCGGGGATGCAGCTCAGCCGAGTGCCGCTCGAATTGCTGAGATCAAGGATGCCATTGCGGATATGGACGCAGCGTGCGTCTTTTCCGAACCGCAGTTTGAGCCACGCCTCGTCGATACCGTGATTGAGGGCACGAGTGCCAGCAAAGGTGTGCTCGATCCTCTTGGTGCCAACATTGAGCCTGGCCCTGACTTTTACCCCACGCTTATTCAAAACATTGCTGACAGCTTGGTGGGTTGTCTTCGCCCGCAAACCTAACGCTGGCTAACCTTCCGCCGGGAGAGCGCATATCGTTTCTTTGAAACTGGTATGCGCTCTCAGCAATTTCAGCATGTGTGGATCAAAGGGCGAAGGGACGCGCTCCTCTAAAGTGCTCTACACAAGGCCATGGATCGTTTCGAGCCAACGGGGCCCGTCAGAGGCACCCCGAAGAGATTCCCACTCAGATGAGTGCTTGGCAACGACATGGCGTTCCTCAATGTTCTCGAAAAGTGTTGATATTGCGCGCGGTGACAGCGCCGGCCCTCCGGTGTGGCGGAGACCCCGCTCACCGCCGCCTGTGGAACGCCGACCGGCGGCCTAGCTTCAAAGCGACACGTCCCGTTTGGGCCGGGATGGCCATACCCCTCGAACACCGCTGCAGCTTTTCTTATGGCCACGGCGAATTTCAGGCATCGACCTGCCACGCCGAGCTTGAACGGACGCGTGGTTGAAAACTAGGTAGCAAAAGTGGCGGTCAGGAATAATGCGCTCAACAGCACAATCACTGCGCCGGCTGAGAGTTGCAGAATGGGAGCGACGATGCGGGCGTTCCTTCGCCCCGCGGCGAAGAATGTTGCGCCGCGGGCTGCCGTTGCCGACACGGCGACGAGGCTGATGAAAGCACCGGTGCCCAGCGCCATTGCGGTTGCCGCGGCGCCTCCCACAAACAAGAGATCCATCCGCCACGCTGCCACTAGGACAAAGATGGCGCCCGTGCAGGGGCGGACGCCGATGCCCGCGATCAACAAAGCTGCGTCCCGCCAGGATGTGATGGCCGCTGCTTCACCTGGTGTGGGCCCATGGCGATGGCCACAACCGCAGCGTCCATGTTCATGCGCAACTGCGCCAGTTTGATGGTGCTGGTGCGCGCTGCACCCGGAATGCTTCTGGCGCCTAGGAAAGAAACCTTCAAGGATACCGTTAAAGCCCTTAACCGATCGGTGAATAAGAACGAGCCCAACCGCGAATATCGCCACATAGCTTAACGGAATGAGCACCCGAGTCGTGGTGTTCATTGCCCAGCCCACGGTAATGTCGAGAAGCGCAAAACTGCCGTAGACAAGCACCACTGCTGTAACAGCCTGCATAAGGCTTGCTGCCATGGAAAGGCCGACAAGCTTCATCGTGTCTATGCGGCTGGCTAGGCCCGCTCCAGCAATGAGAAACTTGCCATGCCCGGGGACAGCTGCGTGAAGGAAGCCGTAAAGGAGGCACGCGCTGATGAGTGAACCGGCGGCGAGTACCCCATTTCCTTGGATACTCAGCAGTTCGCCCACCATCGCGTGGAATGCTCGCTGCTGAGAGGCGGCCCAGTGTGCAAGGTCAATCAAGCCCAGACCGGAGGATAGGGTCGCAGCCATGGCGGCGAACCCGCAAAGGGCGAGCGCCACGCCCAAGGGAGTGCGCCACGAACCCACGAAGCGCCGCGCCACCTGAAGCGGTCGCACACGCTTCATAGGCGGTGTTACTCCAGTGCCCGTCGCGAGAGAGCCACTCAAGACCTCAGACATCGAATATCTTTCTTGTCACGTCGCCACCACACGTCCCGCTGCTACAATATCACGCCCCAGGC
>JBCDLN010000293.1:0-4948 GCA_038745295.1 Pseudomonadota bacterium | reverse complement strand
TCGCACTTTTGGTTGTTGCCGCGGCTCCCGTCCTTTCGCGCCCTTTACCCCAACGTGAGCCTCAAGGTTCTGTCGCAAGATCAGCCCCTTAACCTTGCCCACGATGATGCCGATGTTTTGATCCGATACGGCCGCGGTCCATTTGCGGACGGTGTGGAACTGGCCCACCTGGCGGAGGAGGTCTTTCCCGTTGCAAGCCCAGACTATGCCGACCGGCACGACTGCGCGGCGGCCCGGCCGGAGAGCCTCCACCAACTCACCCTCATTGAGGCGAACGACGATCAATCCATGTGGATGACCTGGCCGGAGTGGTTTGAGCGGGTGGGCCACGGTGAGGTGCCGCGCCAAAGGATGCTTGTCTTCAACCACTATAGCGATGGTGTTTACGCGGCGATCACCGGCCAGGGGGTGGTGCTTGGGTGGAAGCAGCTCCTTGAGCGGCCCCTTGCCGATGGCCGGTTGGTGCGCATTGGGCAGAGCGCCGTGTCACCCGGTGAGGGCCATTCGCTGGTGGTGGCGGACAACCAACCCGTCAAACCGGCCACCCGGCTCTTTGCCAATTGGCTTGAAGCAAGCTTCAACGAGGACCTGGGCGCTTAGTGGTAAGCGCCAGCCCCATCCGCTAAGAGGTTTGCACGCGGTAGCGCGCCAGTTTTTGCTACAGTCGAAGCGCGTAGATGGGTTGGCAAGAGAATGACACACGAAATCAGTTGCCTTGTTGAGAGCCAAGACGGCCTCGGGGAAGCACCGCTTTGGGTGGAAGAGGAACAAGCGCTCTACTGGGCAGACCACGTCAAGTACCGGATGGAGCGCTGGGATGCTCACACGGGCAAGGTCGACGTTTGGCAAACACCAGGGCCGGTGGGATCGTTTGCCATGCGCCGGGGTGGGGGCATGGTCGGCGCGTCGGATGCGGGGTTTTTAGCGATTGATCTTGCCGCCACCACCTTCACCACCCACGTCGACCCAGAGGCCGACTGGCCGGAAAACCGCTTCAATGACGGCAAATGCGACCGTCAGGGCCGGTTTTGGTGCGGCAGCATGAATAAGTCCATCGAGGCGGAAACCGGCGGAATCTATTGCCTGGCACCCGACTGGACAGTCTCGCGCCATGCCCATGACTTTGAGTTTAAGGTCAGCAACGGGACCGCCTTCAGCCTTGATGGGCGCACCATGTATTTTTCCGACACCCTCGGCAACCAAGTCTGGTCCTTCGACTTTGATCCCGATGAGGGGCGCCTCTCCAACCGCCGCCCGTTCTTTTCAACCGCTGACCGCCCCGGGATGGTGGATGGCGCGACCGTCGACGCGGACGACTGCTATTGGTGCTCCCTCGTGGCTGGCGGAAAGGTTCTGCGCCTCGATCCCAAAGGGCGGATCATGCTTGAGATCGATATGCCGGTCCCTCGCCCCACTTGCCCCACATTTGGCGGACCGAATTACGACCGTCTGTTCATCACCTCCCAGCGCCTTTTCATGACCGACGAGGAGTTGGAGGCCTATCCCCTTGCCGGCAACCTCTTTGTTGTGGATGGCCTTGGCATCAAAGGCGTCCCGGAGGAGCGGTTTGCCGGGTAACCCAAGGGAACTGGCTCTCACGGACCAAACGATGCGCGGAAGGGGAGCGCTTGAAGCGCGCTCACAGCTGCATCGTCGCCATGCTGCCTAAACGCCGAGCCTGTCGCGAATGGCAAACCATGTCATGGCCACTTGGGCGAGCGGGGCGCGCATCAGCGTACCGCCTGGAAAGGCTGGCGCCGGAACGCGGCCGAACACATCAAGCCGGCTCGATTCCCCGGCGACGGCGTCCGCAATCACCTTTCCGGCGAAGGTGGCAGCCCCCAGTCCCTGGCCAGAAAACCCGGCGCCGGCATAAAGCCCAGGTTCAAGCCGCCGGATGATGGGAAGGCGCAGCCGCGAGATGCCGAGCGTGCCCGACCATGCCGCCTCAATGGGTGCGTTTTTCAGCGCCGGATAAACCTCCGCCAGAAAAGGGCGAACTTTGCGCGCCACATTGCGCGGCGTGCGGCCAAAGCTTTCCCCACCGCCGAACACCATTCGGCCCTGCGCATCTTGGCGGAAATAGCGGATCACGTAGCGGCTGTCGGCCACCGCTTCCCCACCGGGGATGAGCGGCGTTTCCAAAGGCGCCGTTGCCACAATGTGATTGAGGAGCGGCATCACCCGCGCCTCCACATAGGGGGAGACGCCGCGCATATACCCATTGCCGGCAAGGATCACGTTTTGCGCCAAAATCTCGTGGCGCTTGCCCCCTTGATCCACCGAAACGCGCCAGCCTCGGGCGGTGAGTGTGTGACCCACCGCCTTCACCCCGCTATGGAGGCGCGCCCCCTCCACATGGGCGGCTTGCGCAATGGCATTCACCAACGCCAACGGGTTCATGTGCCCGCCCAAACCATCTCGCACGCCACCATGATAGCGGTCTGTCCCGATGGCGCTCTCTAGCGCGTGCTTGTCCAAAAGCTCCTGGGTGACGCCATAGTGTTTGTGGAGATGGTCATTGTACCAGTGGAGCTGATCAAGGGCGGCGGGCGTGTGGGCAGCCTCGATCAGGCCAGCTTGATAGTCGCACGGGGCGCTCAGCTCGCTGCGCAGTTGATGAATAAGTGCAATGGCCTCTTCGCCAAGGCGCCAGAGCGCACGGGCCATTTTCATCCCGAGCTGCTTTTCGAGCCAGGCCTGGTCGCGCCGCTGCCCGGTATGGAGCTGCCCGCCATTGCGCCCTGACGCACCATCGCCAATGGCGCCGGCGTCCACCAGCGTGACCCAAAATCCGCTGCGGGTGAGATGCAAGGCCGCCGATAGTCCCGTGAGGCCACCGCCCACGACAAGGACGTCGGTGCGGGCCGGCAGCGGTGCTTCGGAGGGCAGCGGCAGCCGTGCGTTGCGCGCGTAAATGGTGTCGTTCATCGACTCAGACGTTGAGGAGGAGATATTCCCGCTCCCACGGGCTGATGACGCGCATGAAGGTCTCAAACTCAGCCTGCTTAATGGCGCGGAAGGTGTGAACGAAGGACTTGCCGAAAATGTCAGCCAGAGGCTCGCAGTCTTCAAACAGAGCGACCGCCTCAAGGAGCCCGCGCGGCAGTCCGTAGGGAAGCTCGCGCGCTGACCCTTCGATGGGGTCCTCGGGGTGGATCCCTTCTTCAAGGCCCAATAGCCCGCAGGCGAGCGAAGCGGCCATCGCAAGATAAGGGTTGGCATCGGAGGAGGGAATGCGGTTTTCAAGCCGGCGCGCCACGGGCTTAGAGTGGGGGACGCGCAGCCCCACAGTGCGGTTATCATACCCCCAATGGACGTTGATGGGGGAGGCGGTGTAGCGCTCCAGCCGCCGGTAGGAGTTCACATAAGGGGCCATCACGCACATCACATTGGGCAAATAACGCTGGTGGCCGGCAATGAACGAAAAGAACTCCTTCGTGGGGTTTCCGTCCTGGTCGGAAAAGATCGGCCGCCCGGTATCCCGGTCAAGCAAAGAGCAGTGGATGTGCATGGCTGAGCCGGGCTCATTGCTCATGGGTTTGGCCATGAAGGTCGCGTAGATGTTGTGGCGCAGTGCTGCCTCTCGGATGGTGCGCTTGAACATGAACACCTGGTCGGCAAGGTCGATGGCATCGCCATGGAGGAGGTTGATCTCCATCTGGGCGGCGCCCTCTTCGTGGATGAGGGTGTCAATCTCCAGACCCTGCGCCTCGGCATACTCGTAGATATCGTCAAAGAGATCTTCGAACTCGTTGACGGCGGCAATGGAAAAGCTTTGCCGGCCGATCTCCGGGCGACCTGAGCGGCCGATGGGCGGCTCTAGAGGATAATCCGGGTCGTGATTGGGCTTGACCAGATAAAATTCGATCTCTGGCGCCACCACGGGCCGCATGCCCTTGCGCTCATAAAGCTCCACCACGCGCTTTAAGACCTGGCGGGGGGCGTGGTCCACCGGGCGTCCGTCTTTATAGCGGGCATCGTGGATGAGCTGGGCGGCGGGGTCCGATGCCCAGGGCACGATAGCGAGCGTGGCATAGTCCGGGTCGAAGATAAGATCACCGTCCGGCGGATCGTGGGCGAACTGATCGTCTTCGCGGGGGTAGTCGCCCGAAATGGTTTGGCTGAAAATGGAGGTGGGCATCGTGATGGAGGGCGCCCGTGCGAACTTTTCGGTGGGCATGAGCTTGCCGCGCGCCACCCCCGCTTGATCGGGGACGATGCACTCAACGTCTTGAATGCCGCGCGCTTTGAGCCACGCAACGGCTGAAGCGTGGTCGGCAACACCACGCGCCCTCGCACCGTCGTGACCGGCTTGGCCTTCGGGGTCTGTGGTCTGATCCACAAAAAACTCGTTCAAGGTTTAGACTGATAGCCGCATGGGGCGGACGTTGGATCCACAATGGACGCGTTGTTTGGGCTGTCAACTAACCGCCGACGTCTATGGATGACCCTGCCTTCGATAAACCACCCCATTGCCGGCGCCACAGCATCAGATTTTGCGTGATCGCGGCGGTGTTAGGATGCGCGCTGCGTGGTGATGTCATGGCCTGAGCGGGCTTCAATGAAACGGCGCGCGGCGTTGCAGCCTTCCCCAACATCCCCCAACCCCATTGGCCAGGTTCAAGAGCGGGTCACAGCCGGAGGGAATCATCCGGCGTCCGGTGCACCCGCGACCGACATGGGAAGCCTGAGCGCGGTGAGCCTCCGTGGAGGTGTGACGCGCTCTAGGTGCTGTTTCCATCAACGTTGTTCATTGCGGAACCGCCGTAGGGGCCGTGCCTCACTGCTCCCGCCTGTGGTCAATTCTCCCGCGGTGGGCCTGATGCATCAATCCACGGCTTGGCCTCTTCGGGGTTGACCCAACAGGCCCACCGCGGGAGGCTGTACTTGTCGGCTCCGGAGGGACGTCGCGGTTTGGTGTCCCACCGAAGGGACATGTGGAGGG
>JBCDLN010000292.1:0-4956 GCA_038745295.1 Pseudomonadota bacterium | reverse complement strand
TCGAAAAGGTGTGCCCCCACATGCGCCTCGAGCTTTGACATTTGCATGCTCACCGCCGAGGCGGTCTTGTGCACCCTTTCAGCGCCCGCGCGGAAGCTGCCGCTGTCGCAGACAGCCACGAATGTGCGGATGAGATCGGTATCGATCAGCGGGGTGGCCATCGATCCTCCAGGTTGGGTCAGGCGTGTTCCAATTGATCAATCTCTGTGATCGTTTTGATCAAATCAATTCGCTGGTGTGATCTATCACTAGTGGCCATGTTCCCTCCCAGTCAAGAGTGGAGGTCAAGCCATGACAATGTCTGTAGCGACCCACGACCTGCGGCCAGAGCGCCGGGATGATCATCAGTCTGCGAAGGTGGGCACTGGCCTGAGGGCTCTGTCCCGCAGCGGATACAGCCTGTTCCGGTTCTGGCATCGCCGGCGCGCGCTCGCGTCACTTTATAAGATGGATGCCTGGCTCCTGGAGGATCTGGGCTTCCGCCATGACGAGATCTTATGGGGGCTGAACCTGCCGCTGAGGGTCAATGCCGTTCCTCTGGTGCAGGAGCGGGCGGCTCGCCGGCGCGAGGCAGAAGCGGAAGCGGCGCGCCAGCGCAACACCCGGGTGAAGAAATTCGTCGTCGTGCACAATGACAAGGGGGTGAATGCGGCGCGTCTCCTGCGGGACCGCTAAGGTGGCCCGGCCGCCGGCGCGTTAAGCTCCCACGTCCTGGGTGAGGCCGGCGATCGCTTTCGGTTCGTCTTGAATCGGCTGTATGGTAACAGGATACCGTTCAGCCAATTCATTGTTTTTATTGAGTTTATCAATTTCCTCTTGACGGGTCGCACGGAAGGGCGCATATGGCCCGCACACCGCCAGCAGCGCGGCTTTTTTCATATCAGATCGAAGTTGACCCGATCGAGCTAAGGTGGGCGTTCGGCTATGACGACGTTGTCCGCAAAACCTGCGGAAATTGAAAAGCAGTGGGTTGTGATTGACGCGACTGACCTGGTCGTGGGCCGGCTCGCTTCGCGCATTGCTTTGCGGTTGAGGGGTAAGCATCTCCCGCATTTCACCCCGCATGTTGATTGTGGTGACAATGTCATTGTTATCAATGCGGAAAAGGTGCGCTTCACCGGGCGTAAGGTGGAGCAGCAGAAGTACTTCAAACACACCGGCTATCCGGGCGGCATCAAAGAGCGGTCTGCGAAGCAAATCCTCGAAGGCCGGTTCCCTGAGCGGATCATTGAGGCTGCGGTGAAGCGGATGATGCCGCGGGGGCCTCTGGGGCGGCAGCAGATGAAAAATCTGCGGGTCTATGCCGGGCCTGACCATCCCCACGAAGCACAACAGCCCATCACCCTCGATATTGGCGCGGCCAACAAGAAGAATGTGAGAGCCCAGTGAGCGACACCGTTCAATCCCTTGAAGAGCTGGGCGCTGCCCTTGGCCAGCAAGATGGTGATGGCGCCACCGAGACGGCCCCCGTTCACGTCCAAAAGCTTGACGCGCACGGCAGGGCCTATGCCACCGGCAAGCGCAAAGACGCTGTGGCCCGTGTTTGGGTGAAGCCCGGCGGCGGCAGGATTACCGTCAACAAAAAGCCGTATGATGAGTATTTTGCGCGCCCTGTGTTGCAAATGGTGATCCGTCAGCCGCTTTTGGTGGCCTCTCGCGATGGTCAATTTGATATTGTGGCGACGGTATCTGGGGGTGGCCTTTCAGGCCAAGCGGGCGCGGTTCGGCACGGCATTTCCAAAGCGCTCACCCACTATGAGCCGGAACTGCGGTCCATTTTGAAGCGTGTGGGCTTCCTCACCCGCGACAGCCGCGTGGTGGAGCGCAAAAAGTACGGCCGCCGCAAGGCACGACGTTCGTTCCAGTTCTCCAAGCGCTAGCGCGCACCCTCTCGGCAGAACGCCTCAAAGGCCAGCCGCGGTGTGGCGCCGCGGCTGGCCTTTTTGCGTTTTGAGCGCAAGACGCCAGCCTCGTCCGTCCCGCACCGGGCTTTCACCGCACCATCAGGAGCCGATCAGACGGCAGCAAGGAGCCAAAGCCATGTCGGTCAACATCGCCATCTACGGCGCGTCAGGGTACACGGGCGCAGAGCTCATCCGTCTCTTGTCGCGCCATAGTGACGCGCGCATTGTGGGCCTTTCCGCAGAAGCGAATGCTGGCAAACCCATGGCGGAGGTGTTTGGCCACTTCTCCGCCCTCGACCTACCAACCCTTCAGCGCCTGGAGGAGATCGACCTTTCCAACGCTGATGTTTTGTTTTGCGCGCTGCCGCACGGCACCACGCAGCGGGCGGTGGCAGCCGCCCTGAAAGCCAATCCATCGCTCAAGGTGATCGACATCTCGGCCGACTTCCGCCTGGCCGACCCTGCCGCGTACGCCACGTGGTATGGCCACGAGCATCATGAGCGGGCCCTCCAGCGCGAAGCGGTGTACGGGCTCACAGAAATCTACCGCGATGCAGTGAAGGGGGCCCGGCTCATCGCAAACCCGGGCTGTCACACCACCACGGGGCTTATGCCGCTCATTCCGCTGGTGGCGGAAGGCGTCATCGACCCCGACAGGATCGTGGTGGACAGCAAAACAGGTATGTCGGGCGCTGGCCGGGGTGCGAAGGTCGGGATGCTGTTCTCCGAAGTGTCGGAGGGGCTCCATGCCTATGCCGTTGGGGGACACCGGCATACCGCCGAGTTCGACCAGGAACTGACGAAAGCGGCTGGCCGCGAGGTGCTGGTGACTTTTGCCCCGCATCTTGCGCCCATGAACCGGGGTATCTACGCCACCATCTACGTGGAAGGGGATGCGGCGGCGATCCATGGAGTTCTTGACCGCCGCTATCAAGGCGAGCCGTTTGTGACGGTGTTGCCCCTCGGTCAGGCGCCACAGTCCCGCCACGTGCGCGGGTCCAACACCATCCGCATCGGTGTGTCGGCCGACCGCCGGGCCGGCCGCGCGATTGTCATGGCCACAACGGACAACCTCATCAAAGGGGCGTCTGGGCAGGCCATCCAGAACATGAACGTTGCTTTAGGCTTTCCTGAAACAACTGGGCTCGACACCACCGCGCTGTTTCCTTGAGGCGTCCCTACAAGCGCATGCCTCGCTCAATCTGGATCAGATCGGGCAAGAAAAACATGCGCGCTCTTCAGGGGTAAGCGCGTTCTTTTCCGCTCAGTGTGATGCAAACTGGGCGGATCGTGCTCCTGGAACGTTTCTCGATCAGGTGGAATCATCTGACCGACAAAAAACGCTCGCGCATCAAACGACAGAGCATCTTATCTGCGCCCAACCGGGCGCAGGATGCTCTGGCAGGCGCATCCTGTGCGCCTGATCTATCCATGGCCCACCCGCGGTTTTAAGTCCTTTGCAGCCTACCAGTCTTTTCTGCGGCTGGCAGCGAGCTGATGAGGGACAAACGGTCCATGTTTGCGTCAACAGTTTTGCAAGAGCCCCAATCGGGGTTCTGACCTTGCTGAACCTTCATCCATTTTCTAAAGGAGGGGCGCGGGCTTGGGAGGCCACCGGGCGACCCAACCTGCAGTGATGAGGGGCTTGGCGTTGATGGACCGGGACGCGATGCGCTCTGGCGCAGACCAAAACCTTGATGGGTCCCAACACTGGGAGCAAGCGGCAAGCGCGATAGGCCTTGGCACACTGAGCCTACCGAGCACACCGAGCTACGTGTGGTAGAGTGATGTGATAAGGTCCTGGACGGCAGAAAGAGCAATCGCAGATGAATGAACTTGTCGTTCTTGATGATGTGATGGGTGAGGGCGATCAAGCCGAGCCTCAGTTTCGCGACCTCTTCATTAAAGCGTCCCCACCATCAATGAGCGGCGATGGCCTTGGCACAGGTCGGCAAGTCTGGGATCTCTTGAACCAGGTTCACCATCGCCGTGGCAACGATAGCGAGTTCGTCTCTGGCGCCTTCCTCGGCGTGACTGAGTATTTGCGGCTCTCCCACGAAGTGTATTTCAAGCGCATGTTTGATGAGGGCTTCATCATCATTTTCGAGCCGCTCAACCATGTGTCGAGCGGTGCGAAGCGCAGACCTGTGATCCTTTATTGGGATCGGCAGATGACGCGCCAGAGACAGGTTGAGTTGACCGGAGCCTTCACCGGCGAAGCGTTCTACAACGACTTCGTATCCTCTTCCTGCCAGGCCATCGAGATCCCCGATGCGCAGTGTGATGTTCATATTGATGGCGCGGTGGAGGGCAGCCTTGCCCCGCTTCCTGAAGCGAACGTCGCCGTCCCGTTCATCGAAGCGTTTGTGCCCACGTTCGTGAATACGCTCGTCAAAAAGTATAGTTACGTTGAAGATTTTGGAGTTCACTGTTTTGATAACGCAGCACAAGGCTTCTTTGTCCGCAACATTGATGGGCACCAGCGCAATATTTTGTGGGAGCGCTCCCTCCAATTAAACTCGCTGAGGGGCGTTCAGTATCTTGCGCCCCATGATGTGCCATTTGATGTGGTGTGCGGGTACATCCACGGGCGGGCGCGGCTTCCAGGCGTGCCGTTGATGTTCACCGAACCGATGACGGAATTCTTGTCGAGCGATCCGTTCTCGTTTGAGTATTTTCAGGCGACGGATTTGTCGGTCTTCATGTTGGCCGACTTTGCAGGGGACTTCTCCCGCCTCGCTTGCCTGCGCGACAGCGATATTATGATGCGTGAGGCAACGGCCATCTTTAACGCCTATCTCGATGAGAATGTGCGTTTTGCCCAAGCGGCGATGGGGCAGTCCTACGCGCTGCTTTGCGAAAGTGACCCTCATGAGCGCGCTGGGCTTGTGCTGTCAAACTTCCTGTCGCGCAGCTTCTTCAACAACGTGTCCGACACGTGGGCCGATGCTGAACTGAGCAGCGTTGCTGCATTCGTTGCCAATATTTCTGCGCGCCTTGTGGCCAACCAAGCTGATCTTTCGGTGGTGCCCAGCTGCTGGTACCCCTACAT
>JBCDLN010000291.1:0-4967 GCA_038745295.1 Pseudomonadota bacterium | reverse complement strand
CCGGTCCTCAGTCCTGACAGCTCGGTTTTCAAAACGCCGATGGCGCCATCCATCCGCCGCTTTAGGTCATCAAGGTCGACGCTCATGGGGGTCCTCCGGTCTCAGCGCGCTGCTGCGCAGCTTTTCTTCCCGGCGGCCCTCGTAACAAGGGGATGACACCAAGGGCAACGAAAACCAGTGCAACGATGACCCCAGGTTGCCTGACCGGTCCACCAATGGCCAGCCTCTTTACCGTCGGCGGGTTGAGCTTTTTTGCGCCCGGCGGGCCTCTATGGGGCGCCCCGGCGGCAGACGCGCCTTCAGGTCACGCCGGAGCGCGTGTGTTTCGTGGCTCAGTTGCTGACGACGGTTGCCAAGCCCTCGCCTCTCGCCACTTTGGGGAGCGCCCCTTCGTCCTGGATGGAAAAGACCACGATGGGGAGGCCATTGTCGCGGGCCAGCGCTATGGCGGCAGCATCCATCACGCCCAAGTTGCGCTCCAGCGCTTCCTGGTGGGTGAGCGTCTCATAGCGCTTGGCGTTGGGGTCTTTGTTGGGGTCGGCATCATAGACACCGTCAACGTTGGTGCCTTTGAGGAGAGCATCGCACCCCATCTCGACGGCTTTGAGGGCGGCGGCGGTATCAGTGGTGAAGAAGGGATGCCCGGTACCCGCGGCAAAGAGGAGGACCCGCCCCTCCGACATATGCTTCAGCGCACCGCGGTGGGTGAAGCGATCGCAAATGATGGGGACGTCAATGGCCGATAGCACCACCGCATCAGTCCCCAATGCGCGCAGTTGAGCGCCGACGGCCACAGCGTTCATCACCGTTGCGAGCATCCCCATCTGGTCGCCCGCGACGCGGTCCACCGCAGTGAGCGCCACATTCGCCCCGCGCAAGAAGTTGCCGCCGCCGATGACGAGGCCCACTTCAAGCCCCTCGCGCACCACGGCGACAATTTCTTCGCACACACGCTGCAAGGTGGGCTGGGAGATGCCGTGATCGCCATCTCCCATCAACGCCTCGCCTGAGACCTTGATCAAAACCCGGCGCCACGACGACGCCGGTTTTGCTGGCTGAGACAAGGTGCCTAGACCCCCGCAGCGGCCGCAACTTCGGCGGCAAAATCAGACTCTTCCTTCTCAATCCCCTCCCCGAGCGCAAAGCGCACGAAGCCGGTTACTTTGATCGGAGCCCCCACCGACACTTCGGCCTCTTTGACGGCCTTTTCGATGGTGAGGTCAGGATTGACCACGAACGTCTGCTTCAAGAGCACAACTTCCTCGTAGAACTTGCGCATACGGCCCTCCACCATCTTTTCGATGATGTTTTCGGGCTTGCCGGAGGCGCGCGCCTGCTCGGCGTAGACGGCCCGCTCCCGCTCCACAGCGTCGGCAGGAAGGGCATCCACGTCGAGGCCAAGCGGGTTCACCGCCGCCACGTGCATGGCGATCTTGCGGCCGATATCGTCGAGCTTTTCTTTGTCGCCCGTCGATTGGAGCGCGACCAAGACGCCCAGTTTGCCAAGCCCGTCCGCCACAGCGTTGTGGAGGTAGGTGGAGACGACACCATCATCCACCGATAGGAACGCTGTGCGCCGCAGCGACAGGTTCTCCCCGATGGTGGCGACAGCTTCGGTCACCTCATCGCCCACATTGCGGCCGGAGCCCGGGAAGGGCGCGGCCTTGAGGGCGTCCACATCGCCAGAGGCGCTCAGCGCTTCGGTGGCAATGGTGCGCACCAGCGCCTGGAACTGATCGTTCCGCGCCACAAAGTCGGTTTCTGAGTTCACTTCCACGAGGGCTGCGCTGGTGCCGGCGGACGCAGCGCCCACCAACCCTTCAGCGGCAACGCGACTTGCTTTTTTGGCCGCCTTCGACAGACCCTTTTTCCGGAGCCAGTCGATGGCCGCTTCCATGTCGCCGCCAGTTTCATTCAGCGCCGTCTTGCAGTCCATCATGCCGACGCCGGTTTTCTCGCGGAGCGCCTTTACCTGCTGCGCCGTGATCGTCATCGTCTCGTGTCCCAATTGTCTGGAGTGAAGCCGCCCTCTCTTGGTGCATGGCGCGGCCAAAGTCGACCCCTTCATGAACCTTTTGCGGACGGAGGGCCGGTGAGACGGACCATACCGCCTCCCGACGACGCCTTACTTAGGGGGACAAAGACTAAAATGCCAGGGTCCCGCTGGTGCATTGCTGACCCTCAGTAAAGAACCCCCTCAACTGGCTTGATCATGGGGGGGATGTCGCGCTCTCCGGCAATTGTGCGCAAGTCGATCTCCACAATTCGCGCAAGTGCTGCCACCGGAACGTCTGTGGTCGCGCCCTCAAAAGGGTCTTCGCAGCTTTCGCTCACCCGCTCGATGGTGAAGAAGACCCACGAGATCAGAACAGAAAAGGGTATCATGAGGATCACATACTCGTGGATCACCACCGGGTCGTGATTTTGCCGTGTGATGGTGTCTTCAAACACTTGCACCAATGCCAGGGGGATGAGGGCAATGAAGGCATAGGTGAAAATGCGTCCGAAGACCGTGATTTGCCTGGGAAAGGGCGAGTTCTTGATCCTCTCGCAGCTGCCAAGCTGAAGGGTCAGCTCTCCCATGATCTGAGACATATCGACAAAGCGGTTATCGTCGATCCGCCCTTTTGCCTTCAGCGCCTTGAGCTCGCCCACCTGTTTGGCGATGAGCATCACCAGGGGACTGGGCGAGGCTTTCACCTCAGCACTTTCTTCAGGGCCCAAAATCTCTTCAAACGAGGCCCGGGTTGAGGTGTGGATGTGACTGTTGTCAGCAAGGCGCCTTGAAAAAAGATGCGGCCGCCGTGCTGCCCCAAGCCGGGAGTTGAGGCGCAATGTGTGCGCCAATAGGTTCACCCACGCGATTTGGCGGTGGATGAGGCGCCTGCGCAAGGCGTCGTCTTTCGCTTTTCCGCCGGCGGTCTCATCGGGGCTGTCGTCAATATGGGTCATGACGGTGGTGCCCCAACGCCGCGCCGCCTGGACAACGCCGCCCCAAATTTGACGCGCCTCCCACCAGCGCTGGTAAGCGGAGTTGGTTTTGAAGCCGAGGTAGAGGGAAACCACGATGCCGATGGTGGTGACCGGGGTCAGCGGAACCGCAAAGGCGCGGTAGCCGAGCTCGTTGTGAATGATGACCACGACCCCTGCCCACACGGTCACCAACAGCAAAAAGCGCCAGGAATCGCGGATCGCGTGCGCCGGCGCGATCCCATCACGAACGTACATCGCTAGCTGGCGCCTGGCGCCTTGCCGGACTGACGCCCGATGCGGACCGCCCGAAGAGGACGGCCCTGATCGCGCGGTCCCCCGCACACAGTAAGCTCCAGCCCGCGCCGCATTCGTCCCATGGTTGTTCCGCCCCGCCCTCAGCCCCACACGCTTTGCGCGGTGGGATCATGTATTCTTTTAGTGACCACCTCAGCTTAAGTGAGGGGGCGAGCAACCGCCAGCGCGGGGCCAGCTTCACCCCGGGCGCACCCCATTCGCCCTATGCTGACGGGTTGCATCCTCGCCCAAGTTAGACTAACTCCGCTCGAAATCCCTCACGCGAGCAACCTTTCCGGTGCCTTCGGGCAGCGCTCGCGGCGGCTCAACCGGAACATGAAAAATGGCTGTACCTGACTTTACCATGCGTCAGCTCTTGGAAGCTGGCGTGCACTTCGGTCACCAGACCCACCGCTGGAACCCGAAGATGCAAGACTACATCTTTGGCGCGCGCAACAACGTCCACATCCTGGACTTGGCGCAAACCGTGCCCCTCCTCCATCAAGCGCTCAAGGCGGTGTCAGACACCGTGGCCAAAGGCGGGCGGCTGTTGATGGTCGGCACCAAGCGCCAAGCGCAAGAGGCTGTGGCCCAGTCCGCGTCTGAATGCGCGCAGTACTACGTGAATGCCCGCTGGCTCGGCGGCATGCTCACCAACTGGAAAACCATCTCCAACTCCATCAAGCGCCTCAACCAGCTTGAGGAAATGATGGATGGTGAGGCTCAGGGCTTTACCAAGAAAGAGCGCCTCAACCTTGACCGTGAGCGCGAAAAACTTGAGCGCAACCTCGGCGGCATCAAGAACATGGGCGGCACGCCCGACATTGTGTTCGTGATCGACACCAACCGCGAGACCATCGCCGTCCAAGAGGCGCGCAGGCTCAACATTCCTGTGGTCGCGATCCTCGACACGAATTGCGATCCTGAGGGCATCACCTATCCGATCCCTGGCAACGACGATGCTGCCCGCGCCATCACCCTTTACTGCGACCTCATCGCCCGCGCTGCGCTTGACGGGCTTCTGCGCAGCCAAGGCGACAGTGGCTACGATCTGGGTGAAAGCGAAGACGGAATGCTGGAGCCCGCCCTTCAAGAGGATCTGGCCCAAGAGGTTACCGCCGAGGAACCGGTGGCTGAAGAGGCGGTGGCCAGTGAGGCCGTTGCGGCAGATGAAGCGTTGATGACCCCCTCGGCAGCGGATGTGGGTGCTGAAGAGGCCAAAACGCCCGCGGCGGAATAACGTCGAGCGGTGCGCCATCTGCACCGCTCCCCTTCTCCATAGGAGCGGTGCGCCTAACGCACCGTTTGCCTTTCAGAACAAGCGGTGCGCTTTCTGGACCGCTCCAATCTCCATGCCTGGCAAAGCACAGTTCGCGCCCATAACGCCGCCAGGGACCGGCGCAGCGCCTGCACTTATTGACGTTTGAGAGCACGATCCGCTCAGGTTGAAACACACTGGGCGGTAAAACACATGCTCGCCCTTGAAGAGCGCGCATGCTTTCCTCGCTCGATCTGATCCAGATCGCGCGAGACATGCGCTGGGCAGCGGTGTCTTGCCTACACCGCATTTCATGAAATTGATCGTTCATCAGTTTGCGGCGGCGCCGTCTCAGCCCATTGTTCAAGGCTTCGGGCTCTGCGTGGTCAGAATTGGCCGGGCAATGGGCAAAACTTGCAGGCACTCAGCTTCAGCACCATGT
>JBCDLN010000290.1:0-4971 GCA_038745295.1 Pseudomonadota bacterium | reverse complement strand
AGGAACCTCGTCAGCGTTGGCCACATTTTGCGGCTCCGCCGTGTGAGCACCGGCGGGCGATGGTTGTTCATCGGCCCCATCATCAATGGAAGTCATTGGCTCGGCGAGCGTGCGCGTACCAAATTCCGGCCACTGCCGTGCCGTAGCCGCAGGCTCCCGTTGCGTCTCATCGCTCCCCTCAAGCAAGGGCGAGACGTCCTCGCGCGGCACAAACGTATGCGTGGCGATCAGCTGCGGCATGGGGACTGCGGCCGGCAGGACTGCTGGCCCCTTCTCGCCACGGGGCTCAATCAAAAGTTCAAGCCGCGCAAAGCACTCCTCCAACAAGGAGGAGGCGGTGCTCTCAAGGCGTGCTTTGGAAAATTCTGCAAGCCGTCCTGCGGGTGCAGCCGCCACTTCATAGCTCAGGCTGGTGGTGGAGGCATCAATGGGGGACAAAATGACGTGGGCCTCCCCAGTGACCGAGCCCAAAACGGACCCCGCGTCCGCCACCCCGCTTACCGCAAAGCCTTGCGGTCGCGAATCACCGATCAGCCGCGTGCTCAACTCGAACCGACAATCCACGGGACCGATGGTGATCACAATGAGTGCACGACCCGATCCATCGTCGTGGCGGACAAACCCCTCGCAGCCTGGAATAACCTCCGCCAGCACCGAAACGTCGTGAAGCGCGTCGTAGACATCCACCTGGGGCGCGTCGAAGATCTTCTCCCCAATGAGGAGAATGCTGGCCGGTGATTGGCTTGCATTCATGCGCAGGTGGTTCAAAGCCCGGCACTTTCATCACGGTTCAGCGGCATCACAATGAAACGCCGCGTAAGTGTAGTACCAAACGTATCAGTGGCGTGTTAAGCACTGATTTCCATCCTCACCTGCCGCGTTTATGGGCATCATCGCCCCTTATTGGCAAGTTGACCGAAGCAAACGCTCTGGCCGGCACCATCATGCTGCCAGCCAGCACGCCCCTCCACAGCCTCAAACCGCCTATCGAGGACAGCATTGAACGCTATTGCATGCAATATCTGCGGGTCGCGCGAATTTGGGGCCGGACCCAAGGGCCGGCTCTCGCCCGGAGGCTTTCTGCCGCGATGCAAGGTTTGCGGCGCTTTGGAACGCCACCGTGCCTTCCGCGCAGGGTTTGCCGCGCTCGGAGCCGAATTTGATGGGCTGAGCGCGCTGCAGTTCAGCGATGACCCGTCGGTGCCGCGCGCGCCGTTTGCGCGTTTTGAGGTGTCGGTCTATGGCGGCCCGAACCATCTTGACCTTGCAGATATCGACCGGCCGTCCGGGAGTGTCGATGTTGCCATTGCCAACCACGTTCTTGAGCACGTGGAAGATGATCACGCCGCCCTCAAAGAGCTGGACAGGATCACCGCACCGGAGGGCTTTGTGATCCTGTCCGTCCCCGACCTTTTAAGGTGTGACGCCACCATCGAGTATGGCATGGCAAGGGCCGACAAGCATGGCCACTACCGCATTTATGGGCCTGATATCGTGGATCGTTGGCGGCGGGCTCAGCCCCAATGGCGTGCTGTTGGGGCGGTATGCCGTGATCCGGTCACGGGAGAGCCTGATCGGCTCACGATACTCTCTCAGTCGCAAAAGCGGATCGAGGCCCTGACCAAAGCTTGGCAGGCGAACGGTCTTGAGCCCTTTGACGCGCTCAAGGCGACGGTCGCCACCACCGCTCTCGGATAGGGGACGTCACGGATCACCGTCGATCCCCTCCCCGGTCTTAAGATCAAACCATGGTATGAGCGCACACCATCGGCAGAGCGCGTCGCCCGCACCTCACCCAGAGCCGCGCAGGACGGTTCCCGTGCAAACAGACGCGTTTGAGCGGGAAAACCGGGCGCTTTTGAAAGGGGCGAGCATTGTCCTCAGGCCGTCATCGGCCCGAACTGGCCCTAGGTTTGGGGGGCAGACGGCTCAAATTTGGGGATCGCCATTTCTGAGGCAGGCTCGCCCTCAATGCCGCTCCAGTTGGTTTCGGACTTGTTGAGGTTGCCCGGAATGTCCTCTTCCCAGAATGACACCACGTTCGGGGTGATGTTCAGGTAGAGCTTGCCGTCCAGGATGCGCCAAAGATGGGGGTTGCCTGGCACTTTGCCGCCTTGGGCGACGCCATAGGCGCAGTGCCCATCATATTGGGGGGCGTACTGGGCGGGGTTCGATTGAAACTTGGCAAGATTTTCCGCGTTGGCGAATGCAAACTTCGCCCCGTTGTACTCGGCGGTGTATTTGGTGGACCCGGCAACAGCTTTGGGCTGCTCGGAACCCACAGGCGCTTGAGCGAGGTCGAAATACGCCACCACGTCGTAGCCTGAGTTGGCAAAGCCGGTTTTGTTCACATACTGCTCACCGGCAAAGGCCGAGGTGGACAACAGCGCTGCCGCAACGGCGGCCAGGGCAAAGCGGGTCATAGAGTTTCCCTTGGTTGCTTTGGGTGTCGCTTCCAGTCGGCGATGCGCCGATGACCACAACGTGGGGCTCATTTATCAGACCGCCCGCCACATGTGCATCACGGCTCATCACCAATATGTGCCCAGCGCGTGGCCCTTGCTGGAGCCTCACTGGCGCCCGCGCGTCGCAGATGGTTGCAGTGGCACCTTCAGCGCCACATGTGTGACGAAACAGGAGACGAGCCGTGCTGCGGTCAATACAAGAGTGGTTCCATAGTCTGTCCCGCGCAGGCGAGGGCGAAGAGCCCTTCAGCGCGGTCGATCCAAAACTCTCGGTGGCGGCGATTTTGGTGCACATCATCGCTGTCGACGGTGTTGTCACCGACGATGAGAAGCGCCGCCTGCGCGATACATTGAGCGCACACTTCAACCTCAGCGCCGAAGAAACCGAAAAGCTCGTCACGGAAGCGGCGACCCGTGAGGGCGATGCGGTAGACCTTTATAGCTTCACCTCAGTGCTCAAGCGGGATTTGGATGAGGTTGGCCGGCGCGATGTGGTGGCCATGATGTGGGAGATGGTCTACGCCGATGGCGAGGTGTCAGAGTTTGAAGACAACGTGGTGTGGCGGGTTGCCGAGCTGATTGGCGTTTCGGGGCGTGAGCGTATTGCCATCCGCCAGCAAATCGAAGCCAAACGCGCGGCCGGGTAATTCCGAACCGGCCCGGCTTTTGCTAGACTCGCATCAATGACACTCCTCCAGCCATCGCCCCCTCGTCGAGATCGGCGCCCGGTGCTGATCGTGCTTCATCAAGCCTCGTCGACCCCTGGCCGGGTCGGCCAATGGCTGGTGTCGGAAGGCTATCGGCTTGACATCAGGCGGCCTGCGCTGGGCGATTCGCTGCCCAGAACCACGCAGGACCATAGCGCAGTGGTGATTTTTGGCGGGCCGATGAGTGCCAACGATACCGACGCCTACATCAAGCAAGAGATTGATTTTATTAACATCCCTTTGCGTGAAGAGACGCCGTTTTTCGGCATTTGCCTCGGAGCGCAGATGCTGGCCAGAACCCTTGGCGGCCGTGTTGGGCCCCGCCATGACGGTCTTGTGGAGATCGGCTACTACGACATTGAGCCCACCGACGCCGGCAAATCGATGATGGATTGGCCGCGCAAGGTCTACCAGTGGCACCGCGAAGGGTTTGAGACCCCCAAGGACGCGGTGCTTTTGGCTAAGGGCCGCGACTATGACCAAGCCTTCAAGGTGGGTCCATGCGCCTATGGGATTCAGTTTCACCCTGAGATTACGCTGGCCATGCTCTACCGCTGGACCACCCGGGGACACGAGCGCATGTCCCTGCCCGGAGCCCGTAAGCGCGCGGACCATTTTCGTGGCCGCGCGGTGTTTGACCCGCCTGTGAAGGCCTGGCTCGCCGCATTTATGAAGCGCTTTTTGGTGGGGTCACCATCGGCCAGTCCTGCGGCCGCTGGGGACGATGTGCCGGTGCCATCTGCATCAAACCGCGCCGCTTAAGCGCCTTTATGAGCGAAAAGCAGTTCTGAAAACGCCTTGCATCCCGCTGGGGCGGATTTTCAAAGGGCGCAAACGTTCCTTCGCGCCGCATGCGGCATGACAGGATCTAGCTCGGTACCTTGGTGCGGCCAGAGTTGACGCGAGCCAGGCCCTCTTTGGCCGGCGGATAGCCGGGCCGCAGCTGGATCGCCCTATTATAGGCCGCGCGGGCTTTTGTGGTGTTGCCTTGCGTTTCCAAGGCAAGGCCGCGATTGGCCCATGCATCGGCATAATCGCGGTCGAGGGCAAGCGCTTGGTTGAAGTCCTCCAGCGCCGCATCGACGTCGCCTGTGGCCAGATAGCTCACACCGCGGCCGTTGTAGGGTTCTGGCGCTTGGGGATCGAGACCGATAGCAATGCCAAAATCCTCCACCGCAAAAGAGTGAAGATTTTGCGCCTGATAGATGAGCGCGCGGTTGTGGTAAGCCCGCGGATCGCCTGAATTGATCCGGATGGCGGAGTTAAAGTCAGCCAAAGCGCGGTCATTGTCGCCCCGACCGCGATAGATGTTGCCGCGCCCCACCAACGCTGTGTCGTAGGACGGATTGATCCTGAGCGCGGTGGAATAGTCGGACACTGCACTGTCCAGTTGGTTCATCCGCCGATGGACCAACGCGCGGTTTGCATAGGCCTGATAGTAGTTGGGGTTGAGCGCAATGGCTTGGTCAAAGTCGGCGAGCGCGTCTTTCATCTTGCCGGCGCGGCCGTAGGCGGTCCCACGGATATTGTAAGCGCTGGGGTCCTGAGGGTTGGCCTGTACGACCTCACTCAGCGAAGCAATGTTTTGGGGCGAGCCTGACTGCGTATTCACCACCCGCCCAGAGCTGTGGATCGGCTCGTCGATCACGCACCCGGCGACGCCCGCCGCAACGAGCGCAATCACACCAACACGTGCGGGAAGACCATACCGACTCATGCACACAACCCTAGAAAGGTTCCCCACCGTTGACGAGGTGGGGCGGCGTGTTAGGCGCGCTTCTTGCCGGGGATGAGCCCTT
>JBCDLN010000289.1:0-4984 GCA_038745295.1 Pseudomonadota bacterium | reverse complement strand
GGCGGCAGCGGCGTGAAGAGCGTCAGCGTGCCCGTGGCGAGAACGGTGGCAACGGCCAAAACCTCACTCGCGAGGAGCGGCGGCAGCGGCGTGAAGAGCGTCAGCGTGCCCGTGGCGAGAACGGTGGCAACGGCCAAAACCTCACTCGCGAGGAGCGGCGGCAGCGGCGTGAAGAGCGCCGGCGTGCCCGTGGCGAAGAGGGTGGCAATGGGCAGAACTTGACGCGGGAAGAGCGGCGTCAGCGTCGCGAAGAGCGCCAACGCGCTGGGGGTGAAAACCGCCAGAACCTTACGCAGGAAGAGCGCCGGCGGCAGCGCGAAGAGCGGCGCAGAGCCCGCGCCGAGTTGCCAGCCTTTACGCCCGAAGTCCGCCGTCAGCGCCGCGAGGAGATGCTGCGCGAACGGCGCACCAACGAACGCTCGCGGGTAAGTGGAACGGGCGCTGCTGTGGGTGCAGGCGCCGTCGGAGCGGGCGTTGCCGCAGCAAATGCCAATGAGCGTGGCACCGGCGTGCGAGACGATCCCGGCGCCGCCTCAGGCAATGCCAACCGCGACCTTGCTCGCAAGCGCGAGGTTCGCGACGAAAGACGGCGCGATCGAGCCGCCGATGAACGCCGCGAGCAGCGCCGGGCCGAGGCCAAGCGCGAGCGTCGGCGTGAGCTTCGCGAAGACATTCGCCGCGCCGAGCGCCGGCAAGATCGCCGTCTTGCCGAAGAGCGTCGCGCCCGGGTGAACCAATGGGAACGGCGCCAAGCCGCGCTTTACCGCCAGGATCGTCGCGCATTGCGCAGAGACGTGCGGTTCTTCGCCAACACCCGTCCTGTGGTGGTGGGCCCGCGTGCTGTCTACCGTGTCGGCCCCGTCGCCATGGTGGTGAACCCCAACACAACCCGGTTCCGCTGGCGCGCCAACGCCTACAACACCTACGAACTCAACAATGGCTGGCGCGAGACGGTTGTGGTGCGCCCTGGCGGGGTTCGCGTGGTCACCGTTACCAATCGCTACGGCGTTCCCATCAGGCGCTACCGCGCGGTTCCGGGCCGGGCGCCTGTCACGCTCTTTAACAACCTGCCGCGGTGGTGGGGCGCTGACACTGACGTTGTGGTGAAAGTGCGGGCGCCGCGGGTGCGTGTTCCTTATGAGCGCTATGTGGTGGATGCCTCCACCGCGCCGGTGACCACGGTTTATGATACCGTCACCGCAGAGCCTGTGGACGACATCGACAGGAGCTTCACGCTCAACCAAGTGCTCGCAAACCCTGAAGTGCGCGATTATATGCCGAGGGTCGATCTGGACACCATCACCTTCCGGTTTGGGTCGGCTGAGGTGCCCGAAAACCAGATCGCCGCGCTGGAGACCATCGGCGCAGCCATCGAAGAGGCCATCGATGAAAACCCCAGCGAGGTTTATCTCATCGAAGGCCATACCGATGCAGTGGGATCAGAACTCGACAATTTGGAGCTGAGCGACGCACGGGCAGAAGCTGTGGCTGAGATCTTGACCGAGTTCTTTGAGATCCCGCCTGAAAACCTCGTCACCCAGGGCTTTGGTGAGGCTTACCTCAAGGTGCAGGTGGAGGGCCCCAATCGGAAGAATCGCCGTGTGGCTATCCGGCGGATCACGCCGCTCCTGTCCACCGATGATCAGATTGCCGGCTACGATGAGCCCGATCTGAGCGCGAACCAGCAAACCGGCGCGCAATAGGAAGCGGCGGAGGCGCCAACCGGTCGAGCCGGCCGCAACCCAACAAAGAAGGGGCGTCACGCAGAATGTGTGGCGCCCCTTCTTATTTGTGTGCTCATGATACGGTGGTCTTCCCGCCGGCTATCGGGCTATGCGGCTTGGGCGTAATCCAGTTTGTATTCGTGCTCGGTGATGTAAGGGCCGCCGCCGACGCTGTCTTTGGATGACAACAGTGCAAAGTGATTCGCCTCAAAGGGTGGAACGGAAAAACCGCCACGGGCGGCAAGCCAATCGGCGATTGCGGGTGCCGTGGCGCCCTTGACGCGGGCAATGGTCACATGGGGGGTGAAGCGCCGCGATTCGGGTGGCAGCCCGAGCCTTTGAAGCCGCCGTTCTTGCTCGGCTTGAAGCTCGATGAGGGGAGGGCACGGCTCCACCCGCGCAAAGATGGAGTGGGGCTTTCGTCCGCCAAACGAATCGAGCCCGGTGAGGCGCACTTCGAACGGGGCGCGGGCAATCTGGTTGAGGGCATCGGCCGCGTCGTGCGCAATGTGACGGTCCACGTCGCCGATGAAGCGTAAGGTGATGTGATAGTTTTCAGGGTCGATCCAGCGGGCGGCTCGGAGTCCGCCACGCAGGGTGCTGAGCCAGGTTCTGGCGGGATCAGGCAGGGTCAGCGCGGTGAACAATCTGGGCATCGGCGGACCTATCAGAATCAGCGTGGTGTTGGCGAAGTCTCGTCGTCGCCATCATCGGGCGCAAGGGCTTGCCCAACAAAAAAAGGCGTGGCCGAAGCCACGCCTTTGATGCCGATACCGGCGCTGTCGCCTATTCGCGGTTGCCGAACAGCGACAGCAACAGAACGAACATGTTGATGAAGTTCAGGTAGAGCGACAGGGCGCCCATGATGGCCTTGCGGCCGGCCACGGTGCCATCGTCCCCAGCGTAGTACATCTCTTTGATGCGCTGCGTGTCGTAGGCGGTAAGGCCGGCGAACACCAACACACCAATCACCGAGATGGCGAACTGTAGCGCAGAGGACTGCAGGAAGAGGTTCACCAAAGCGGCAATGATGATGCCGATGAGGCCCATGAACAGGAAGTTGCCCCAGCCAGACAGGTCCTTTTTCGTGGTGTAGCCGAAGAGGCTGAGCGCACCGAACGACGCGGCGGTGATGAAGAACACCCGCACGATGGATTCGGACGTATACACCAAGAAGATGGACGACAGCGACACACCCATGATTGCCGCAAACGCCCAGAAGGTCATCTGTGCGGTTGACAGCGACATTTTGTGCATACGCGCGCCCAAGAAGAAGATGAACGCGAGCGGCGACAACATCACCACCCACTTGAGCGGTGAGGTGTAGAGGGTAACGCCGAATTGCGTCAGGTACATGCCGTTGCCAAGCTGTGCGGCAGCGCCTTCGGCCGAGCTTGCGATAGCAAAGTTCACCACGGTGAGCGCGGCAATGCCTGTGATCACCAGGCCGATGGCCATGTAGTTGTAGACGCGCAGCATGTAGCTGCGCAGGCCCTGATCGATGCCGACAGCAGCGGGCGCGGCACCGACGGTCGGCCGGGCGTACGGATTACGATCGGAGGTTGCCATTCTAATCCTTTGAGTTCGAGTGGGCCGGCATGGTCTCCCAGCATCCAATGCCGACAGCGGACGCACGTCGTCCATTGATTTGCAATATGGCGACGAAAACCGCGATCAGCAAGGCGGCAAAACGTGGAATAATTTTTAGAATCCACGCTCAAAACATCATAAAAGCGCAAACCAGAATGCTGCCATCCCCATCACCACGTGGACCAGCGTCACCCCCGCCAGATTGCCGTGGCGCAGGAAGATGAGCCCAAAGAGCACCCCGCCCACCATCGTCACCACCACCGCAGCAAGCCCGAAGTGGAGGTGGAACATCCCAAACAAGATGGCTGACAGGAGCACGGCCTTATAGCCGCGCCGGTCGTTTAAGAAGCGCTGATAGGCGCTTTGCAGAAATCCGCGGGCCAAAAGCTCCTGCATAAAGGCGTGCGCGGTGTAGGCGGTTGCCTCCAAGGGGCTGAACGCAAACGGTGTGCCGCGCGGGGCGCCAGCAGCGTCAAGCCCCATGCGGGCAAGGGCCATCACCCCGACGGCCGCCGCCGCCATGATGAGCCCCTCCACCAACGAGCGGGTGAGGTTCTTGGTGGTGAGGCCAAGCGCGCTCAACGGCAGTTTGAGGCGCCAAATGACAATCCCAAGCGGGATCAGATAGATGGCGAGATATTGCCAGCTAAACTGTTGAGAATAAACGTCAATATCCAGGAGATCGCGGGCGATAATGACGTTGGCGAGGGTGCCGATACACAAGGTCGCAACGGTGTAGATATAGAATATGCCGAACTGTTCGCGCTCACGCAGCGCATGGACCTCCCGCTCCAAGGCGCTGGTGTAGCGGTCATTGTTGCGGCGCATGCGCTGGACGATGGCCGCACCGAGGGCTGCGCGCAGCGCATCAAGGGCGTGCCGGCCGGCTTGGCTGTGCGACAATGCGCTCGCGCTGAGGCGGGTGAGCCGCACATCTGTGACCGCCCGCACGGAGGCTGAGCGGGGCGCGCCATCCAAAAAACCCATCTCGCCGATCAACTCGCCCTCGCTCAGGGTGGCAAGGGTGAGGGGGACACCATCTTCGCCGCTCCGCTCGACGGCGGCGTCTCCTGTCACGATGGCGAAGATCGTGTCGGGCGCATCACCCTCTTCCACAATCAGCGCGCCCGCTTTGACGTCAATCGTGGTCTGGGCGGCGTGGAGGGTGTTGCGCGTGTCCGCGCTGAGGTTGAGGCGCGCAAAAGCCATGGAACTGCCTCAGATGGTGCGCGCGGGTGTGCCGCGCCTTGCGCAGGCCGTCAAGCGGTTGATGGACGTGGCGGTGGTGGTGCGGCTCGCGCTGAGGTGACCGTTTGCAGTGCCGCCTTACGCAGTCTGCTCTTAGTCGTCGGAGCATGGGGGAACCGGCGACACGGCGGCCACCGGGTAGGCTGTTGGGCACCTATTCTGCCGCCATGGGGGCGCTATCATCGCGCGCCAAACCGCGCAGCACGTAGTGCAAGATGCCGCCATTGTTAAAGTAGGCGAGTTCATCAGCGGTATCGATGCGGGTGAGCAGCTCGATGGTTTTGGTGGTGCCGTCCTCGTAGGTGATGACCGCGCTGAGGGTCTGCCGGGGTTCCAGCGTGGATAGCCCCGCGATGGACACCTTTTCTTTGCCCGTGATGCCGAGGCTCTCCCAACTGTCCCCACCGGTGAACACCGCCGGC
>JBCDLN010000288.1:0-5012 GCA_038745295.1 Pseudomonadota bacterium | reverse complement strand
GCTGAGGTCATCGGCAAAGTCTTGGCACTCCCCCGCAGGAGATGGAGCGGTGCGCTGATCGCTGCTCACCGTAAAGGGCCGCCGGTCCCCATCAATCCGCAGCCTTTTGGGCAACGCCTTCGCAAGGACAATCAGCAGCAACATGGCGAAAAATCCCCGCTCAGGGCGCCTTTTGCCGGGTACTCGCCTGATCCGGCCAGCAGTCCACCGCCAACAGCCGAGGCCTTGGGTGTTGACTCTCCGGCAAACAGGGCACCAAGCGTTTGGGTGCGAGGGGTGGAGCGCGTTCACGAACCCACGCCCCGCTTTCACCCAATGCGCAAACTCGTCAACGTCACACTCCAGGACTATAACGTCGACTGTCGACCGAGGTCTGTCCCGCTTCCCAGCAAGGCTCCTCGTTTCACCACAAAGCCCAGAGGCGTCCTGCAAGCGGATCTCCCCTGGCGCATAAGGACGGTAGATTGTGAAGATTGGAACGCCGAAGGAAGTCTTGGACGGCGAGAACCGGGTGGCGATGACCCCCGAATCTGCGCTGCAACTTCAAAAACTGGGATATGCGTGCGCCATTGAGAGCGGAGCCGGTGCCGCCGCTGGCTTTTTGGACAGCGCCTACAAGGCCGCCGGTGTTGAGATTGTCGCCGATGCTGCCGCCCTTTGGGCAACATCAGATGTGGTGGCCAAAGTGCGCCAGCCCACGGTGGCAGAGCTTGAACACCTCACCAAAGGCAAGACCCTCATCTCGTTCTTCAACCCCGCCGGGAACGACGAGGGGCTGACGCTCGCCAAATCCAAAGGCGCCAACGTGATCGCCATGGAGATGGTCCCGCGCATCTCCCGCGCCCAGAAGATGGACGCCTTGTCCTCCATGGCCAACATTGCCGGCTACAGAGCCGTCATTGAGGCCGGCAACAACTTCGGACGCTTCTTCACAGGGCAGGTGACCGCGGCAGGTAAGGTCCCGCCCGCCAAAGTGCTCATCGTCGGCGCCGGCGTGGCAGGGCTTGCCGCCATTGGCACATCCACATCCCTCGGCGCCATCACCTATGCCTTTGACGTTCGCCCAGAGGTCGCCGAACAGGTCCAATCCATGGGCGCTGAGTTCGTCTACCTCGACTTTGAGGAGGAGCAGAAGGACGGCGCCTCCACCGGCGGCTACGCGTCCGTGCAATCGGAGGAGTTCCGCAACGCCCAGCTTGCCAAGTTCCGCGAACTTGCCCCGGAGATTGATATCGTCATCACCACCGCGCTGATCCCGAACCGGGATGCGCCCAAGCTGTGGCTCGAAGACATGGTGAAGGCCATGAAGCCCGGCTCCGTCATCGTCGACCTTGCGGCCGAGCGCGGCGGCAACGTCGACGGCACGGTGATGGACGAAAAGGTGGTGACCGACAACGGCGTCACCATCATCGGTTACACAGACTTCCCCTCGCGGATGGCGGCCCAAGCCTCATCGCTTTACGCCACCAACGTGCGCCACATGATGGCCGACCTCACCCCAGAAAAAGACGGTGTGGTCCACCACAATATGGATGATGATGTCATCCGCGGCGCCACCGTCACCTATGACGGGGCGATCACCTTCCCGCCCCCGCCGCCGAAGGTCCAAGCCATCGCAGCCCAGCCGAAAAAGGAGGTGAAAACCCTCACGGCTGAAGAAAAGCGGGCTGAGGAGATCGCGGCCTTCAAAAAGCAAACACGCAACCAGGTGGCGCTTCTCACCATCGGCGGCGCGCTCACCCTTGCGGTGGGTCTCGTCGCCCCGGCAAGCTTCATGCAGCATTTCATTGTGTTTGTGCTCGCAGTGTTTGTGGGCTTCCAGGTGATTTGGAACGTCTCCCACAGCCTCCACACGCCGCTCATGGCCATCACCAACGCCATCTCCTCCATCATCATTGTGGGCGCGTTGATGCAGATCGGGACGGGCTCCTACTTGGTGATCATCTTGTCAGCGCTCGCCGTCTTCATGGCCGGGGTCAATATCTTCGGCGGCTTCCTCGTCACACGGCGCATGCTCGCCATGTTCCAAAAATCCTAAGGAGGCCGGATCGATGGAACTTGGCTTTACCAACGCCGCCTATGTTGTCGCGGCAGTTTTGTTCATCCTCTCCCTCGGCGGCCTGTCGAACCAAGAAAGCGCCAAGCGCGCGGTTTGGTACGGCATCACAGGCATGGCCATCACCATCATCGCCACGCTGGCTGGTCCCGGCTCGGGCCTTTGGATCTTGGCTTTGGTGCTGATTGCGGCCGGCGGCGTCATCGGCTCTGTCGTTGCCAAGCGCGTTCAGATGACAGAGATGCCGCAGCTTGTGGCGGCCATGCACTCGCTTGTGGGCCTGGCGGCCGTCCTCGTCGGCTTCAACGCCCACTTTGAGATCCACAACGTCGCCGCTGTCCTCAGCACAGCGACCGCCGAAACCCCTGCCGACCTCTCAGGCCTTGGCACCTTCGCCAGCCTCATCGCGAAGAAGACGGCGGTGGAAATCTCCATTTTGCATGTGGAGCTTTTCTTAGGGGTCTTCATCGGCGCCATTACGTTCACAGGCTCCGTCATCGCCTATGGAAAGCTTGCCGGCAAAGTCACCTCGGCCGCCACAAAGCTTCCCGGCGGACACATCTTAAACGCCGGTGCCGCACTCATCTCCGCGGCGTGCCTCGTCTGGTACACCAACTCCGGCGGATTCTTGCCCCTCATCATCATGACGGTGATGGCCCTTTTCATCGGCTACCATCTCATCATGGGGATTGGCGGCGCGGACATGCCCGTCGTGGTGTCGATGCTCAACTCCTATTCGGGCTGGGCTGCGGCTGCGATCGGCTTTTCGCTCGGCAACGACCTCCTCATCGTGGTGGGGGCGCTGGTGGGCTCATCGGGCGCCATCTTGTCCTACATCATGTGTAAGGCGATGAACCGCAGCTTCATCAGCGTCATCTTAGGCGGCTTCGGCAACACCGCCGGCCCGCAGATGGCGGTGGAGGGCGAACAGGTGGCCATCGACACCGATGGCGTTGCCGCAGCGCTCAACGATGCCGACAGCGTGATCATCGTGCCCGGCTATGGCATGGCCGTCGCCCAAGCCCAGCAAGCGGTGAGCGAGCTGGTGCGCAAACTGCGCTCACAGGGCAAAGCCGTCCGCTTTGCCATCCACCCCGTTGCTGGCCGCCTCCCAGGGCACATGAACGTTCTGTTGGCTGAAGCCAAAGTCCCCTACGACATTGTCTTGGAGATGGACGAGATCAACGAGGACTTCCCCGAGACGGACGTCACCATCGTCATCGGCTCCAATGACATTGTGAACCCTGCTGCCCAAGAAGACCCCAACAGCCCCATTGCGGGGATGCCCGTCTTGGAGGTGTGGAAAGCAAAGCAAGTGATTGTCAGCAAGCGCGGGCAAGGGACAGGCTATTCCGGCATCGAAAACCCGCTCTTTTTCAAAGACAACACGCGCATGTTCTATGGCGATGCCAAACAGTCCCTCGATAAGCTTTTGCCGATGATCGACTGACCCCAACCACACCGAACGGCATATTCAGCGCGGCCCGGCCAAGATCGCCGGGCCGCGTCCTTTTTGGGCAGCGTCTTCACGCAAAAAGAGCACCGGCTGCCTGTCCCTTGGCCCCGGAGTGCTCTACGCAACGGCTGCAATCCGCACACATTTTGTGCGATGCGCGATTAATGTGCACTGAATTGGTCGACATTTAGACTTTTCTCCCATCTGAGTTTGTATCATTCTAGCAACGTCATCGGAACGAACCGGTGTCGCAAAGCGCCCCGCTGCTTGATCAGCGAGATGGCATCGGCAACGTCGCCGGCATCGCTCAGTGATTTTCACAGACGAGCGATATGCCAGCGGCGTTTTTTCTTGTCCGAAATTTGGTTTGGTCGTGAAGGATGTGACCCTATGGCCCTGGTTGACTTGACACGTCGTACCGTACTTGCCGCAGTGCTTGCCGCGACAGCTTTAACGTCCGCGCATGCAGACTTCCTCGATGTGGAAAAAGATGAGCTGACGTTCGGCTTCATCAAACTGACCGATATGGCCCCCCTCGCCGTCGCCTATGAGCGCGGTTACTTCGAGGACGAGGGACTATTCGTAACTCTTGAGGCGCAAGCCAACTGGAAGGTCTTGCTGGACGGGGTGATTACAGGCCAGCTTGACGGGGCGCACATGCTCGCCGGTCAGCCCCTTGCCGCCACCATCGGCTTTGGCACCGAAGCCCACATCATCACCCCCTTCTCCATGGACCTCAACGGCAACGGCATCACCGTCTCCAACGAAGTCTGGGCGATGATGAAAGAACACGTGCCCAAGATGGAGGATGGCCGTCCGCAACACCCCATTAAAGCGGACGCTCTGAAGCCGGTTGTGGATCAATTCAACTCTGAAGGCCGCCGATTCAACATGGGGATGGTCTTCCCCGTCTCCACCCACAACTACGAACTGCGCTACTGGCTTGCTGCGGGCGGCATCCACCCTGGCTTTTACTCGCCCTCAGACGTCTCGGGCCAAATCCTGGCAGACGCTTTCTTGTCCGTGACCCCGCCGCCGCAAATGCCCGCCACCCTCGAAGCCGGAACCATCTACGGCTACTGCGTGGGCGAGCCTTGGAACCAGCAAGCTGTGTTCAAAGGGATCGGCGTCCCCGTGATCACCGACTATGAGATCTGGAAGAACAACCCAGAAAAAGTCTTCGGCATCACCAAAGAATTTTCCGAAAAAAACCCCAACACCACCCTCGCTCTTGTCAAAGCATTGATCCGCGCTGCCAAGTGGCTTGACGAAAACGACAACGCCAACCGCATGGAAGCGGTGGAGATCCTGTCTCGGCCCGAGTACGTGGGCGCCGACGCTGAGGTGATCGCCAACTCCATGACCGGCACGTTCGAGTACGAAAAGGGCGACAAGCGCGAGGTTCCGGACTTCAACGTCTTCTATCGTTACTACGCCACCTTCCCGTTCTACTCTGACGCGGTGTGGTACCTCACCCAAATGCGCCGCTGGGGCCAGATC
>JBCDLN010000287.1:0-5041 GCA_038745295.1 Pseudomonadota bacterium | reverse complement strand
TGTGGTCGCCCGCACCTTGGAGGACCGCACGCCGCTCCTCAGCGCCATGACGCAGGACGCCGATGATTGGGACGCCCTCGACAGGGCCGACGAGGTGCGTCGCCCCGTCCCCGATATGCGCACGGTGGTCAAAACCCGCTCCCGCCTTGCGCGCCTTTTGGAAGATGCACCCCAGCTGAAGGACGATTCGGACGCGGTCCTTGCCCAAAATGGGGCTGTGGTCGCCTCGCTGGAGGCCCATCGTGCTGCAGCGCGGCGTTTGGCAAACGCCTCTCAAGGCGATCTGAGGCGCGCGGCCAACGATGCTCACAGCGATGGTGGCAGTGACTTTGAAGAGGTGATGGTGCCGGCCCCCACAGCCACATGGGGGACAGCCCGCTCTGCCGACCGTGATGTGGCTCAACTGGGTAAGCGGCGCCGCACTCGTCGCCGCGCGTCATCTGCCTTGCCTAAGGGGCGGAACTTCCAATGAGCATCGCAACGCGTTGCCGCAATTTCAGAATTCGGCAAACCGCACTATAGTTTCTCCATGCCTTGCCCATCACCCTCACCAAAGTGAGAGCCATGCGCATTTACCTCAATACCATCCCCAAAACACTGAGCGTGCTGGCTGTGTCGGCCGCCATAGCGCTCACACCGCTTGCCCCGCAGGCGCAAATCTTGTCGGACGGGCGGCGCCATCACCCGGTGAGCGCGGCCAAGCACATGGTGGTGAGCCAGGAGGCGCAGGCGAGCTTAGTGGGGCTCGAGATTTTGCGCGGCGGGGGCAATGCCGTTGATGCGGCCGTTGCTGTCGGATTTGCTTTGGCCGTGACCTTGCCGCGCGCGGGCAACATCGGTGGCGGCGGCTTCATGATGATCCACATGGCCCAAACCGGTGAGACCGTTGCCATCGACTATCGCGAGCTTTCGCCCAGCGCGTCCGATCGCGACATGTTTTTGGATGCGCGTGGTGAAGCATCGCCCCAAAAATCGAGGTTTTCTGGGCTTGCTGTGGGTGTGCCTGGCACCGTCGCTGGTCTTGCGCTCGCCCACGAAGAGTTTGGCTCCGGCAACTTTACCCTGGCTGAACTCCTGGCGCCCGCTATTGCTCTGGCGCGCGATGGGTTCGTGGTCTCGCCGGCGCTGAAGAGTGCGCTCGAAAACGACTTTGTGCGCAAAAGACTTGAAGCGGACCCTGAGGCGCAGTCGATGTTTTACCCCGGCGGCACTGTGCCCGAAGCGGGAACCCGCCTGCCGATCCCAGCCCTTGCATCAACGCTTGAGCGCATTGCCGACGATGGCCCTAAGGGGTTCTACGAAGGGCCTGTGGCAGAAGCCATCGTCGCGACCGTCAATGAGCGCGGCGGCAGGATGACCCTTGAAGACTTAGCCAACTACACGCCTGTGGTTCGCGAGCCTGTCAAAGGCACATTCAAAGACTATGAGATCTTTTCCATGCCACCCCCTAGCTCAGGGGGTGTCCACCTTGTTCAGATCCTCAATGTCTTGGAAGGCGCCCCGCCCGCCAGTCTCGGCCTTAACAGCGCGGCCATGATCCACCAGATGGCAGAGGCTTCCAAATACGCCTACGCCGACCGCGCGCTCTATTTGGGCGATCCCGATCATGTGGATGTGCCCATCGGGCCGCTCACGTCAAAGGCCTATGCCGCCGAGATCAGCGCAAAGATCGACCCCGACCGTGCCCGCCCCAGCGCCGAAATTGCTGCCAGCCCTGACGCGCTGCCCGCCGAAAGCGATGAGACCACGCACTACTCGGTGATCGACAGCGAGGGCAACGCCGTCTCCAACACCTATACACTCAACTTTTCTTTTGGCGTCGGGTTCGGCGCTGCGGGCACAGGGGTTCTCCTCAATAACGAGTTGGACGATTTTTCTGCAAAGCCGGGCGTGCCCAACGCCTATGGCCTTGTTGGCGGGGAAGCCAATGCCGTCGCCCCGCGCAAACGCCCGCTTTCATCCATGACGCCGACCATTGTGCTAAGAGATGGCGCCCCGTACCTCATCACCGGCTCCCCCGGCGGCAGCCGCATCATCACAACCACGCTGCAGGTGATCTTGAACGCCATCGTCCACAGGCGGGACATTATGACGGCCACCATGGCACCAAGGGTCCATCATCAGTGGTTGCCAGACTATATCCGTATCGAGGAGGGGATTTCCGATGACACCATTCGCCTCCTGGAAGGCAAAGGCCACGAGGTGAAGATGCAGTCGTCTATGGGCTCGGCCCAATCGATCCTGGTGGGGCCTGACGGGACCCTTTATGGCGCCAGTGACCTGAGGCGCCCCGGCGGTTTGGCCGCCGGCGACTGACGCGAACGGAACGCTTAGGAACACAGCCGCGCTATGGCCTCCGATCCGGCTGGACACGCCAGGCGAGACGCGCGCCGCGAGCGTTGGCGTCGCCCCCTTGCCACCAAACAAGACCGCCTCGCCGCGTGGGCGAGTTTGATGCTCACCGACCATGGGGTGTTGCGCCTTTTTTACCGGAACCGCCACCAGGTGTCAGAACGGCTTTGGCGCTCGGCCCAGCCTGCTCCGAGCGATTTGGCGTTTGCAGCGCGCCGGGGCATTCGCACGGTCTTGTCGCTGCGCAGCGATGGGTTCGGCGGCGATCTTTTGGAGCGCGAAGCATGCCAACAGTATGGGCTCGCCTTTGAGCGGCTTGTCCTTTATTCCCGCGGTGCCCCGCCGAGAGAAACGCTGCGGGAGGCGATGGCACGCTTTCCAAAGCTTGAGCCGCCAGTCCTTCTGCACTGCAAATCGGGCGCAGACCGGGCCGGTCTTGGAGCTGCCCTTTACTTGATGATTGCTGAAGAGGTGCCAGCAAAGACTGCAATGGCACAGCTTTCCCCGCGCTACGGCCACATCAAGTCAGCGCGCACAGGCATCTTGGATGCTTTCTTTGAAGCCTATGTTGCCGCGGGGGCTGAGGCAGCAATGCCCTTTTGCGAGTGGGTGGAGACGATCTACGACCCAGAAGCCCTCACAAAAAGTTTCGTCCCCACGGCGCTCAGCGATGCGCTGCTTGCCCTGATGCGCCGGGAGTAGGCCGCCCGTACGCTCAGAGTTGCGCGCTCGCTTGAGGCCTAGATGTCGTTTCCATCAACCTTGTTCATGGCGGACCCGCCGTAGGGCGCCGTGCCTCCCTGCTCCCGCCTGGGCTCAATTGTCCCGCGGTGGGCCTGATGCATCAACCCACGGCTTCGCCTCAGCCGGCACAATTGCCGGCCTCAGACGTTGCCGAAACGCGCAAGCGCGTTTCGGTGGGGTTGACCCATCAGGACCACCGCGGGCTCCTGACGGTGTCGGCTCCGGAGGAACGTCGCTGTTTGGTGTCCCACCAAAGGAACATGTGAAGGGTTCTTTGGCGGCACCTCTAAGTTTTGGCGGAGCTTAGAGTGAACAACCTTCATAGCTTCGACATGTAGAGCGGGTCACAGCCGGATGGGATCATCCGGCGTCCGGTACACCCGCGACCGACAAGTGAAGCCTGAGCGCGGCGCGCTTTCATCGGGGCGTGATCCGCTCTAGTCCTTCCGCGCCCGCGTCAGGTGGTTGAGGACACCGCGCAAGGTGCTCACCTGTTGTGCGTTCCAGCCTGCATCGGTGAGGGTGAGAAGGAGGTTGCGCTCCATCTTCTCAGCCATCTGCGGCGGCCGGAAATATCCCGATGGGCGCAGCGCCGTCACAAGGTGTTCCCAAAGCCCAGTCACCTCGGCCCAGGTTGCCGGCGGGTTCTCATCGTTGCGCTCCGGCAGCGCGCCATAGGCGGTGCGGCGCCATTCATAGGCCATCAACAGCACCGACTGGGCCACATTGAGCGATGCAAAGGCCGGATCCACCGGAAAGGTGACGATGATGTTGGCGCGCGCCACTTCGTCGTTTTCCAATCCCCAGCGCTCGCGGCCGAACAAGATGCCCGTTGGCGCGCCCGTCGCCGCAATCCCGCAAAGCTCCTGAAGCCCAGCCTCGGGTCCTTCCACCCGCTTAGTCATATCCCGTTCGCGCCGTGTGGTGGCGATCACGAACGCACAGTCGGCAACAGCGTCGTCGAGCGAGTCAAACACCCGCGCGCCATCGATCAAATGATGGGCGCCTGAGGAGGCAGCGCGCGCCTTCTCGCTCGGCCAGCCATCGCGCGGGGTGACGAGGCGCAGATCCTTCAGCCCGAAGTTCGCCATCGCGCGGGCGGCCGTCCCAATGTTCTCGCCCAGTTGAGGCGATGCAAGGATCACGCATGGGGGATGGGCCGCGGCAGGGCTCGGACAATCTTCCACAGCCATCGCGGTCATGCTAAGCCCCCAGCAACCCGCGGCACGCGCCGCATAGGAAGACTATCCGAAAGCAAGGTCCCGGCATGGCAAAGATTAAGGTGGCGAATCCCGTCGTAGAACTCGACGGGGATGAGATGACCCGCATCATTTGGGCATATATCAAAGAAAAGCTGATCCACCCGTATCTCGACCTCACGCTGGAATACTATGACCTTGGGGTTGAGTACCGCGATGCGACCGATGACCAAGTCACCGTCGACGCGGCCAATGCCATCAAGCGTCATGGCGTCGGCGTCAAGTGCGCCACCATCACGCCGGACGAAGCGCGGGTGGATGAGTTTGGCCTCAAGCGGATGTACCGCTCCCCCAACGGCACCATCCGCAACATCTTGGGCGGGGTGATCTTCCGCGAGCCGATCATCTGCAGCAACATCCCGCGCCTGGTGCCGGGGTGGACGCAGCCCATCATCATCGGCCGCCACGCCTTTGGCGACCAATACCGCGCCACAGACATGGTGGTGCCAGGCCCGGGCAAGCTGACGCTGACCTTTGAGCCCGAAGACGGCTCGGCTGACGTGCGTGAGGTCTATGAGTTCAAGTCCGGCGGCGTCGCGATGGCGATGTACAACCTTGACGATTCGATCCGCGCCTTTGCTCGCGCCTCCATGAACTATGGGCTCGATCGCGGCTGGCCGGTTTACCTGTCGACCAAAAACACCATTATGAAAGCCTATGATGGTCGCTTCAAAGACCTGTTTCAG
>JBCDLN010000286.1:0-5044 GCA_038745295.1 Pseudomonadota bacterium | reverse complement strand
GGCCACGCCGCCCAGAATATTGAAGGGGCGACTGTGCTCGTTGTCTCCTCTGCGGTGAAGCGGGATAATCCTGAATTGATGGCCGCCCGCGCGCGGCTTTTGCCCATTGTGCGCCGGGCCGAAATGCTGGGCGAGTTGATGCGGCTCAAACAGGCCATCGCTGTGGGGGGCACCCACGGCAAAACCACCACCACCTCGCTGGTGGCAACGCTGTTGGAGGCAGGCGGCCTCGACCCCACCGTCATCAACGGCGGCATCATCAACGCCTATGGCACCAACGCGCGGCTCGGTGAGGGGGACTGGCTGGTGGCCGAGGCGGATGAGAGTGACGGCACGTTCGTCAAACTCCCGGCCGATATCGCCATTGTCACCAACATAGACCCCGAACACCTCGATCACTACGGCACCTTTGACCAGGCCCGCGCTGCCTTTCGCCAGTTCGTAGAGAACGTGCCCTTTTATGGCTTTGCGGTGATGTGCCTGGACCATCCTGAGGTGCAGGCGATGGTGGGCCGGATCGAGGATAGGCGCATCATCACCTACGGCCAAAACCCGCAAGCGGATGTGCGCTTTATGAACGTGCGCCCCGGGGCGAGGACAATATTTGATGTGCGCATCACGGACCGGGTGACGGCAACCGTCCGGCTCATTGAGGGGCTATCGCTGCCCATGCCCGGGATCCACAATGTGTCGAACGCAACGGCCGCTGTGGCGGTGGCCGATCGGCTGGGCATAGAGGCTGCCGCCATCGTCCAAGGGCTCGAAGCCTTCCGCGGGGTCAAGCGGCGCTTCACCCATGTGGGCCACTGGAACGGTGTCGACATCTACGATGATTATGGCCACCACCCGGTGGAAATCCGCGCCGTTTTGGCCGCAGCGCGCGAGGCGGCACAGGGGCGCGTCATCGCCGTTGTCCAGCCACACCGCTACAGCCGCCTGCAAAGCCTGTTTGACGACTTTTGCCTCTGCTTCAACGATGCTGACACCGTCATCGTTGCCGACGTGTTCGCCGCCGGCGAAGAGCCCATTCCTGGCGCTGACCGCGATGCGCTGGTGGCAGGCCTTGCTGGCCGAGGCCACCGCGACACGCTGCCGCTTGAAAGCCGTGAGGCTCTGGCCCCGCTCATCAAAGCGCGCGCCCAGCCGGGCGACATGGTCATTTGCCTTGGCGCAGGCTCCATTACACGGTGGGCCGAAGCGCTCCCCGGGGAGCTCGCACCATGAGCCTTGCTGAGACGCTGAGCGACACTCTGGCCGATGTGGTGCGCGGGCGCATCGAAAAGGACGCGCCACTTGCCCCGTTCACCTGGTTTCGCGTCGGCGGGCCAGCGGAAATTCTCTTCACACCCGCGGACGAAGCTGACCTTTGCGCGTTTATGACCGCCCTCCCAGCCGGGATTCCCATCACCGTCATGGGTCTTGCCTCCAACACATTGGTGCGTGATGGGGGCGTCCCCGGCGTTGTAGTTCGCCTGTCGCCCAAAGGCTTTGGCAAAGCTGAAACCGACGGTATGCGCCTCACCGTGGGGGCGGCCCTTCCCGACGTCAAAGCCTCGCGCGCTGCAGCCGATGCAAGCATTGCCGGCCTTGAATTCTTCCGCGGTATTCCTGGGGCCATCGGCGGTGCCCTCAAGATGAACGCCGGCGCCTACGGTGGGGAAACCAAGGATCGGCTCATCTCAGCGCGCGCCGTTGACCGTGATGGGAAGGTCCACACCCTCACCAACGCTGACTTTGGCTTTGCTTACCGGCACTCCTCTGTGCCGGCTGATTTCATCTTCACAGAAGCGACCTTTGAAGGGGTGCCGGGAGACCGCGCCACCATCTTAAAGGCCATGGATGAGATCACCGACAAACGCGAAGAGACCCAGCCGGTCAAATCGCGCACGGGCGGCTCCACCTTTAAAAATCCGCCGGGCGGGAAAGCTTGGCAGCTCATTGATGCTGCCGGCTGCCGCGGGCTCATTGTGGGCGGGGCACAGATGTCAGAGCTCCACTGCAACTTCATGCTGAACCTTGGCAGTGCCACGGGCGAGGATTTGGAGCGGCTTGGCGAGACGGTGCGGGGGCGGGTGCGGGCCCATGCGGGGGTGTCGCTCTCCTGGGAAATTAAACGGATCGGCGTACCAGTCGGGCCGGCTGTACCGGAGTTTATTGCGCCATGACCCATGTTGCAGTGTTGCTGGGCGGGCTCTCCGCGGAACGGCCCGTCAGTCTCAAGACAGGAGCTGCCTGTGCAGCCGGTCTCAGAAGAGCCGGTTACGAGGTGAGCGAGATCGATGTGGGTGTCGATCTTGTGGAAAAGTTAAAAGCCGTTTCGCCGGACGTTGCCTTCAATGCCCTTCATGGACCGATGGGCGAAGATGGTTCTGTCCAAGGAATTTTAGAGTTTTTTGCGATCCCCTACACCCACTCAGGGGTCCTTGCTTCGGCCCTTGCTATGGACAAGGACCGGGCCAAAGCAGTCCTCGCGCGCGCTGGTGTTCCTGTTGCTGAGCATGTGATTGCCACCCGGTTTGAGGCGGCCGAACAGCACCTGATGGAGCCGCCCTATGTGGTGAAACCGGTACGGGAAGGCTCGTCTTTTGGCGTGACCATCGTCCATGCGGGCGCCAACCAACCCCCGCGTGCGCTTGCTGCAGACGACTGGGCATACGGCGATACAGTGATGGCCGAGCAGTACGTGGCGGGCCGCGAACTCACCTGCGGCTGCTTCGGCGACACGGTGTGGGACATCATCGACATCGTCCCCCTGTCGGAAGCGTTTTATGGGTTCGATGCAAAGTATGCCGCTGGCGGCTCTCAACACATCCTCCCGGCAAGTCTTAAACCAAATATTTACCAGAACATTCAAAGTTACACGTTGATGGCACATCGCGCCCTTGGGTGCCGCGGTGTCTCACGCGCCGACTTCCGCTATGACCCAGAGAAAGACGAACTCGTTTGTCTGGAAGTAAACACACAGCCCGGAATGACGGAAACATCGCTGGTTCCGGAGATGGCGGCGCACGCTGGGATGGATTTTTCCACGCTGGTGGCCGCGCTGGTAGAGGACGCCAGTTGCGCACGTTGAGAAAGCGCGCCGGGCGGTGGGCGAGTGCCGCGCCAGGGCGTGTGCTGGCGGCAGCTGTCCTCTTGGCAAGCTTCGGGGCGGGCCTTGCCTACACCGAAGACCCGGCGCGGATGTGGGACGCTGTTGGGCAAGCCGGTTTCCACCTGCGTGAAATCAAGCTTACCGGTGCGCTCAGAACGTCGGACAGCGCCATCGTGGCAGCTGTCGGTTTGGCGCCGGGTCTCACCTTGCTGGGGCTTGACCTTGATGCCACCCGCGCGCGGCTCGAAGCGCTTCCCTGGGTCCGCACGGCAACGGTGCGAAAAGCGCTTCCATCAACCCTCGTGGTGGACATTAAGGAGGATGACGCCGTTGCCCGTTGGCGTTACCGCGGTGACGAGGTGCTCGTGGCGGCAGATGGTGCCGTCCTTGCCGATGATGTGCCACGCGGATTTGCCCATCTGCCGCTGGTGGTTGGGCGTGGAGCCAACCGCGAGGCCACTGAGATCAGCGGTACGCTCAGCCGCCATGGCGACATTGAGATGCGCACGGCCGCTGCCATCTTGATCAACGAGCGCCGTTGGGACCTGCGCCTCACAAACGGCGCAACGGTTCGGCTCCCCGCCGGCGGCGTGTCCGATGCGCTGACACGCCTTGAAGGGCTCGAAGCGCAAGGTGCCATCCTTGATGTGGGCCATGTCATCGTCGACATGCGCCTTGCCGATCGCACCACCATCCGCCTTGCGAGCGCTGAAGGTTTGGAGAGCGAGGGGCAGCAGCAGCTTCCCGCAACAATCGCCTCGGCCGATCCACTGGCGCGGACAATCGAGGAAGCGGGCGTGTGGAGCGCTCCAGCCGGCGACACCTCTGATGACCCTTATGACGATCCTCTGGCGCGGGCCATTGCGGAGGCGACCATCCCATGAGCGTGACGGAATTCCCCGGTCGCTCCGACGGCCGCTGCCACATCAAGCCGGGCCGCTCGTCGGTGGCGTGTGTCCTCGACGTGGGCACCACCAAAATCGCCTGCCTCATCGCCCGGCTGAAGCCAGCCGCCGAGGATGAGCTTCTCGCAGGTCGCACCCACTCCATTGAGGTGATCGGCTTCGGCTACCAGCAATCGCGCGGCGTGAAGGGCGGCATGATTGTCGACCTTGAAAAGGCGGAGGCCGCCATTCGCCGCGCCGTTGACGCGGCTGAGCAAATGGCAGGGGTGACGGCCGAATCCCTCATCGTGTCCCAAACCGCAGGGCGCCTGTCATCTGAAGGGTTCGGTGCGCGGGTTGAGCTTGATGCCGGGATCGTCCGCGATAATGACATTCGCCGTGTTCTTGCCGCCAGCGGACGCCACAAGATCGCTGATGGGCGCACAGCGCTTCATGCTCTTCCCACGGGCTACACCCTCGACGGTCAACTCGGCATCCGAGATCCGCGGGGCATGGTGGGCGACGTGCTGGGGATCGATGTCAACGTCGTCACCGCCGACCGGTCCGCGCAAAACAACCTCGCCCTTGTGGTGAACCACTGCCATCTTGATGTGGCTGGCATTGTCGCTACGCCGTACGCGTCGGGCCTGTCATCGTTGGTGGACGATGAGGGCGAGCTTGGCGCGGTATGCGTGGATATTGGTGGCGGCACCTCCACAATCGCGATCTTCTCGGAAGGCAATTTGGTTCACGTCGACGGCATCGCCATCGGCGGCCAGCACGTGACGATGGACATCGCCCATTGCCTCTCAATCCGGTTTGATGAGGCAGAGCGGCTTAAAACGCTGGAAGGTTCCGCCATTGCCGCCTCCACCGATGAGCGCGACACCATCACCATCCACCCTGTGGGCGAAGACTATGGGGCGGCGCCACAGACCATCCCCCGGCTGACGCTCAACCAGGTGATCCGCCCGCGGGTCGATGAGATTCTAGAGCTGGTGCGCGATCGTCTGGTGGCGTCGGGCTTTGCAGGCCGGATCGGGCGGCGCGTGGTGATGACCGGCGG
>JBCDLN010000285.1:0-5067 GCA_038745295.1 Pseudomonadota bacterium | reverse complement strand
TGCGGTGACTGGCAACACGAATGGCGACCCGAGACGGGCAACAGGGAACGCGCGATGCGGATCTTAATTACCAACGATGACGGCGCTCGGGCTGACGGTATCCGTCTCCTGGAAGAGATTGCCCTCACCATGACGGACGATGTGTGGGTTGTGGCGCCTGAGTTCGACCAGTCCGGCGTCAGCCATGCCATCAGCCTGCACGAGCCGTTGCGCGTTCATAAGCAGGACAGTCGCCACTTCTTCGTGCGCGGCACCCCCGCCGACTGTGTGGTGTTGGGGGTGGAGCACATCCTGGACAAGCGGCCCGACCTCATTTTGTCGGGCGTGAACCGCGGCGGCAATATGGCCGATTCGATTGCCTATTCGGGGACGGTGGGCGCGGCGATGACGGGGCTCCTGGTGGGCGTACCGGCCATTGCGCTCAGCCAGTTCTTCCAAGGCACGACTATCCACTGGGCCACCGCAAAAGCCTACGCCCGCCCGCTTATCGAGCGGCTCCTCAAGGTGGATTGGCCGCGCCCCATTGTGCCCAACATCAACTTCCCCGCCTGCCCGCCCGAAGAGGTTGCCGGCGTTGTGGTGTGCCGTCCGGGTCACCGGCTGATCAGCGGGGTCAACGTGGATGAGCGCGTGGACGTGCGCGGCCTCTCCTACCACTGGCTCCAATTCCGCAGGAGCCGCGACGCTGACGACGACCCCGATTGCGACTACGGCCAGCTAAAGGCCAACAAGATTACCATCACGCCGTTGCGGGGCGACAGCCACGCCGATGGCGACTGGCAGCCCTTTGCCCAGGAGCATGGCGGGGCGTTGTCGGTAACCCCGCTCCCCAGCGCGCTATAGCGGGGTGACGGCTGCGATGAGCCCGCGCCGATCGCTTTGGGGGCCAAGCACGATGACCCGCGCGCCAAGCCTCACCCGGGCAAAAAGATCGGTGACATTGGCATTTGTCATCCTGATGCAGCCTGAGGAGACAGCGTACCCAATCGTGTGATCCTCGGTGGTGCCGTGGATGCGGTAAAGGGTGCTGCCGAGGTAAAGCGCAGCCGCGCCCAGTGGGTTGTCAGGCCCGCCCGGCATAAATTCAGGCAGCCAAGGCTCGCGGGCGCGCATGTCGGCCGGAGGCCGCCAGTCCGGCCATTCGCGCTTGGCACTCACCCTTTCCACGCCCGACCAGGCAAAGCCTTGCCGGCCCACGCCAATCCCGTAGCGCAGCGCCGTCCCGTTCCCCTCCACCAGGTAGAGAAAGCGCCCCGGCGTATCAATGACGATGGTGCCGGAGGGCTCAGTGGAGACAAAGCGCACCCTCGCCCTTTCGTTGAGCCGCGGATCGCGCCGGCGCTGCTTGGCGATGGGGCTCGGCCGCGCCTCCCGCTCCACGAAGGAGGGGTGATAGGTGAAGGTCTCGCCCGTGAGGCTGTTGGTGACACTCATGGCACCGGCCACCGCGGACAGGGGGAGCACAGAGGCGCCGGCCGCCAGAACACTCGCCATCGTCGCCGCGATCAGCAACAGTCGAGCCACGGTCTGCCCTCCTCCCTCTGATGAGCGGCGCAAAATTACGAGACGCCCACACAGCACCCGGACACTGCCGAGGAAGCCGATGCCTGATGAAACCGTGATTCCCTTGCCCCACACCAGCACAGGAGCCGGCAATCCCCCGATCGTTCTCCTCCATGGGTTTGGTGGGGATCGACGCGCTTGGGATCTGATCGCGGGTCCGCTTGGGTCCTACCGTGAGGTGCTGGCGTTCGATCTTCCAGGCCACGGAAAAGCGGCTCGGTGGACGCCCATACCCGACGTCCCGGCGGCGGCCAAAGCGGTTCTTCAAAGCCTTGACGCGATGAATGTCGCGAAAGCGTCCTTCGTTGGCCATTCGATGGGTGGGGCGGTGGCGGCGCTTGTGGGCATCTTCGCGCCGGAGCGGTTGGAGCACCTGGTCCTGCTGGCGCCCGGTGGGTTTGCCCCTGATGTGAACGTGCCGCTTCTCAAGCGCTATGCGGCGGCAACGGATCAGCAGGCGTTGCAGGAGATTTTGGTGGGCTTTTGTGGCCCATCCTCAACGGTTCCTGGAGCGCTTGCGGAGGCCATTGCGGAGGCCCGTCAGGACAACACGGTGCGCGATGCCCACGCCGCCATCGTCCACCGCATCACTGAGGGCGATGGTCAAGGAACGCTCCCCCTCAAAGTACTGGCGGCTGCCCCCTTTCCCACCACCCTCATCTGGGGAGAGGAGGATGCCATCACCCCGCTGCGGCACGCTCTTGACGCACCGGCGCCCTTCGCCAGGCATATCCTGAAGGGCAAAGGGCACATGCTGCCTCAAGAAGCGCCTGAGGCGGTGGTGCGCACAGTGAAAGAGGCTTTAGAGCTGTAGCGCCGGGATATCTTTATAGAGCTGAAGCGCCTCGGGGTTGGCAAGAGCCTCTTGGTTCTTCACCGGGCGGCCGTGGACCACATCGCGCACGGCAAGCTCGGTGATTTTGCCCGACTTGGTGCGCGGAATATCCTCCACCGCCACCACAACGGCAGGCACGTGGCGCGGGGAGGCCCCTGTCCTGATCTGCGTTTTGATGCGCTTGATCAACTCATCGGTGAGGCTCTCGCCCTCTTTGAGCCGCACGAAAAGCACTACGCGCACATCATCGCCGGTGTCTTGGCCGATGGCGAGCGCCTCAAGCACCTCGGGGATCTGCTCCACCTGCGCGTAAATTTCCGCCGTCCCGATCCGGACGCCGCCGGGGTTGAGCGTGGCATCGGAGCGGCCGTGGATGATCATCCCGCCATTTTCGGTCCATTCAGCAAAGTCGCCATGGCACCAGGTGTTGTCGAACCGGTCGAAGTAGGCGGCGGTGTACTTTGCCCCGTCCGGGTCGCCCCAAAACATCACCGGCATGGAGGGGAAGGGCTTGCGGCACACAAGCTCGCCCTTGCCCGCGGCAAGGGAGTTGCCGCCATCATCTGCCACATCAACATCGAGCCCAAGGCCCGGCCCTTGGATTTCGCCTGCAAAGACGGGCCTTGTGGGCACGCCAAGAACGAAGCAGCTCACAATATCCGTCCCGCCCGAAATGGAGGCGAGGTGCACGTCAGCCTTCACAGCCTCGTAGATCCACCGGAAACTCTCCGCCGCCAAGGGTGAGCCGGTGGAGGCAATGGTCCTTAGCGCGGAAAGGTCATGGGTCTCGCGCGGGCAGAGCCCCTCTTTCTTGATGGCGTCGATGTACTTCGCACTGGTGCCGAAGAAGGTGATTTTCTCCGCCGCCGCATACTCCCACAAGACGTTGGGGGAGGGGGCGAAGGGGGAGCCGTCGAACAGCATCAAGGTGGCGTTGCTGGCGAGCGCCGTGATGAGCCAGTTCCACATCATCCAGCCGCAGGTGGAGAAGTAGAACACCCTGTCTCCGGGCCGGATATCGGCGTGGTAGTGGTGCTCCTTCATGTGCTGGATCAGCGTTCCGCCGGCGCCGTGCACAATGCACTTGGGCACCCCCGTGGTCCCTGACGAAAACAAGATGAAGAGCGGCGCATTGAACGGCATCGGCGTGAAGTCCGGGGTCGTTTCGACCCGCGCCATAACCGCCCCATAAAAGAGACCGCCATCTAGCTCTTTGACCAGCGCTTCGGCCCGTTCAGGATTGAGATAGGGAACGATGATGGTGGCAGCGGGGCTGAGTGCGGCGCAGACGGAGGCGACCTTGGCGGACACATCAATGGGCTTGCCGCTATACCAGTAACCATCGCAGGTGATGAACACTTTGGGGTCGATCTGGCCGAACCTGTCGAGCACACCGCGCTCGCCAAAGTCAGGCGAGCAGGAGGAGAACACCGCCCCGGTCGCGGCCGTGGCCAGAGCGGCCACAACCGTCTCGCACATGTTGGGCATCATCGCCGCCACCCGGTCACCGGGGCCAACGCCCGCGTCCACCAGTGCGCCTTGCATCTTCGCCACGGCCGCTGTGAGCTCCCCCCGGCTCATGCGGCGGGTGAGCTTGTCCTCCCCCCGAAACACCAGCGCTTCGGCAGCGGCGTCTCCCCTCAGAAGGTTTTCGGCATAGTTGAGTTTGGCTTCGGGGAAGAACGCAGCGCCCGGCATCTTATGGCCATCGGCAAGGACTGTGGCCCCTTTCTCGCCGATGATGCCCACATCGTCCCACACGATGGACCAAAACACATCAGGATGGCTGACGGAGAAGGCGTGGAGCGCGCGATAGTCGGCGATGGACTCGCCGGCATGCTGGGCACACAAGCGGGCCAGACGGGTGATGGCTGTGTCATCCACATCGCTTGGCTGCCACAACGGTTGTTCGCGCATCGCTCTCTCCTCAACGCCTGGCGCCATCTTGTGCATCGTCATCTCGCAGGCAGACGATGCAGGGCGTCCTTGGGCGTCTTATATCACGGGGCAACAGGAGGACGGCATGGACGAGCTACAACAAAAACGCGGCGTGAGCCGCTTTCTGGGCGGGTCGCCCCTCGCCGTTCTCTTGCGGCTCGCGATTTTGTCCTTCGTCGTCGGCGTGATCTTGACCGTTCTTGACGTCAACCCCAACGATATTATCCGGTGGATCGACGAGCGGCTGCGCTTCCTCACAAGCTTTGGCTTTGAGACCATCGAAGAGGTGGGGGCGATTATCTTTTTGGGCGCGGTGGTGGTGGTGCCGATCTGGCTGCTGTTGCGGGTCCTCAAGATGATCGGCCGCTGATCCACGGCTCACGCGTTGCGCTGTTCCGCTGGAGGGGGCGGTTGTTGTGGTGGGTCGACCTTGCTAGAGCATTTCGCGCCGCACGCGGCGCGTTAAAAATGCTCGCCCCTTTGAAAATCGGGCGGTTTTTCCTGATCAAACGCTTCCGTTTGATCGGGAACCGCCCGAGGCCGCACGGCGATAGTTCACCCATCTGCCGAGCACCGACAGCGTGGTCCTGCCTATGACGATCGAAGCCGCCCCTCACACCGCATCACCGCCAGAGAGTGGGGGCGGGGTTGAGGCCATCACCGCGCCAAGCCTTTGTGTGGAGGGGGTGAGACACGGTTTCTTCACCCGCCAGGGCGGCTCTTCGGCGGGG
>JBCDLN010000284.1:0-5078 GCA_038745295.1 Pseudomonadota bacterium | reverse complement strand
GCGCCCACAGCGCGACAGTTAACGTTCCTAGAACGGCGGCCACCGGCCGGTCGAAGAAGGCTGCAAGGTCTCCCTGAGCCTTCAACATTGAGAGCATGAAATTGTCTTCCAGCACGCGGCCCAGAACGATGCCCAAAATCGCCGGCGCCATGGGGATGCCGTTCTCTTCCATAAAGAAGCCGACAACGCCCAGAACAAGCACGATCCAAACCGCAAGGGTGGAATTGGTGATGGCGTAGGCCCCTACCAAGGATGACAGCAAAATGAGCGGCATCATCACTGAGCGAGGCACCTTCAAGATGAGGGTGGCAAGGGCGATGGCGAGGGCGCCGGTGAAGAGCATGACAATGTTGGCCACAAAGAATGACCCAAAGAGCGCGCCCACCAAAGTGGGGTCATTTGTGAAGATCTGCGGCCCCGGTGTGAGCCCCTTCAGGAGGAGGACACCGATGGCAATGGCGGTGACGCTATCTCCTGGGATGCCAAACACCAGCGCAGGCGTCCACGCGCCGGCAACTCCTGCGTTGTTGGCCGCGCCCCCGGCGGCGATCCCCTCCATGGCACCTTTGCCGTAGGTCTCAGGCGCCTTTGAGCCGCGCTTGGCAAGGGCATAGGCAATCCAAGCGGCCACATCGGCGCCGGCCCCCGGCAGGGCGCCGATCAGCGTCCCCAAGAGGCTCGACTGTCCAATGACGCGTTTGAACTTCGTGAGGGACCGGGCTGCTGCACGAAACGCACTTCCGACGCCATCGAGCGCCACATCAAGCTTCACCGCCGCCCCGCCCGCGCGCGCATTGCGCAGCACCTCCGACATGGCGAAGAGACCGATCATGGCCGGAATGAAGCTGATCCCATCCAAAAGCTCTACGTTGCCGAACGTAAAACGCGGATGCCCGACGGCCACATCAATCCCCACCGAGGCCACAAAGAGCCCCAGGAAGAGGGAGGCAAAGTTTTTGGCCACGGTGCCGGAGCCGGCAAAGATCGCACAGGTGAGGCCGAGCGTTGCGAGCCAAAAGTTCTCGTAGGACGAAAAGCCGATGGCAAAGCGCGCAAGCTGTGGCGCGCTGATGGTGAGGATCGCCACACCGATGATGCCGCCGATGGACGCGGTGATCAGCGACACAAACAAAACGCGCCGCGCAGCCCCTTGGCGGGCGAGCTTGAACGAATCGTCCACATAAGCCGCCGAGGCCGGCGTGCCCGGCATCCTCAAAAGTGCGCCCGCGATATCACCGGCAAAGATTGCCGTGGTGGTGGTGGCTATGATCGCTGAGATCGCCGGCACAGGGTCCATGAAAAAGGTGAACGGCACCAAAAGTGCAACGGCCATGGTGGCTGTGAGGCCGGGCATAGCGCCTACGAACGTGCCATAGAGTGTGGCAAGAAAAATGACGAGGAGGTTTTGGGCGGTGAAGACCGCCGCCAACGCATCAAGCGACATGGGGCAATCTGCTGCCGATGATGGGCAGCAGCGTCGTCACCAGGCCACCGGGGTTAAGACGCCCCAGGGAAGGGGAACCCTCAGCATCGAATAAAACGCAGCATGAACCGCAAAGGCCGCCGAGATGGCAAGAACAACCGCCGTCAACGGGCCTGCGCCAAAGACGAACGCTGCTGCGCCCACTGTGATGACCGCTGAGATGTGAAAGCCCAGGATGGGCAGCGCCAGCCCGAAAAAGACGACAATCGCCCCGATGACGGCTGGCCGTCCGAGCCCGCGCCAGGTCAGCACTGCCGTGGTTTGCCTAAGCCCCGGGGACGGTAAGGCCGCTCGTGACCTCAAATAACCGCCAAATGCAATGACAATCCCGCAGACGATCAGCCCGATGGCCGCGATCGATGGGAAAAAGCCCGGCCCATAAGGCATCCCCGCCATCAGCGGGAAGGTGCGGGCCACGGAGAACACCAGCACGCCCAAGATCACCAGCGTGAGCCCTACCCAGCGATCATCAAAGCGCATGGCTCAACCTTATGTCATTCATGAAGGTTTGATCCCGCCTAAAGGCGCGGCGCGGACGCACTGGGTGCCGCCCGCGCCAAAAGCGTGCTTATTTTGCCAGACCGATCGCGGTGATTGTCTCGCCAAGGGCCTGGTCGCTGCCGGCCATGAACGCCACCAGATCGTCCGACCCCATGCGCACCACTTCAGAGCCGCGTGAGGCTTTGAAGTCGGCCCATTCTTGGGTCTCGATGGCTTCAAGCACGGCCTTTTCGTAGGAGCAGGCAATCTCTTCGGGAAGGCCGCCGGGGCCAGAGATGGTGATCCACGCTGACAGCGTCCAACCCGAATCGGTGAGTTCGGCGGTGGTGGGCACGTCGGGGAGGGCGCTCATGCGGTCGGTGTGCATGTAGGCCAACGCTTTCAGCTCGCCTTGCTCGATAAGCGCTTTGCCTTCCGAAAGGGCCGGCGTTGCCACATCAACGCCGCCCGCCATCAACTCTTGCATGGCAGGGGCGGCGCCCTTGGAGGGGATCCAGCGGATCGCGTCGGGATCAATCCCTTCCGCATTGAGCATGCCCGCCAGAGCAAGATGCCAAATCCCGCCTTGAGACGTGCCTGAGCCGGTGAGGTCGCCAGGGTTGGCTTTGGCGTGGTCAAGCAGTGCTTCAAGGCTGTCGAATTTAGAATCGGCCTTCACCAACACAGACGCTGGCACGATGTCCACAAGCGCGATGGGGGTGATGCTTTCCCGATTAAGGTCGGTGAGACCCACGTGGTGCATCGTGTTGATTTCGACGGTGGCTGCGCCGACCGTGTAGCCATCAGCCGCTGCGTTCGCGATGGCGCTATGCCCGGTGACGCCGTTACCGCCGGTGCGGTTCACCACATTAAAAGGAACGTCGAAGTGCTTTTCCAGGAGGCTTGCGAGCATCCGGGAGTTGGCATCGGTGCCGCCGCCGGCGCCCCACGGCACCACGTAGGTCACGGCCCGCTCAGGGGTCCAATCGCAGGCGGCAAGGGCTGGCCCAGCGGCCAAGGTTGCCGCAGCCAGGATGGCCGAAGCGCAAAACGTACGCATAGTTCCTCCCATATTTTTATGGATTTTGCTTAACCTAGAGCCGGATGAAGTTCAAACCCGGTCCAGTGCCCTGTGGGCTGCGGTGCGCGCTTGGCAGGCTGTCATGTGCTCGTCGAGGGCGTATGCGGTGGCCTTTGCAAGGTGGCGAACATCATCGCAATCGCGCGCGTTGGGATGGGGCCGTGGCTCGTAGTCCACCAGCGTCATGGCGCCGATGAGCTGGTTCTTGCGCCCCATGAGCGGAAATCCTGCCAAGAAGCGGGCGTGAGGAAACAAGATCACCTGGAGTAGGGCGCAGAAGCGAGCGTCGTTTTGCGCATCCGGCACGATGATCTCTCGGCCCTCTAGAAGCACCATGTGAGACAAGGTTGTCGGCCGAAGGCCGACGTCAAACGGTGTCGCGACTCCGGCAAAAAGTTCATCGCGCGGTGAAATGACCGCAAGTGTTGTGGATGGGCAGCCCAAAATGCGTCCGGCGACAAGGGCCGTTGCGGCAGGACTGAACGGTGCGAATGGGAAAGGGCTGCCCTCAACGCGCTCTAAAGCGGTGCAAACGTAGGTGCGGACATCATCAGCAGCAATCATGCTTACTCTCAGCCTCTCAGCATTGAACATGCCGGGCGGACGACACCTAAATCCCTCACCATGCCGGAGTGTATACACTGAACGGTCAGGGCGATAGACCGTTTTTACACAAACCTTGTGGATGGACCGATCTATTGGAGCCGCGACAAGGTGAATGTCACCACTTCGGCGAGGATCTCACGCATCTCATTTTTTGGTGTGGCGTTGAGATCGGCCAGGGCGTGTTGGGCGTGATGATCCGCCCGGGTGCGACACTCCGCTAAAGCGCCGGTGTCGCGCACTTTACGGGCTGCTGTCAGCACATCATCGTCTGACACCTCGCCCCGCTCGATGCAGCGGCGCCAGAACTGGCGGTCCGCTTCACCGCCGCGTGCAAAGGCCAAGAGCACGGGCAGTGTGGCTTTACCTTCGCGCAAATCATCGCCGACGTTCTTGCCTAAGAGGTCAGCGTCGCCATCAAAGTCGAGAATGTCGTCAACCATTTGGAAGGCGAGCCCCAGGTGGTGACCGAAGGAGGACATGGCCGGCCGGTACGCGTCTGCGCCCGCGATAATGGGACCCGCCGCCGTTGCAGCAGCAAAGAGGGCCGCAGTTTTGGCCTCAATCACCGCCATATAGTGGCCTTCGCCGACAGACAGGTTTTTGGCGCCCGCCAATTGGCGCACCTCGCCTTCAGAAATGGTGGCGGCGGCGCTGGAGAAAACGTCGAGCGCGGCGAGTGAGCCCACTTCAACCATGAGCTTAAAGGCTTGGCCGAGAAGGAAGTCCCCCACCAAGACACTCGCTTGATTGCCCCAGATCATCCGCGCTGCGGGCTTGCCGCGGCGCATGGTGCTGTCATCCACCACATCATCGTGAAGGAGGGTGGCGGTGTGCATGTACTCGACCGCGGTGGCGAGCATCACATCGCCTTCACCCTCGTAGCCAAACATGGATGCTGTGGCGAGGGTCAGCATGGGGCGAATGCGCTTGCCGCCCGACGAGACAAGATGATCTGCCACCTCCGGGATCATCGACACGTCTGACCCCGCGTGGGACCTGATCAATGCGTTGACCTTGTCCATCCGATGGGCGACGGTTCGACTAAGACGGTCGATGTCGCCGGCGGCCGTCGGCGCGTGTGTGAGAGGCACCGTCACGTCTGTCGTTTTCCCCGGTTCGGCATCGCCGGACCATAGGCGCCGGTTTCGCATGCGGCAAGCATCGCGCGATGAGTTTGGTGCTGGCGTGTGCGATCAGGCGGATAAGCCGCATTGAGAACCGATCGAGAGAAGGAAACAGCGTGCTGGAGTTGCTGCGGACCAACGATATGGTGTTGATCTCGTTCGTGGAAGCGCTGTTGTCAGAAGCAGAGATCGGCCACCTGGTGGTGGACCAGAATATGAGCGTCCTTGAGGGGTCCATTGGCATCCTCCCGCGGCGCGTCTTGGTGGCGCGCGACAGGTTCGATGCAGCAAGGCAAATGTTGCG
>JBCDLN010000283.1:0-5082 GCA_038745295.1 Pseudomonadota bacterium | reverse complement strand
GAATCGCAGCTTTACCGCACCTGGGCGGCGGATGTGATCGGCATGACCAACATGCCCGAAGCCAAGCTCGCCCGTGAGGCTGAGATCGCCTACTCCACCGTCGCTATGGTCACCGACTTTGATTCTTGGCACGCCGACCATGGCGAGGTGGACATCACCGAAATCATCAAGACGATGCATGAAAATGGGGAGGCGGCCCGCAATTTGGTGGCCGAAATCGCCCGCACCATGCCCGCCCAACGCCCCCCTTGCCCCAGCGGGGCCGACACCGCCCTGGAATACGCCATCATCACCCAAAAGGACGCCATGGATAAAAACCTTGTCGCCAAACTCGATGCTGTTGCGGGCCGGGTCCTCAAGGGAGCTGCGTCATGAGCGATCTCAGAAACCTCGTTCGCTCCATTCCCGATTACCCCAAGCCCGGTATCATCTTCCGCGACGTCACCACCTTGTTTGCCGACCCGGACGGGATGCGCAGGATTGTCGATGAGATGGCCGCCCCCTTCCGTGACGATAAGATCGACTGTGTGGCCGGGATCGACGCGAGGGGCTTTATTTTAGGCGGGGCACTGGCGGTGACGCTGGGGACGGGCTTTGTGGCGGTGCGTAAAAAGGGCAAGCTCCCCGCCGATGTCTACCGGGAGGAGTATTCGCTGGAGTATGGGGTCGACGAGGTGGAGATCCACGTTGATGCGCTGCCTGACGGGGCGCGGGTTTTGCTCGTGGACGATCTCATTGCCACGGGGGGGACGGCAACGGCCGCTGCCCGCCTCATCGAGCGGGTGGGAGGATCTGTCCCGGCGGCGGCCTTTGCCATTGAATTGCCCGACCTTGGCGGTGTTGCAGCGCTCAAGGACATGGGGATCGATGTCTATTCGATCATGGCCTTTGAGGGTGACTAAGGCGCGCACCCGCTGGGTTGACAAGTTTGCGAGCCCCGCGCCAGCCTCGAATAAACGGAGGTGCCTATGAAACCTGGTGAAATCATTGCCCAACCGGGTGAGTTGGAGCTGAACGCTGGCGCCGAGGGTGTGGATCTCACGGTTGCCAACACCGGCGATAGGCCCATCCAGGTGGGCTCCCACTACCATTTTTATGAGACCAACAGCGCCTTGAACTTTGAGCGGGAAAAGGCCCGTGGCCGCCGGCTCGACATTCCGTCCGGGTCCGCCACCCGGTTTGAGCCGGGGCAGGAGCGTGTGGTGCGCCTCATTCCGCTGTCGGGTGCCCGGGTGGTCCACGGCTTCAACGCCAAAATCAAGGGCCCGCTAGACTAGTTGTGGAAGCTTTGAAGGTTACTCACTCAAAGCTCCGCCAAGACTCAAAGGTGCCACCAAAGACCCCTTCACATGTTCCTTTGGTGGGACACCAAACAGCGACGTTCCTCCGGAGCCGACACGGTCAGAATCCCGCGGTGGGCATGATGGGTCAACCCCGAAGAGGCGAAGCCGTGGGTTGATGCATCAGGCCCACCGCGTGACAATTGCTCACAGGCGGGAGCAGTGAGGCACGGCCCCCTACGGCGGTTCCGTAATGAACAAAGTTGATGGAAACGACAGCTAGCCCACACCGACCCTTGCTAGCGGTCTGCCCGGCCTCGACGACGTGCCGCCCCCGTCGGCCAAACGACGCCCCTACGGTGCTACCGCAAGTGCGGTCTGGCCGGTTGAGCGATCACCCACGCCCACTCTCACCCGCCTTCCCAACCGAGGGCGGACCTCCAGGCTGTCAAACCACAGAAATCGTCAACTTCGCCGGCAACGGCGACAATCTCCTCGCTCGTTAGATCGCTTGGCAAACAAGCACCCACCGTGATGCACCCATCCACTTTTCAGCCGATGGCGAAACCGTGGACGAGATTCCCGCGTCTAAACGATGGGGCCTTTGGCCAAGGTGGAGATTGCCCATCGCGCCGCGGAAAACGCCGAAAAACACGTCACGCCCGATGACATCACCGCCTGGCGGTGCGTGAATGGGGATCTGCCCGAACAGTTCATCATCGCCACGGACTCCGGCTGGGGCACACTCCGGCTGGGGCACACTCCGGCTGGCGCGCACTCCGGCTGTGGCGCACTCCGGCTGGCGCGCACTCCGGCTGTGGCGCACTCTGGCTGAGGCGCACTCCGGCTGGGGCGCGCTTGCTGCCACCCAAAAGTCTCGCAAAGCCGATAATGAGGGAGCGATGCATGTCCCGGGCGTCCACATTGAAGCGGCGCGCGCGCGGTACTGTTGGGCCCACAAGGGTTTAGGCAATCAACGAGAGCCGGCAGCGGGGGAGGGGTGGGTGCGACACACCAGCCCCACCCACCGGTGCCTGAGGCGATCTACAGCGCGCTGCCCACGTGCGTTGGTTTGACAGGGCAATGTGGTCAGATCTTTAAACCCATAAGTAAAAATCTATACCTTGGCAGAATTGGGCGACCTTTAAGAGCCTTTGGTGGGGCTTGCAAGCCTGCAAACCTCAATATTTCGAGGCAAGCGCTGTTAGTATACCCTATCCTTCTGGTTGGATATCTACTAGGGGACTGGGTTTGGCGCTCTCTGTTCGTGCGCGGATCATTCTGGTCGCACTGATTCCAGTGTTCGGCCTTGTTTATTTTGCCGCGAAGTCAATTTGGATATCGGTGCGCGTGGTGCAGCAGTTGGATGCCGTTGCGCCCGTGGCAGAGCTGGCGCGCGTGGGTGGCGACCTCGTCCATATGCTGCAGCCGGAGCGCGGGGCATCGGTGGGCTATTTGTCCAGTGGTCGGTCAGATCGTTTTGCCGAAGTGGTGGCCAACCGCAGAGACCTCACCGACCCGGCCGTCGACGCCTTCCTTGCCGAGGTCACGGGGAGGGACTGGGGTGCGCTGGACCCGATCCTTGCCGAGCGGCTCGCCGGTGTCGTGGGCGAGCTTGAGGTGATGGCAGCGCAACGGGCAGCCATTGACAGCGGCGGCCTCACTGTCAGCAAAACAATCAGCTACTACACCCCCATCATCTATGGGCTTGTGTCCGTGATGACGCAAATGGCTAAGGTGGTGGACGATACCGACCTCGCCGCAACCCTGACCGGCTACCGTGCCCTGGTGCTTGCGAAGGAAAAGGCTGGGCTGGAACGGGCCATAGGCTCAGCCCTTTTCAATGCCGCCCAGTTTGACCCGCAGCTCTTCAACCGCTTTTCGCTGCAAGTCCACCAGCAGCAAGCTTACCTCGATGACTTTCTGGCCAATGCGACGGAAGACCAGGTGCGGTTTTACGAATCAACCGTTTCCGGCGCTGATGTGAACCAAGTGGCCGCCTGGCGTTCAGTTTTGCTCGGCCTTGGCGCCACCAATCACACACAAGGTGTTCGTGGGACCGACTGGTTCGCCAAGACCACCACCCGCATCGACCTCATGAAAGAGGTGGAGAACGCCATCGCCGCCGACTTAGCCACCCTCATCGAACAAAAGCGCCAAAGAGCCTCCACCGAGGCTATGGTGACGCTGGTCATTGCGGGGATCGTGGCCGCCATTGTCCTTTTGGGGACCTTTGCAGCCACCCGGTCTGTGTTGAAGCCGCTTGGGGAGACCGTCCGGTGCCTATCAGCACTCAAATATGGCGACGACACGCTCACCCTTCCGCGCTCCCTCCTTGGCAATGACGATTTTGGCGCCATCGGCCGCGCCATTGACGATGCCGTTGCCAGCCGCGCCAAAACCATGTCGGCGGAGAAAGAGCTGACCCGGGTCCGCAAAAAGTCAGAGGAGACAACACGGGCGGCCCTGTCTGATATGGCCCATCGGGTGGAGGCTGAATCGCGCACCGCTTTTGATGCGATCCGTACCAACTCGCGTGAGTTGAGCACCGCGGCCGAAGCTCTCCACAATGGGTCCCAATCGGTGCGCCGCGGGTCAGATGATGTGCTTCAAGCTGCAGAGCGGTCCGCGACCGCGGCAGGCACCGTGGAAGCGGCTTCTGTTGAACTCAATGCGGCGATCATGGGCATCAACGAGCAGGTGAGGCAGTCGCGCACCCTCACCGCGAAGGCCGCCGCCACGGGCGAGGACACGGTGCACGCTGTCACGGCGCTGCGCAAAGAGGTGGGCGAGATCGGCACCGTGGCAGCCCTGATCACCGGCATTGCCGAGCAGACCAACCTCCTTGCCCTCAACGCCTCCATTGAGGCTGCCCGCGCCGGCGAAGCGGGGAAGGGCTTTTCCGTGGTGGCTGGAGAGGTGATGAACCTTGCCACGCAAACAGCAAAGTCCACACAAGAGATCGAGGAGCAACTGGCCAACGTGGAAGCCACCACCCAGCGGGTGGTGGACTGCGTGCGCGCCATTGCCGACGATATCAGCACGATGGACGGGTCCGGGCGCGAAGTGCTCCAAGCGGTGGAGCGCCAGCAGGTGGCCACTGACAAAATCGCTCAAGCGGTGAGCGAAGCCTCCCATTCTGTTCAGGCTGTGCGCAACGGCATTTCAGGTGTCAGCCAGGAGACTGAACGCGCGCTCACATCCGTCGGCGTGGTAGGGCGCGTTGCCGACCAACTGCATCACCGCTCAGAGGACCTGCAGACCGCCTTGATCAAAATCGTCCGCTCCTCCTCGTCCTACCTGAACCGGCGGTCCCACCAAAGGATCGTCGTGGACTTGGAGGGGCGCATGCGGGTGGCGGGGCTGCCGATGACCATCCGCATCATCGATATTTCTGTGGGCGGTGCGCGCATCATTTGTGGCGGCAACCTGCGGGTGGGACAGGCGGGTACCCTCGATATCCCAGCGATGGCCATTAAAGCCATGGACATTGAGATTCTGGGCAGCCGGGATGCTGACACATGGTCCCTGGAATTCCATGCAGACAGTCGCCAGAGCGACAGTGTGGAACGCTGGCTCGCCTCGCAAAACTTTGCCCAGCCGGTCCAGGTGGCCGCCTAGGTGTCGTTTCCATAAACGTTGTTCATTGCGGTTCCGCCGTGGGGCGCCGTGCCTCACTGCTCCCGTCTAGGGTCAATTGTCCCGCGGTGTCGGCTCCGGAGGAACGTCGCTGTTTGGTGTCCCACCAAAGGAACATGTGAAGGGTTCTTTCAGAGCACCTCTGAGTGTTGGCGGACCTTAG
>JBCDLN010000282.1:0-5099 GCA_038745295.1 Pseudomonadota bacterium | reverse complement strand
TGCGCACATAAAGCCCACCCGCCAAGAGCGCGATTACGACCACCACGAAGGGGGCAATCCAAAGGATGAGTGTCTGCGTGTTGAGCGGCGGTTTGAGGCGAACAAACGTGCCGTATCGGTCTGTGAGGTAGGCCATCACCTCCTCGTCCGTGTCACCAGCCAAAAGGCGTTCGCGCACCACCAAACGCATGTCCTTGGCGAACTCAGCGTCCGAATCGTCAATGGATTGGTTCTGGCACACCAAACACCGCAGCTCTTTGGAAAGGGCTCTGGCGCGCGCTTCTAAGGCAGGGTCATCAAGCTGCTCTGATGGGCTTGCCCCCCAGGCGGGAAACACAACCCAAAGGGCGAGGATGATGGCCAGAACCCTCACGCCTTGCTCCTGGCGGGTTGTGGCTGCATCCCGCCGCCTGCCGAGGCCACCCTTTTGCGCGACGGCGCCGGCAACCCAATGCGCAGCCGCTTATCGAAGAGCGACAACATCCCCCCCAAAGATGCCACAACCGCGCCGATCCAAATCAACAGCACCCATGGCTTATAAAAGAGGCGCACCACGATCTTGTTGCCGCTCACATCACCAAGTGTCGCGTAGAGCTGCGTAAGGCCGAGCGTTTTGATGGATGCCTCTGTGGTGGGGAATTGCCTCGCCGGATAGAGCCTGCGGGCGGGCCGCAAAATCGTGACAGGCTGCCCCCCTTTCGTGACCGCAAGCACCGCAACGGCATCTTGATAGTTGGGCCCATCTTCTTGGAGCGCGCTTTGAAAGCGTACGTCGTAGCCTGCGATGGTGACGGTATCGCCCGGTCCCATATCGGCGATGACTTCGGTTTCAAACGCATTGAGCGACACGATCCCCAAAACCGTCAGCCCCAGCCCAAAATGCCCCAACGCGGAGCCCCATGTGGATCGGGGGAGCCCGGTCAGGCGGCGCAGCCGCACTTTGAGCGAACTCGCTGAGGCTGTGCGCAACAGCACCTCGGCAAAGCTTCCCACAATAAGCCAGGTGGCGAGCGCTAGACCAAATGTTGCTGTGAGGAAGGTGTCCCGTCCGGCAAACCAGGCGGCGAGCGCACCGGCAAACACGGCAAGTCCCGCCACCACGAGCAACCGCTCCGCAACGGCCGCCACATCGCCGCGTTTCCACGCCAGGAGGGTCCCGAACGGGATCGCCAGGAACAGCGGGATCATGAGCGGGATGAACGTCATATTGAAGTAGGGCGGACCGACAGAGATTTTTTCACCGGTCAGCGTTTCAAGCCCAAGCGGGTAGAGCGTTCCGATGAGGACGGTCACGCACGAGGTGGTCAAAAAGACATTGTTGAGCACAAGCGCACCCTCCCGCGAGATGGGAGAAAACGCTCCGCCCGCCTTCAGCATGCCGGCACGAGTGGCAAACAGTGCAAACGCCCCACCGATAAACACCACCAAGATGCCCAGAATGAAGAGGCCACGGGTGGGGTCTGAGGCAAACGCATGCACCGAGGTCAACACGCCTGAACGCACCAAGAAGGTTCCGAGCAGCGACAACGAGAACGTGATGAGTGCCAAGAGCACCGTCCACACCTTCAGCGCATCACGCTTTTCCATCACAGCCGCCGAGTGCAGGAGCGCTGTCCCCGCCAGCCACGGCATGAACGATGCGTTCTCGACCGGGTCCCAGAACCACCAGCCGCCCCAGCCAAGCTCATAATAAGCCCAGTAGCTGCCCATGGTGATCCCAAGGGTGAGGAAGACCCAGGACAGCAGTGTCCAAGGCCGCACCCAGCGGGCCCACGCCGCATCGATGCGCCCCTCGATGAGCGCTGCAATGGCGAACGCAAACACAATCGAAAAGCCCACATAGCCCACATAAAGAAGCGGCGGATGGATCGCGAGGCCGATGTCTTGGAGGAGCGGGTTGAGGTCGCGCCCTTCGATGGGCGCCGGGTCAAGCCGCGTAAACGGGTTGGACGTGGTGAGAATGAAGAGGAGAAATGATGTGGAGATCCAGCCTTGGACCGACACGGTGGTGGCCCGCAAAGACGCTGCAATGTGCCGGCCGAAGGTTGCCACCAGCAGGCCGAAGAGGCTGAGGATCAAGATCCAAAGGAGCAGTGAGCCTTCGTGATTGCCCCAAACGCCAGACACTTTGTAGACGAGCGGCTTGAGGGAGTGCGAATTTTCGTAAACGTTGAGGAGCGAAAAGTCCGACCGCACATAGGCTGCCGTGAGCGCTGCGAAGGACACCGACACCAGAACGAAAGTAAGCACAGCCGCCGGGCCCGAAAGGGCCATGAGCCGCGCATCGCCAAGCCGTGCACCCACAAGCGGCACAACCCCTTGAACGAGGGAAATCCCCAGGGCGAGCACCAGCGCATAGTGGCCGAACTCATTGAGCATTGGGCGCGCCCTCCCCGGCTGCATCGCCCATATGCTGCCACTGTCCGGCAGCTTTGAGGCTGTCCACCACCTCTTTGGGCATATAGTTTTCGTCATGCCGGGCAAGCACAGTATCGGCGTCGAGCGTGCCTCTTGGCGTGAGGAGGCCCTCTGCCACAACGCCCTGCCCTTCCCGGAAGAGGTCCGGCAAAATCCCCACGTAGGTGACCGGGATTTGGCTCTGCCGATCGGTGACAGCAAAGGTCACCGCGCCGTTTTCGCCGCGAACGATGGAGCCTTCCTCCACAAGCCCGCCAAGCCTGATGCGCGTCCCGGGCGGATGGGCGCCCGCGGCAAGCTCTGTGGGCGTGGGGGCAAAGGTGATCTTGTCGCCCAAAGCATAAAGCACAAGCGCAGCCGCTGCGCTCAACGCCAGCCCGGCAAGGCCAATGAGCGCAAGACGACGTGTCTTGCGGCCGCGGCGGTAAATCATGCTCATGGCAAAAGCCCCGTCACGTCTGGGGAAGCTCGGAACGCCTCCAGCTCATCACCAGTGAGAGCGGCAAGGGCTGCCTCCACCGTTGCCCTTGCGTTATCGTCCTGTCCCAAAACCGCATAGGAGCGGACAAGCTGTGCCCACTCAACTCCACTGCCGCCCTCTTGGGTGAGGCGGGTTTGAAGGCGTTCCACCATCGCAGCCACCATTGGTGGCGCTGCCCCCCCATTGAGAAGAGCAGCGCCTTGAGGCAACCCGGCTGGGCTGGATGGGCTTCCTGCCGGGGACGCTGCCGGCCCGCCGAGCGGGGTGGGGGTAGGAGGCCCGTCGGGATTGATCCCCAACCTTTCAAACTCTGCCGCAGCAATTTTAAGCCACGGTTCGTCGCCGCGGCTGCGTTCCAAAAGGGCACGCCACCTCATGGTTGCTTCGGTCACATTGCCTGACTGCCTGGCCGCGACCGCCAGGAATATCGCCGGGCTGAGAGCACTTGGATCAAGGGAAAGGGCGCGCTCAAAGAGGGCCCGCGCGTCCTCGCTGACGTTGCCGTTTTGGGCGACCGTCATGCTCTCGGCCTGGCCGGTGAGAAGGCGTGCGCTTTCTCCCAGTACGGCAATGGCGCGGGCGTACGCGTCCCGTGCATCGTCAAATCGGCCGAGGCGCTGGTAAATGGGTGCCACCACGGACCATCCCTCGCCATCGTTTGGATTGGCGGCCAAATGCACCTCAGCCTCTTCCACAAGACTGGCAAGATCGCTCCCGGTCATGGGTTGAAGCCGGGCGGACAAGGGCTGATCGGGCGCCTGCGGGCTGCCCAACACCCCGTAGGCCACCACAGAAAAAGCGCCGACGAACAGGAAAACCCCCAAAGCCACAAGCCGGCCGCGGCGGGGTGAGCCTGCGTCCGAAACGCCGGCCCCACCCGCGCGCAGAAGCCGCCTGGCGATTTCCGCGCGCGCCGCCTCAGCCTCTTGAGGTGCAATCAACCCACGCTTTAGGTCCGCCGAGAGCTCATCGAGCTGTGCGGCATAAACTTCGCGATCATCGCCGCCACCCACCGCAGGTGGCCGCATGATGAGCGGGCGAACAAGCACCACAACGCTGATCACAAACAGCGCACTAAGGGCGATCCAGAAAGCCATACCCCTAACTGCGTCCCCTCCCGCGCGGCGGCAAGCGTGCGGGGTCGATTTCGCGCGAACGCATTGTCGCGATAACCGACTTGTCAATGAGAGTGGGCGTCAAGCAGACGGTGCCAAGAGCGCCTCACGCAGCCACGGAAGTGCACGGCGCTCCGGCTTCCTTTCTCGGTCCCGCATGCACGGGACGCCGGATTCTTCCATTGGGCTTTTACCCGCTCTGGCTGCAGAAGCTTTGAAGGTTGTTCACTCTAAGCTCCGCCAAAACTAGAGGTGCCCCCAAAGAACGTTTCACATGTTCCTTTGGTGGGACACCAAACAGCGACGTTCCTTCGGAGCCGACACGGTCAGAACCCCGCGGTGGGCCTGTTGGGTCAACCCCGAAGAGGCGAAGCCGGGGGTTGATGCATCAGGGCCACCGCGGGACAATTGACCCTAGGCGGGAGCAGTGAGGCACGGCCCCTACGACGGTTCCGCAATGAACAACGTTGATGGAAACGACAGCTAGTGCCTCGTTCGGGTGCCATTCAAGCGTGGATGACGCGCGAAACAAGAGCGCCACACATCAGCCAAGCTGTGAAACGGGTGGGGCCTGCCCTCAACGCGTGTGGCGGCGCACCCGCTCAATCTCTTGGCGCACCTCCCGTTCCACGATCTCCGGCAGGTGCGTGTTGAGCCAATCGCACAGCATCGGCCGCATCATCTCGCCTACAAGGTCTTCCAGCGTCCGGGGCTGATCGCTCAAGATGGTGCGAGAGAGGTTGTCGAGCGATGCGTTGACATCGTTGCGAGTGCTGCCGCTGGTGAGGGGTTTTTGCGCAGCGACGGGCCGGCGCAGCGGCGTCCTGCCTTCGTGGCGCCCGGTTTCAGGCTCTGCGCCAGCTGAAGCAAGCGCCTGTTCCGTCGGGGTGGGCGGCTCAAGCGTTGCCGCAACCTCGCTCGCAGGGTGATGGGTGCTGTGGATAGGCTCGGACCAGCTCTGTCGTGGGTCGAGCGCGCGAACCGTCTGCGGCGCGTCATACTTCATCCGGTTTTGTGCCATCAGGCGACCCATCTCTATCCGCGCAGAATCGACGGCACGGTCCACAAAAGCCGGGCGAGGCCGG
>JBCDLN010000281.1:0-5107 GCA_038745295.1 Pseudomonadota bacterium | reverse complement strand
TGCCTTTTGTTCGCGGCCCGATGCTCTGCCGGCCGCCTACGAGCGCTACCTCGTCAATGGCATCCGCGAGACGTTTGATCTGCCGGGCGTTCCCATCCGGCTCAACCTCAGACGTGGTGACAACCCCTACGCCCGCTGATCATTCAGGTGTGTCATGTCGCGTGTCTCGGGACCGCCGCCATCCGGTTCCGGGTGGCGCGGGCACGGGCTGATCTGTGTTTGACGCAAGGTGGCCCGGTTGGCCCGCTCCGCCTGAAGGGCGGGCGCGCGTTCGCTAAGAGGTTGGGCACTCGGCAAGGGCGAGGCGCAGGACCCCGGGCGCAATTTCAGCGGGTGGGGGCACATCCTCAGGATTTTCGCCGGGCCTCGCTTTGGCGCGCAGCGCCGTGCGCATGGGCCCTGGCGAGAAGAGGCAAACGCCAACCCCAGTGCTTTGGGTTTCAATGGCGTAGATCTTTGCCAGACCCTCCAACGCCATTTTGGAGACCGCGTAGGGGCCGAAGTAGGGGCGCAGCTGATGGGCCGCGCCCGATGTGATGAAGACGACGCGCGCACTGCCGGCCGCGCGCAGCACGGGGTCGAGGGTGCGCAACAGCCGCCAGTTGGCCGAAACATTCACTTCCATGGCCTCAGCCCACGCTTTTGCTTTGACGTGGGTCAGCGGCGAGACCTGGCCGATCACACCAGCGTTGCCGATGAAAAGGTCAAGCTTGCCCCAACGCTCTTGGATTGAGGCGCCGAGCCGATCAACGCCCGGTCCATCGGTGAGGTTGAGCGGTACAAGCGTGGGCGGCTCACCGCCAGCGGCCCGGATGGTGTCGTCAAGATCCTCAAGCCCTTCGACGGTGCGGGCAACGGCAATGACGTGCGCTCCACATTCCGCCAGAAGCGTTGAGATCGCATAGCCAAAGCCGCGGCTTGCGCCAGTCACCACAGCAAGCTTGCCCTTAAACGCGTCCCGCTCCTCATCGGTCAGCGGCGCATAGTGCTCAAGCGGCGGCTGCTGGAGAACGGGGGCGTCCGTCAATAGCTGGGTTCCAAAAACGAAAGCTGCGGCGAAGGGGTGGACCGCTTCTGATCGGTGAGGGCGGTGGGATACTCACCGGTGAAGCAGGCATCGCAATATTGCGGGACGTCGCTGTGGCGACGCTCTTCTCCCGCGGCCCGGTAGAGCCCGTCGATGGAAAGGTACGCCAAGCTGTCAACGCGAATATAGCGGGCGAGCTCCTCCAAGTTCATGCGCGAGGCAATGAGCTTTGACTTTTCGGGCGTGTCGACGCCGTAAAAGCACGAATCGGTGGTTGGGGGGGAGGCGATCCTCATGTGGACCTCAGCCGCCCCTGCATCGCGCACCATTTCCACGATCTTGAGCGATGTGGTGCCCCGCACAATGGAATCGTCCACCAGCACAACCCGCTTGCCCTCCAGCATCTGCCGGTTCGCGTTGTGCTTCAGCTTCACGCCCATGTGGCGGATCTGGTCGCTCGGCTCGATGAAGGTGCGGCCCACATAGTGGTTTCGGATGATGCCAAGCTCGAAAGGAAGGGCGGAGGCTTCCGCGAAGCCGATGGCAGCAGGCGTTCCCGAATCAGGCACCGGCACCACAAGATCGGCAGGCGCAGGGGCCTCGCGGGCAAGCTCGGCGCCGATGCGTTTGCGCACGCTATAAACGTTCTGGCCGGCCACCTGCGAGTCGGGCCGTGAGAAGTAGACGTACTCAAAAATGCAGAATCGGTCGGCCACCTCGGGGAAGGGACGGAGCGATTCCAGCCCGCCATCTGAGATGATCAAAAGCTCGCCAGGCTCCACATCGCGGATGTAGCGGGCACCGATGATATCGAGCGCGCAGGTTTCGGACGCCAAGATGTAAGCGCCCTCATAGTCCCCCAGGACGAGCGGGCGGATGCCCATGGCATCGCGGCAGCCAATCATCATGGTGTCGGTGAGGGACACCAGCGCGAACGCCCCCTCAAGCCGGCGTACAGCATCCACAAAGCGCTCAATCATGGTGGACTTTTCCGACGTCGCAAGAAGGTGGAGGATCACCTCGGTGTCGGATGTTGAGGAGAAGATGGAGCCTGTTTTGCGCAGCTCCTCACGCAGCCGGATGGCGTTGGTGATGTTGCCGTTGTGGGCCACCGCAAATCCACCAACCGCCGTGTCGGCATAAAGCGGTTGCACATTGTGGAGCGCAGGCTCGCCGGTGGTGGAGTAGCGGTTGTGGCCCACCGCGCTGTCCCCTTTGAGGCGGGCGATGACGTCGGGCGTTGTGAAATTGTCCCCCACCAGTCCCATGTGGCGCTCGGCACGGAACCGGCCGCCGCCAGCTGTCACAATCCCCGCCGCCTCCTGCCCGCGATGTTGCAGCGCGTGGAGGCCGAGCGCGGTGAGCGGCCCGGCCCCCTCGTTGCGGAACACTCCGAAGACGCCGCACTCATCGTGAAAGCGATCCTCGTCTGCCGGGCCGATGAGGCGGCGCGTCAGTTGGAGGCTCCGCCGTTTGCGGGTGCGGTGCCCGTGGTGTCGCCTGGCGCGGGGCTCGTTGGCGAGTCATCTGCGGAGCGCACGTCATCGCCAGCATCTTGGAGCGTTTCGCCCTCTTGCTCCAACGCGCCGCCCGCGTCCTCTAGAGCGCCACGAATGGCGGCTTCGGGGTCATCGGGGATGGCAGCAAGGAGCTGATTGCCAAGCTTTGAAAGCTCAGGATAGGTGATGGCAGTGGTGACCCATGCAGGTCGGTTTGCTTCATCCACCAACCAATTGAAGAAGATGACCGCTACCACCACGAGCAGGATACCCCGGGCAGCGCCGAACAAGAATCCCAACAGGCGGTCCAGCGAGCCCACCGCCGAATCGCTCACAAAATCGGAAATCTTCATGGTGATGAGGCTCACAACGATCAGTGCCACCAAGAAGATCGCTGCCGCCGAAATCCCCGCCGCAAGGGTGGGATTGTCCACATACTCGCGCACGTACGGCACCAGCTCTTCATAAAAGACGTAGGCAAGGATGGCGGCCGCGACCCAGGCCGCAATCGACAGCACCTCGCGCACAAAGCCTCGGAACATGGCAAGAAGGGCCGAGATCAGCACAACGGCGATGACAATGCCGTCTAGGATCGCGATGTTCATTGGTCGTCTCCAGAAGGTGGGCCGCGCCGCTCGTCGGCAAACCCGTTTGGTGCGATGCGGTGAACCAAATCGGCGAGCAATGCAACCTCGCTGACGTGCGCACCCCCAGCCTCCACACCCATCCCCGCTGGAACGAGCGCGCCGGTGAAACCAAGCTTCATGGCTTCCTTAATGCGCCCAGCCGCGTGGGGTACCGCCCGGACGCGGCCTGAGAGGCTGACTTCGCCGAAATAGACAAGCTCACCAGGCAGCGCGATCCCGGCGAGCGATGAAATGAGTGCTGCCGCAACCGCAAGGTCGGCGGCCGGCTCATTGATCCTGAGCCCGCCTGCCACCGCGAGGTAAATATCGTGCTGGGAAAGGGCAACACCGCAGCGCGCTTCAAGGACAGCAAGCACCATGGAAAGCCGTGCCGTGTCCCATCCGATGACGGCCCGCCGGGGCGTGCCAAGCCGAGATGGCGCCACAAGCGCTTGAAGTTCTACGAGGAGCGGCCGGGTGCCCTCCATGCCAGCAAACACGGCGGCCCCCGGCGATGCCCCGTCCCGCTCGCCCAAAAAGAGCTCTGAGGGGTTGTGGACCTCCGCAAGCCCGCCGCCGGTCATTTCAAAAACGCCGAGCTCATCGGTGGGGCCAAAGCGATTTTTCACGCCACGCAGAAGGCGGAAGGCATGGCTCGGATCACCCTCGAACGTGAGGACGGCGTCCACCATGTGCTCCACCACCCGCGGGCCGGCGAGCTGCCCGTCTTTGGTGACGTGCCCCACCAAGATGACCGCAGCCCCTGACACTTTCGCATAACGGATGAGCGCTTGAACGGCGGCGCGCACCTGCGTGACGGTGCCTGGCGCCGCATCCGCAATGGAGGTGTGAAGGGTTTGTATGGAATCAATCACCAAGAGCTGAGGCGGCGCAGACGCGCCAAGGGTCTCTAGGATAGTTTCCACCGAGGTTTCTGCCGCAAGCGCCACAGGGGCGGTATCAGCCCCCAGCCTTTGCGCGCGCAGCTGGACCTGCTGCGTTGCCTCTTCGCCCGTGACGTAGACGGCGCTGTGGCCGCCACGCGCCAACGCTGCCGCCGTCTGGAGGAGGAGGGTGGATTTGCCAATCCCAGGATCGCCGCCGATGAGGACGGCCGATCCTGGCACCAGCCCGCCGCCCGTCACCCTATCAAACTCGGCAATTCCGGTGGTGATCCTGGGCGCCTCGCCAACGGGTTCATCCAGTCTGGCAAGGGTGAGGCGGCGGCCTTTTGTGCGGCTCGCCTTGCCTGTGGCCGCGGTCATGATGTCGGCCGCACTGGCCTCCTCCACCAGCGAGTTCCATGCACCACAGGCGTCACATTTGCCGGACCACCTGGTGTGGCTTGCCCCGCAGGACTGGCAGACGAAGTGAGACTGGCGCTTGGGCATAGCCATGGGGTACGGGCCGAGGCGCCCGACCGCAAGCGCCTCTACGCGCTGCCCCCAGACGGTTTGGATCTAGAGTGCGGCGTAGTGCCGATCGGCCCGCCGGGAGAGGCTCGTCAGCACTTCGTAACCAATGGTGCCTGCGTTTTCAGCCACAAGGTCCACAGGCACATTAGGACCGAAGAGTTCCACATAGTCGCCTCGGGCGCACGGGATATCGGTGACGTCGACGGCAACAAGGTCCATCGACACGCGCCCAATCACCCGCGTGATTCGCCCACCAACACTCACTGGTGCACCGGGGGACCCATCGCGCCCGCCTTTGGCGCGCAAATACCCGTCGGCATAGCCGGCGCCCACGATGGCAATACGGGTGTCGCGGGTGAGCGTTTCGGCCCCGCCATAGCCCACCGTCTCACCGGCTCTTGCATCGCGCACCTGAATGACCCTGGCTTCGAGCCGCACGGCAGGTTCCAGCGGGGCAACGGTGGTGGCAGAGACGCCGCCATAAAGGGCAATGCCCGGCCGGGCGAGATCGTAGTGGGCGCGGGGGCGGGTGAGGAGCGC
>JBCDLN010000280.1:0-5193 GCA_038745295.1 Pseudomonadota bacterium | reverse complement strand
AGCGTGTCGGCACCCCCGTCACCGCGCAAGGTATCGTCACCCTCATTGCCGGACAGCTGATCGGCGCCGCTGCCACCGGTGATCCTGTCATCGCCATTGACACCATAGATCCGGTCATCCCCGCCTTTGCCGCGCAAGAGATTGTCGCCAGCGTCACCCACAATATCATTGGCTAGACTGTTGCCGGTGCCCGCCAAATCATCTGCCGGCGCACCGTTCAAGATCAAGCTTTCAAGGTGATCGCCAAGACGGTATTTGATCGCGGCAATGACGGTATCATAGCCCTCACCATTTCCTTCGACGACCTGCTCTCGCCGCTCGCTCACATAGTATTGGTCATTGCCAACACCGCCCTCCATGGTGTCGCGACCATCACCGCCATCGAGGGTATCATGGCCTGCCCCGCCGACGAGCTCGTCATCGCCGGCTCCAGCCTCAAGGCGGTTGGCCCCATTTCTTCCGGTGAGTGTGTCATCACCCACGCCAGAGCGAGCGTTTTCAAAGTTGGTGAAGGCTTCGCCAGGATTTCCTGTCACGCCGGTGGAAAGGTTGAGGCGCTGGCCAGCAGTGGACCGCGTTACGTCAACCGTGTCGTTTCCCTCGCCCCCGTCAAGACGCTCCAGTGCACCAATATTGGCAACCATCAAATCATCACCGGCATTGCCAAAGTATGACCCTGCACCTGATGAAATAATCGTGTTGCCGCCAGAGCCGTCCCAATAGGTTTCGATCCCTGAAAGGGTCGGTGTCCCAACATCAAAGGGGGACGTGATGATGCCCGCCTCAAAGTCGAAAATATCGCCGGAACGGGTCACGTCAGAGTGGTCGAGCGTATCGTTGCCCGCGCCACCATCCACGGCGTCAAAGAACTCCCCATCGAGCACTTGGATGATGTCATCACCGGTCCCGCCAAGGACGGTATCGGTGCCAAACCCACCTTGCAGCGTATCGTGACCGCCAGCGCCATCGATGGTGTTGCCATCAAGGTCGAGACGGATGAAGTCACCGGCCTGCGTGCCAATGATCTCTTCAAACTCAGCAATGTTTCGGGTGCCACCGAACCCGGTGTAAGTGCCGGCATCTGTATCAACCACCACCCCGGCGCCGAAGATGGCACTGAGGTCAAGCCGATCGATGCCCGCACCGCCGCGGATATTGTCGATCTGGTGACCCTCAAAGATCGTCACAACGTCATTGCCGGCACCAGCGTCAATACTGTCGGTGCCTTCACCGCCGATAAGCGTATCGTTGCCATCGCCACCTGTTATGGTGTCGTTGCCAGCACGGCCATCAATACTGTCGTTACCCTCGTTCCCGTGCAAAATGTTGCCGCCACTTTCACCCAGGATGGTGTCGTTGTTGTTTGTGCCGGTAAGGTGTTCAAAGCTCAGCATCTGTTCAACGCTGCCGGCGGCCGATGCTGTCTCAGCAGCAAGATCGAAGATCGCGTTGATCACGGTCATCGATGAGCGGGACCAGTCGATGGTATCGACACCCTCGCCACCGTCATGAAGATCAGAGTTGATCGCTGACGTGACGATCAGAGTATCATCACCCTTGCCGCCATAGTATTGGCGGATAGGGCCAGCCTCTGTGATGATGTCGTTCCCGTCCCACCCATGGACAATTTCTGCGTCAAAGTCGGGCCGAAACACATCATCGCCAGCGGTACCGACCACCCATCCATCGGGCGTATAGACTTCGTCGTTGGGCGTGTCGCGCGGATCAAAGTATTTCACTTTGATATCAGCGTTGTTGCTCGCATTCTCGGTCCAACCGATGATGAAGCGACCATCGGCAAGCCCAACGCCCGATGGGTCGTAGTGGATGTTGTTGCTGCTGGACACACGGACAGCATCGCCAATGAAATTGCCATCAGCGCCGTAGCGCTGGAAGGCAATGTTGCCCGCTTCATCATCGTCATAGGCGACAACGAAGCCTCCGTCGGCAAGGGCAATCAGGTGGGATTCGTTGTTGTCGTCCGTCACCCCGCCGCTGTTGACCGTGCGCATAGCCCCTTGGGCATTGCCGCCATTGTCAAACCGTTGGAATTCAACATCGGTGTCGTTGGCGTCGACATTGGTCCAAGACACAACAAAACCGCCGCCCTTCAACGCAACAAGCGAGGGATCAAAGTCTTGATCCCCATTGGTTGAGGTATTGGCCATGACCTCAGCACCGCGAATTGCTGTTCCGAGCCCGTTGTGGACGCGGTAGACAATGCTGGAATCGGGGGTTCCATACTCAGTCACGAATGCGATGTTGCCGTTTTCAAGCACAGCAACATCAGGGCCGAACCCGGCCACGGTGGGCGAGCCGGAGATCGAAATTTTCTCAGCGCCTACGGCACCTGCTGCACTGACGATCTTGAAGCGCACATCATGGTCATCGGCCGCGGCCTCGTAGTGGCCGTAGGCGACCACGTAACGGCCATCATCAAAGGCGGCGATGGTGGGATTGGCGACGGTGTCGCCCGAGGCCGGTGTTGCTATGGTGCGGGCGGTGGCGACCGTCACCCCGTTTTCATCTGTATCCCATTCGGTTGCGCGGATGGTGACATTGCCTGACGCATTATCTTCATACGTGATGACGAATCGGCCGCCAGGCAGTGCGACCGCGTCGAAGTATTGCTCACTGTCAATCTGGAAGTTATTGGCGACAAACTCGCCGCCGATGCGATTGCCGAGCGGGTCAAAGATCTGACCAACAATGTCATAGTCATTGGGCGTTGCAGGTGGCGCATCGGACTGGTCGGTATAAAACACGACCGTGTTGCCATTATCGAGCTGGATGATGCGCGATTCGAACTGATCGTTCCCGCGTGGGCCAGAATCGATCGTGTTGGCTCGAAATTCATCGAGCCAAGTCTCAGGTGTCGAAGGCATTCGACTATACCCCAACTGAATTATACTGATGTGAGAGCAGACATGATGCTGCCCACAAAGATCTAAGTGGGCGCATCAGGATGGGCAATCGCGGAAAACTGATTAAAATCTGAAGGTTTTCTGAGGAGCTGCCCAGCGTACCGTTGGGCGCCAATGAACCAGCAACTCTCGCTCGCTTACACTAGGCGCCGCCGCGCACTGGCCGAACGCCGCAATAGGGAAGGTATAGCAACAATTTCAAAGGGTGATGGGTCAACCTCGCGCTGCACGCGGCGCGAAGGCCCTAGGGTGCCCCAGCGCCGATGCCGCGGACAATCGTCCGTGCCGCAAACGCGCCATTGAGCGCCCAAGACTTCATGGAGGCGCCAGGATCAGGTGCCGGCTCCGTGATGGGCAGGGGCAACTGGGCACGGTCAGCCCCCGTTAACAGCTCAGCAAGCGTGCGCCCGAAGATGGTGCCGGTCGTGATCCCGCGACCGTTATACCCCATGGTGGTGTAGAGCCCGTCAGCAAGCTCATAGATCTTTGGCATATGATCGGGCGTGAGTGCGATTTTACCATCCCACGCCTCTTCGAACGTCACCTTGCCAAGGGTGGGATACATCCGCTTCAGCATTGCCCGGCCCCACCGCTCTGACGCCCCCTCCGCCGCGTTGCCCAGGAGCTTGCCCATGGAGCCGATCAAAAGGCGGCCATCCGCATCGCGCCTCAAGCTCGACATCACGGGCGCAGTATCCCAAAGGCCTTGCCCACCGGGCAAGATGTGGTCGGCGCGCTCGCCCAACGGCTCCGTCGACAGCTGGAAGTAGTAGATGGTGGTGAACGTCTTTTCGAGGCCAGGCCACAAACCGGCAGTGTAAGCGTTTGTCCCCAGGATGACGTTGCGGGCGGTGATCTCACCATGATTGGTGGTGACGGTCCAAACGCTGCCAGACTGGCTCAGCCCGTCAACTGAGACACCCACACTGATCACGACCCCTTGTGCGCGCGCTGCCCGTGCCAAGCCCCGGCAGTAACCCATGGGGTTGATCGTACCAGCCCTTCTATCCAGCAGTCCGCCGTGAAAATGCTCCGAGCCGGTCAGCTCCCCCACACCATTTTTGTCCAAAAGATCCACCGGCGCCCCAAGGCTCTGCCACGCCGCGTGACGGGCTGTCAGATCGCGCATCCCACTCAGCGCATGGGCGGCATGGATCGTTCCCATCCGCTTAGGCTCACAGCGCATTTGATGGCGCTCAATCAGCGAGAAGACATAGGCCGGTGCATTGCCGAACTCTTCCACAAAGCGCGGCCCGTAGGTGTCGCCCAGAACCTTCACAACCTTTTGGGGCGGTAGCCACGCCGCCGCGTTCACAAGACCCACGTTGCGGCCCGAGGCGCCAAAGCCGATATGGCGCGCTTCCAAAAGGTGAACGCTGAGGCCTTTTTCGGCGCAATGGAGTGCCGCGGAGAGCCCGGTAAAGCCGCCACCGATGACAGCAACATCCACATGCCCACCGGACACAAAGGGGCTCGACACCTCCTCTTCTGCGGCCGACCGATCCCATAGCGACTGAACCCGCGTTTGGCTCATTCTTCCCTCAAATGGCTCGCGCACCCTATTCCACCTTCGCAGCCATAGGATGTTGGGCTGCAAACGCGCCAACTGCAACGCCCTTAAAGGGTCGCACCAAGCCTAGCCGCCGTGGCAGCCCGCCACTGCCTCAAGACTTGCTATCTCAAAGGTTGGCAGGCAATACATGAACGCCTGGGCCTGTAGCTCAATTGGTTAGAGCCGACCGCTCATAACGGTTTGGTTGGGGGTTCGAGTCCCTCCGGGCCCACCAAATGTATCAATGCGTTGCTGAAGATGGCGGACTGGACCGCTCGTCGAGCAGCCGTTCGGGAAGGCAAGCACTCGCGCTGAACCAATATCGGCAACGGTGCCGGCCCAACCTGTGCGCATTCTGCAAAATCAGTGTGCTGACCTCAGTGCCCTACCCACACGTTACACCCGCCATCAATGCCGCGTGTGACGGGGCCCCCTATCGCCAACGCCCTGAAAACTGCGCCGACCATTCACCCGCTCTGAAGAAACGCTGCAACGCTTCCATTGAAGCGATCTGCATTTTCCCAAAACATGAAATGGCCACCGCCTTGGTCCGCCTCAAAGATCTCAACCTGTGCGCCTGGGATCTGGCCTGCGACCCACTGCTGGGACTGAGCGGAGAAAATGCTCTTCTGCCCACCGATGACGAGCGCCGGATTGGTGATCCGCCTAATCTCCTCACGCCAGTCCAACACACAGTGGTCATGCAACAGGTGGGCT
>JBCDLN010000279.1:0-5221 GCA_038745295.1 Pseudomonadota bacterium | reverse complement strand
GCAACGCCGAGGAGCGTTGCCTCGGTGCTCACCGCGTCAAGCATCTCCATCACGCCGGGATAGAGCGGTTCAGCCAAGGCCTCCCGCACCATCGCGTCGCGATAGTGAACTTTGTAGGCGGCCACCAGGTCATCATGGGCTTCACTCTCATCGGCGGCGAGGGCGACCATGGCGTCAGGCAGGGAAAGGCCGATGATCCCGCGGATCGCAGCGTCGGGCGGCGGGGTCAGCCCGTGGCTGCGAAACGCGTTTTCCATGGCGCGCACAATATGGGCGGCGCTGTCGACGAGGGTCCCGTCACAGTCAAAAATTAGGAGGCGGAGCGCGCTCATCGGCTCATCCTTGTCAGCGCGGACTTGGCCTGTCCAGCGATGGAGGGGTTGGCGTGATCGGTAAGGCGCTTCAACACGTTGCGCATCGAGGGGTGGGGCGGGTGGAGCTCGGTGGCGCACATGAGCGCCAAATACGCATGCCCGGCCGCAAGGAGGCGGACCGCAAACGCGCCATCAGCGGCGTAGTGTTCGTGGACGGGAAACCACAGCGACTGAGCGGTTGGGAGGTAAGGCTCATTCTCGCCCTGGCTAAATGCCTCGAGGATGAAGCGCTCACCGTCGAAGTCTTTGCCCAGCCTGGGGTCCTTAAAGATAGCGCCAAGGCCTTCAAAGTCGTTGAGGCCACTGAGAAGAGCGCCTGTCACCGCAGCGCGATGGCGCGGCACGGCTGCGATGCGGGCAAGAACGCCGGTGAGCGGATAACCATCTGGCTCGTCGAACGTGTTGCGATACCATGAGCCGACCCAATTGGCGGCGGCGGTGGCGCGCAAGATGTGGGCGTCATCGACCAGGGCTAGGATTGCCGGGTCGAAGCGCGCCGAACTCACGCTGCCTTTATGAGCCTCGTCGTAAAGCACGCTCGCATCCTCGATGGCGGCCGCGGTGTCCGGCGTACCAAGGCCGCGCGCGTCAAGATCCAAGAGCCACGCGCGGATGATGGCGGGGGATACCGGCCGGCGCGCAGGATATGCCAGGCGACGTTGAAATGGCGCATGGGTTCGCCGGAGAGAAAGTCTTCGTAACGCTGCAAATGAGGGGTGATGATTGCCCTTGCCGCATCGTTGGTGAGCGGTGTGCCGTCGCCGGGAGGAGGGCTCGGCTTGGCGTGACGCGGGGCATCGGTGTCGGTGTGAAGGGCATCTTCGATCTGATGAACAGCGCAGGCGTAAAGGTGATCAGCTTTCCATGGGGCACCCTCGCGAAGGCGCATGGGGGCACCCCCCGCGCTGATGCCTAAGACGCGATAAGAAAGGTGGATGCCCCGCTCGAAGCTAGAGACGTCCCGTATCTCGAGGTCGGGGAGGATGCGAAAGGCATCGAAAACCGCCTCGTAGCGGGTGACTTTGGCGTTGAGGGCGGTTTTGAGCGCGCAGAGGCCTTCACTGATTGTGCCCTTTGTCATTTGACGCGCCAAGCCTTTCCTTGGCGCGCGAGGGCGAGTTCAGATCGGCACGGCCATCTGCTCGACTGAGCTGAACACACTTTGCAAACCAAACCGTCGCTAGTCTTTGGGGCGGTGGTCTTTCACACGCTTTGCCTTGCCGATGGAGCGCTCAATGGCGCCGGGCTCGGAAATGTTTGCCGAAATCGTCACGCCGACAATGTTCTTCACTGCCTGCTCCAGCGCAGCTTGTGCGGCCACCTGCGCATCCGCACCCCATGCTGTGGCCCGCGCCTCCACATGGACGGTCATAGTGTCGAGCCGGCCTTCGCGGTGCACCTCGATCAGGTAATGCGGGGCGAGGGACTCAATTTTGAGGATCTGCTCTTCGATCTGGGTGGGGAAGACGTTCACGCCGCGGATGATGAGCATGTCGTCGGTGCGGCCGGTGATCTTGTCCATGCGCCGCATGGAGCGGGCCGTGCCAGGATGTAGCCTGGTGAGATCGCCGGTGCGGTAGCGCAGGATCGGCAGCGCTTCTTTGGTGAGGCTTGTGAAGACGAGCTCGCCCATCTCACCGTCTGGCAGAGGATCACCCGTCTGCGGGTCGATCACCTCGGGATAAAAATGGTCCTCCCAAATATGAAGCCCGTCCTTGGTCTCCACGCACTCGCATGAGACGCCCGGCCCGATCACCTCCGAAAGGCCGTAGATATCGACGGCGTGCATGTCGAACGCCACTTCGATTTCCCCGCGCATGGCGTTGGTCCACGGCTCGGCACCAAAGATGCCCACCTTGAGGGATGTCTCCCGCGGGTCGATCCCCTCATCGCGGAAATAGTCGAGGATCGCCAGCATATAGGAGGGCGTGACCATGATGATCTCGGGCCGAAAGTCGCCGATGAGCTGGACTTGCCGCTCCGTCATCCCGCCGGACATCGGCACCACCGTGCAGCCGAGTTTTTCAGCCCCATAGTGCGCGCCGAGCCCGCCGGTAAAGAGCCCGTAGCCGTAGGCGACGTGCACCATCTCGCCAGGCTTACCGCCTGCAGCGCGGATGGAGCGGGCCATCACGGTCGCCCAGTTGTCGATGTCGCTTTTGGTGTAGCCCACCACCGTCGGACGGCCTGTTGTGCCGGAGGACGCATGGACCCGCGCTACCCTTTCTCTCGGCACCGCAAACATGCCGAACGGGTAGGTGTCGCGCAGATCCTTTTTGCGCGTGAAGGGAAACTTTGAAAGGTCGGACAGCGTCTTCAGATCGTCGGGGTGGACACCCTGTTCGGTGAAGGCATCGCGGTAGAAGGCAACGTTGTCATAGGCGTGGCGCAGTGACCATTTGAGCCGATCCAACTGGAGCGCGGCAATCTCATCGCGCGAAGCGATCTCGATGGGGTCGAGCGTCGCGCGGTCCGGGGTGAGGTCAAGCATCGGCAGGTTCTCAGTGTTTGTCTTCGTTGTCGAAGACGGAGCCTTTTATGGTGCGCGAGTTGCCGCGGAACATGGCGATGACCGTTCCGTCCGCCTTGGTCACGCGCACGTCGGTAACCCCTTGGCGGCCTTCTCGGAAGATCTCCCGCGCTTGGGCGGTCAAGACATCGCCGCGGTGGGCTGGCGCGAGGAAGCTGATGGAGCACTGGCTCGCGACAGTGCGCTGTCCTGAGGAGTTGCACGCATAGGCAAAGGCGGTGTCCGCAAGGGCAAAAACAAACCCACCATGGATGACGTGGTGGCCGTTGGTCATGTCATCGCGCACCGGCATGGTGAGCTTGGAGACACCATCGCCGGTCTCTTCGATGGTGACGCCAAGGGCGTGGGCGGCGTGGTCATCGAGCCACATCGCTGCGGCGGCGCGGGCGGCGACGCTCATAGCCGGCCTCGAAAGTCAGGTTTGCGTTTGGCAAGGAACGCGCTGACACCTTCGGCATAATCAGGGTGGTGGCCGCGTTCGCGTTGCATGTCCCGCTCCACATCGAGCTGGGTGGTGAGGGTGTTGTTGGCGCCTAGGGCAAAGGCGTGCCGGATCGCCACCAGCCCATCGGTGGGGCGGGCGGCAAGCGCTTGGGCGACCTGATCTGCCTCCTCAAGAAGGGCGTCATCCTTCACAAGGCGGGTCACAAGGCCCCAACGCTCCGCGGTTTCAGCGTCTACCTTGTCGGCCAGCATCGCCATTGCCCGGGCGCGCACACTTCCCACCACACGCGGAAGGGTAAAGGTGCCTCCCGCATCGGGAATGAGGCCCAAGTTGGCGAAGGGCTGGAGAAACACCGCAGACCGCGCCGCAAGAATGATGTCGCAAAGAAGGACAATGTTCATGGAGGCGCCGGCCGCCACGCCGTTGACGGCGGCAATGGTGGGCACTGGCAGGCTGTGAAGCCGGCGCACAAGAGGGTTGTAATGGACGTCCAACGTGGCCCCTAGATCGTGGGGAGGATCACCCTGAGACATCGCCCGGTCGCCAAGGTCTTGGCCGGCTGAAAAGGCTCGCCCCGCTCCCGTTAAGATGAGCGCGCGCACTGTGTTGTCGCCAGCCACCCTATCAAGCGCGCTCATGAGTGCTTGATGCATCTCATCATTGAAGGCGTTGAGCTTATCAGGCCGGTTCAAAGTGAGGCGGACCACGGCGCCATGCCGCTCGCTGCGAACGGTGTCCATCCGGGCTCCTCACGCTCATGCTCACGGGATCCGAGTGCCGCCGAAAGATGCCTTGACGCGGAGACCCGCTCGCAACTTATTGAGCAACAAAAGCGCTTGTCAACGCGGGCCCTGACAGGGGTCTGCAGCACAGCACAGGACACCCAACGGCCGGGGAGGCGAACGTGAGCGTCTTATTCGAGACCCATCGCGCGCTCTTAATGAGCGCGCTGGAGGCCAAAGCCACCCGCGCGTTTTACTCTCCATTCCCCGAAGTGCCGTCGGGCAAGATCTACGGTGAGCATGCCAAACAAGAGGGCGAGCGCAGTTTTGAGGCACTGCTTGGCAAGCTTTTTCCCCTCTACCAACCCTCAGACCAAGGTTCCGTGGGCGCTGAGGAGAGCCCTTTCGGCTTCCCCCTCGGGATCACCTATCCTGCTGCAACCCCGCAAACGCTGATCGACGCGGCAAAGCTTGCTGGGACGCGCTGGGCCAACCAGACCATCGAGGCGCGCGTGGGTGTATGCCTTGAAGCCTTGAAGCGGCTCAACGCGGAAAGCTTCCTTATGGCCAAAGCCGTTGAGAACACGACGGGCCAAGCGTTTGTGATGGCGTTTCAAGCCGGCGGGCCGCACGCACAGGATCGCGGGCTCGAAGCGGTGGCCTATGCCTATGATACCATGAGGACCATTCCCGGCGCCGTGCGATGGGAAAAGCCCCAAGGAAAACGGCCGCCCTTGGTGCTCGACAAAACCTTCCACGTGGTCCCCCGCGGTGTCGGCCTGGTGATTGGCTGCAGCACATTCCCCACGTGGAATTCCTACCCTGCCATTTTTGCAAACCTTGCCACAGGCAACGCCACAATTGTGAAGCCTCACCCGGGCGCGATTTTACCGCTCGCCCTTACGGTTAAAGTCATCCGTGAAGTTCTGGCCGCAGAAGGGCAGGACCCCAACACCATCATCCTTGCCGCCGACACCGCCGAGGCTCCGGTCACAATGGATTATGTGGAGAGCGCCGATATTGCGACCATCGATTTCACCGGGTCGTCGGCATTTGGGGCGACTTTGCGTCAAAGCGCACGGGGCCGGCCCGTGTTCACCGAGGAGGCTGGGGTCAATCCCGTCATCATCGCCGGCACGTCAGATTTTGC
>JBCDLN010000278.1:0-5246 GCA_038745295.1 Pseudomonadota bacterium | reverse complement strand
CCTAGGCCATTGGCCACCCCTTCGGCGATCTGGTGGTAGGGGAGGCGATCGGCAAAATAGAGCACATCCGTGATGGCTTCTCGCCGCATCAGCCTCGTCAAAAACGGGGCAAACTCGGTGAGAGTGCCGCGGAAGGGGATGGCATCGCCTGCGCGAATGGCATCGCCGGCGTTGAGTTTGACGCGCAACACCGGAATGCCGGCATCGTTGAAGGCTTGCCGCAGCACTGAAAAGAACCGCGTGGGCGGGCCTTGAAGCAGCAAAACCCTGCGCGAATCGGGTGACTTCATCGCTCTGTCCGCTTGCACACGCCCCCGCGCATCGACATGCCCATCCAGCTCCCATAAACCAAAGGGGCTTTGTCTGCGCCCACGACCAGCCTCATCAAGCCCTGAAATTACGACGTCAATATGAGCGTGACATGAAGATCACTGCCCTAGAGACCATACAGATTGATCCTTACGAGAACCTTCTCTGGTTGAAAATAGAAACGAACGAAGGGGTTGTTGGGTTCGGCGAAACCTGCCAAGCCCCCGCCGCTGTGGCCGCCTACCTCCATGAATGGTGCGCGCCCCGGCTCCTGGGCACAGATCCGCGCCATATCCCAGCGCGGCGGTCAAGGCTCGAGGGGTACTTGGGTTGGGGCGCTGCAGGGGTTGAGACGCGGGCCATCTCCGCTGTGGACATCGCGCTTTGGGATCTTCTGGCAAAATCGCACAACGTGCCCGTGGTGGACATGTTGGGCGGGCGCGCGCGCGACACGATCCGCACTTACAACACATGCGCCGGCTCGGGCTATATGCGCCGCGCCGTTGGCCAATCGTCCAACAACTGGGCGCTCGACAAGGAAGGCGCCTATGAAGATCTCGACGCGTTCTTGAATAGGGCCGATGAGCTTGCCCACGCCCTTCTTGATGAAGGGATCACCGCAATGAAGATTTGGCCGTTTGATATGGCGGCTGAGCGCACCGGTGGCCGCGATATCTCACCGGACGAGTTGAAACGCGCCTTGGAGCCCTTTGAGAAAATCCGGCGCGCTGTGGGCGATCGCATGGACATTATGGTGGAGTTCCATTCGCTCTGGTCGCTGCCGATGGCAAAGCGTTTGGCCCACCACTTAGAAGACTATGGCACCTACTGGCATGAAGACCCGTTTCGCCTGGATAATCCTGCCGACATCGCGAACTACGCCCCGCACACCAAGGCCTGGGTGTGCGTGTCGGAAACGCTGTCGTCCATCCACCACTTTCGCGATGCCCTCGCGACGGGCGCTGTGGGCGTTGCCATGCTGGACCTTGGATGGTGCGGCGGGTTTACCGATGCCAAAAAGATCGCGGCGCTGGCGGAGGCCCACAAGGTGCCCTGCGCCCCCCACGATTGCACTGGGCCGTTCGGCTATGCTGCGGGCTGCCAGTTTGCCATGCACATCCCCAATGCGCTGATCATGGAAAGTGTCCGGGCCTACTATCTGGGCTGGTACAATGACGTCGTGACGGGCCTGCCGCAGGTGGAAGACGGCATGATCACGCTCAACGATGCGCCAGGGCTTGGCCTTAGCCTTCGCCCTGAGCGATTGGCACGTGATGATGTGCGGGTGCAGCGCTCCGAATAATCCTTTGCCGTGTGATCGCTTGCCCTGTCACGCGCATCATTGGCCTGGCCCCCTCAGTAGCCGAAGGTTTCGTAGTCCACGCTATAAATAGCGTCGATCTTTGCCTTCAGCGCGGGGGTAACAAACTCGGCGACCCTTTTGCCCGCATCGGTCTTGGCCGGTGACAAGTTAATCCCCAGGTCTATTGAGCCTGCAATGGCGGGATAGACTTCCTCTAACAACCGAAAGAGCTCGCTCTGTAGGGCCTCGAACCGATAGATGCGGTTATAGTCGATCTTATCGGAGCAGGCTTCGTAGTAGATGGGGCGCCAGTGCGGGTTCATGTCTTTGATATCTTGCTCGGCGATCACGCCGACGAATTGATCGAAGCTGATCTCATCGGGATTGTCAGTGCCAAGAGCGCGCTGCATGACTTTGCTGGGAACGCTGCCTGGGGTGCGCACACGATCCAGAAAACATGAGACCAGCCGGTCGGCAGGATTGCGCACAAACAAGATGCGCTTGAAGGTGTCGTCGCTCAGCATGTCCTCGAGCATATCGCTCGGCACCTGGTAGGTTTGCAGAAGCGGTCCGAACAAGAAGTTGTGGACCTGCGCGGTGGTGAAATCCGCCGCTGACCGGGTAAAGCCTGCGTTGCGCAATTCGGCCTCGTAGAGGAAGGCTTTGATGCTCGAATTCGCAACCTTTGAGACGGGGCAGTAAAGGTAGCGCTGCTGGAGCGAGATGAGAAACAACCGGTCGAGCTGTTGGGGCAGATGGTGGCCAAGCAAACGTGTAAGTCGGTCAGCGCGCCGGCGGCGCCGCGGCCTTTCCTGGTTGGCCCCCCGCCGCCGCTTCGGCCCTTGCGCGTTTATCTCGCTGCCATCGTCACCTTGATCGCCGGACGTGCTGTCGGAGCCTGTCATCAGTTTGCCTCCATGGTCGTCATCAGCACATCCCACCCTTCGTAGCGGCGCAGGATCGGGCCAAGATCGGTATAGGTCTTGAGAAGATGTTTGAAGCGAAAAGCAAGCTTTGGCTGCTCAGCAATCACATGCGGGTAGTGGTAATGGGCAAAGTAGGGGGCAGCATCACCGATGGTGGCGATGTGGCAAGGATAGTTGAACGCGTCGCCCAAGGCGTCCACCTCCCAGCCCAACGAGGCGAAGGTGACGGGCAGGGCAATTTGGTCAAGCCAGGGTCGCTTGTTGCGGATACGGGTGTCAGCATCGATCTTGCGGGCGCAATCGATCCAGGTTTTGGCAAAGTCGTCGCCATGCTCGACCAGGATGAAACCTGCATTGAAATAGGGGCGCATCAGGTCGCCTGACACGGTGGCCTTGTAGCGTTTGGGCGGCACGTCTTTGTCAAACAGCGACCAGACCCGCGCCCAGCTCCCACCCCCATTTGAGAAGGTATCCACATCAGCAGGCTTTGCCGCTGCCGCCCCCGACAGCATGTAGTGCCAAGAAAACGGCGCCATCAACATCATGTCGGTGTCGAGGAACAGGCAGCGCTCTTCAAGGCCGTCGAGGGCGCCAATCTTGTTGCCGTGCTTGTAGCTGATTTCAATGGGGTTTTCGCACGGCATCAACGGGATATTGAGCCTGTTGAGGAGCGCCTTCAGATCCGCGCTCACATCGCCCCACACGCTGGTCGGCGCAACCGTGCGGCAGATGATGCGGCCCGGTAAATAGTATTCGTGAAGGCTTGCCGCCAGCAGGGCAGCCTGGGGTTCCAGCGGTCCTGCATGGGCCACAAAGGCAATTGTGGGACAGAGCTTGTTCACTGCGTCAAACATTGGAGACGCCACTTTCCAGCATCGACACAAGCGGTTTGGCTTGGCGCACGGGGTCGATATAGGCCGTCCAAAAGTCCCGGGTTTTTGTGCGAGCCTTAGCGACCAGCTGGGGGTTGGCTTTGAGCGTGGTGAGCCGATCCCGCAGCGCCTCAATGGAAAACTCATCCAGCGTCCACCCTGCGCCAGTTTCTTCAACAAGGCGGCCAATTTCCGTGAAACCCATGGTGATCAGCGGACAACCGCAGGCGAGCGAGGAGATGGCTCGCGTTGAATAAGAGATTTCCCGCTCCGGGTTGGGCTCAAAGACATCAAGGGCCACATCCGCTCCATGATTGAGGTCCTGATAGCCTTCAAAGGAAGACACCTCGTGAAGGATCACATGGGCCGAGCGTGGGCGGTAGCGGCCGATTTTCGACAGATCACGGAAATGGGCGTGCTGACCGAGACCGATGGCATGGACGTCAAGATCCAAATCGTCGGCGAGGGCTTCTAACTCGACAAGGCTGATCCCGGTGGTCCACGCTTGCAAGAACCCGCCGAAGAAAAGGCGCAGGCGGTGGGCTTTCGTGGGCGTCGGAGCGCGGTAAGGAAGACCAAGGCGCACTGCCGGGATGTCGCCTTTGGGCGGCCGCTTGGCCTCTCGGGTCAAAAACTCTTTGGCGTAGCGTGTCTGGACCTCGCCGTTGCCGATCACAATGGCAGCCTGTTCGATGAGGGAAAGCTTTTCGGAACGCTTTTGTTGAAGGGACTCATGATCGGCGATCATGGCGTGCTCGACCAGCGTTGCACTGAAGAAGTCATAGATGATGCGAACGTCGTCTGATCTTTGAAAGCGGCGGGCGACGGGCCAGTTGGGGAAGATCACCGCCGCATAGTCGGTGTTGAGGCGGCGGGCATACTGCTCATCGCCCAAGATGCGCCAATGGCCGGGGATGGACATGCGCCGCGATCCCCACCGGTGCAGCTGCGCCATGACGCTGCTGGACGGGCTCACAATATCCACCTCATAGCCGGCTGCCACCAACCCATCGCGCAATCCGCTTGCGCGCAGACCATGGGCGCTGCTGGGCGCACCCGACCCGGGCACGATCGCGTTAGAGCAAACGGCAATGGGGCCTTCGATCACCGCGTGACCTCAAAGGCGGCGAGCGTAGCCCTTGGCAGCGCGTCAAAGGGTTTGTGGGCAACTGTGGCAAGGTGCCTAAGTTCGCAAGTGCCGCCTGCCAACCGGGGAAGCTCAGTTTGAAGTGCGCTGAGGCGCGGGTTGCCGATCACCCCTGCCGTCAGGCAGCCAAGAGCGTCGTCTGCGCGCGAGGACAACAACGCCACCACCGCGAACTGGCGCGCGCCACGGTCAAAGAGCGGCTGAAACTGGGCCGGGTCTTGGCCGGTTTCAAACGCGTCATCAGTCAGTAAGAAAAGATCGATCTCAGGCAGCGTGTCGGTGTTCGCCAGATCGCCAACGCCAACATAGGTCACGTTTTGGCCCACCATGGACGCCCACTTCTCGTTGTGAGGGCGGTAGTGGGCCACGTGATAGGGTTGCTGCGCGCTGGGTCGGCGTTTTTGAAAGCGATTGATGCACTCTGTAAGCGTTGCCTTATGGGCTGAGAGGCGCCATTTCTCGCCCCGCTCATCTGGCAGGGTACCAAACACCAAGCGCAAAAGGTCATCAAGGTCGTGCGAGTGCGCCGCAAGATCGGCGGCGCCCTTATCCTGTGCCACAACAACGCGGTGGTCCGCGGGGGTGCGCGCAGTTTCGATCAGCGATGCGCTGGCTTCGTCAATCCCGTCCATCAGGGCGTAGAACGGATAGTCGTAAAGCGCGCCTTGCAAGAAACCTTGCGCGCCGGT
>JBCDLN010000277.1:0-5251 GCA_038745295.1 Pseudomonadota bacterium | reverse complement strand
TGTGGCGCTGTCAAAGGTGAAGGCTGCGCCCTGTCCTGCGGACCGCCCTTGCCAGCGCCACAGCCCTTTTGCAGGAGCATTGTGGGGTGGCTTTTAACATTGGGGCGATGGAGAGGCGGAGCTTGACGGCCGCGGCAGCGCTACATCAGGCGGGCGCCGTTGGGGACCGACTTGTCGGGAACCGCAAGCACAATGTCAGACGCAGCATCTGCAAAGCCCAGCGTCAACACTTCTGACATGAAGGGGCCAATCTGCCGGGGGGGGAAATTGACCACTGCCATAACCTTGCGGCCCACAAGCCCCTCGGGCGTGTAATGCGCAGTGATTTGCGCAGAACTTTTCTTCACGCCGACCTCGTCACCGAAATCGATTTTCAGCTTGATTGCAGGCTTTCTCGCTTCGGGAAAGGGATCCGCTGCCACCACCGTGCCAACACGGATGTCGATGGCCATAAATTCGTCGAACGTGACGGTGGTTGGACGATTCACGTGGTGGGATCTCTTTCCGGCGGTTTGGGGGCGGGCGGTGCTGAAGTGGGCGGTTCCGAAGCGGTTGGTTCCGAAGCGGGCGGTGCTGAAGTGGGCGGTTCTGGGGCGGAAGGTTCCGACGCTGTCGGCTTGGGCTCTATGTCTGCCTCTGCCTCTGCCTCTGCCTCTGCCTCTGCCTCTGCCTCTGCCTGAGGCGGGGTTGGCTTCTCCTCAGCAACGCTCGGGGCTGAGTCGGTGGGCTCCACAGCGTCTGCCGGTGGCGGCGCGGGGGTGTCCGCTTCTTGAGGCACATCGCGCTTGAGGGCTGGGCCAAAGACGCGGGACAACTGCTTGTGTCGGCGCTCCAGCCGATGAAGTTCTTTGTCGAGCGCAGCCATGGTACGCGGCATGCCAGGCTCGTCTTCAGAGATGAAGACGGAGAGCACTTTCATAAAGGCGACCGACAGGCTTTGGGTCGCAACCCGCCCCCGCCAGCCTGAAAGCGACAGCCCTGCGCCTGCCAGCATCCATGCCATCGACCTCAATGAGATCGCGTTGAAGGCAAGCCCCAGCGCGGGGTCCCGACGCGGCGCATCAAGCAAAGACTTGATGGCTGCTTTGTGAGGGGCAATGGTATCAAATCGGCTCATCAAAATATCAAAGAGCCTGTCGCGATGGGTCTGGTCCGCCATATCGCTTGTGTCGAGGGCAAGCACGGCCTCATCGATTTTGCGCGCATAGGCGGAAATGATCGCCATCCGGCTCGAAAAGTGGGCACGCAACGTGGCGAGGGATATGCCGGCCTCGCGAGCGATGGCGACGACGGTCACCTCCTCATAGGGCCTATCTGCAAGCAGTTTAAGCGTGGCTTCAATGATGGTGTCGACGGTATCAGTCACGTTGTCCCCTCGCGCAGGCTACCAGTCTGCGAGCGCGTCGACAGAACGCCATCGCAGTACCCTGCGAACTGCGCCATGGCGCATTCGGATCAAGTGATGTGCGCGCAACGGGCGCATCACGGGCCGTCAGGGCTCATGGAGCCCATCCGCGAAGGCGCCAGGCTGAACGCCCCGCTACGCTTCTCCCGCCGTTTCAAAAAGGGCGCTTTCCAAAGCCTCTTGGGCGGATTTTCCAGCCCAAACCACAAATTGGAAGGCTTGGTAATGGCTATCACAGGTTTCGACAGCGTGAGTCAAAAGGGCCTGCACATGGCCTGAAGCCGGGACATCCTCACCGGCCAAGAGCTGGGTATGGCGGAAAATGACGACGCCTTCCTTGGACCAAAGATCAAAATGGCCCATCCACATGCGCTCGTTCACGAGGGCCAGAAGGCGGACCACCTCGGTAAAGCGCGGCTCGGTGACCTTCAGATCGAAAGCCACGGCAATGTGGAGGGAATCAAATTCATCCATGTGGGTAAAGGCCACATGATACGCGCTCCAGCGTCCGGCGATGGAGATGGTGATCTCATCCTCACCGGCGCGCTCATAGGTCCAATCGTTGCCGTTGGCGACCTCCTCGATACGATCGATCGGGTTGACGGAAAGCGTAAATTCATCGTGGTCGATCAAGCTCATCGCTGATCCTTTCGAGGCCCGCGCGTTCCGTCACAGCCGGTTCGCGCGATGGGCGGCATTCAATGCGACACGGGGCTCTCCCGAATCTCACGCCGTTGCCGACAGGAGATCAGATAAGGCCCGCTTGGAAAAGGTGGAGGGGTCGGCGGTCCACGGCGCTCTTGGCTTACTGCGGGGCTTGCCCCTCCTGCAGCTTGGCCTCCAGCGCGTCGAGCCTTGATTTGAGGGCGTCCGCCTCTTCAGCGGAACGGGCAGCCATCGCCTTCACGGCTTCAAATTCATCCCGGCTGACGACATTGGCCTCATTCAAGAAACGCTCAATCTGGCCGCGAAGCGCTGTCTCCACCTCCCGGCGGGCCCCTTGAGCGACAGCAGCCGCGTCGGTGGCGAGCCTTGCAATATCGTCAACGAGACGGTTGTTCGTTTGGGTCATCACCCTCTCCTACGGCAAGTGCGGCGGTACGCACCGCACCTATCCCAACTATGGTTCCGCCTTTGCAATTGCACAAGCGCGGCGGAGGCAAGCCCTGGGCCCGCGCTCGCCACCGGCCGTGCCGCGGTTGCGGCAACCAACCCTTGCTTGCAGGTGTCATGCCCGAACGGGACCCGTCGCGCCGCACGCTGCTGGGCGATAAGATGCCCACCCATCCCACCGCCGCCTGCGCCAAGGAGAGCCTGTGAGCCTCGTTCTGCCATTTCCCACGTTTGATCCCGTTGCGGTGGCCGTCGGTCCGATCGCCATCAGGTGGTACGCGCTCGCCTACATCGCCGGCATTGTCATTGGCTGGATCTACGCCCGCCAGCTTGTCAAGTCACCTCGCCTTTGGGGGAGCCGCCCCCATCCCCTCCCGCGCGATATTGATGATCTCGTCACCTTCGTGACCCTTGGCATCGTCATCGGCGGGCGGCTTGGCTTCGTTCTTATATACAACCCCAGCTATTATCTCCAGCATCCCCTTGAAGCTCTCATGCTTTGGCACGGGGGGATGGCGTTTCCGGGGGGGCTTGCGGGGGTCATTGTTGCGGTGGTGCTGGTGTGCCGCGCGCGCAGTCTGTCTGCGTTGGCGGTGCTCGATGTGATGGGCGCGGTGGTGCCTGTGGGATTGTTCTTTGGAAGGATTGCCAACTTCATCAACGGTGAATTGTGGGGGCGCCCGGCCAGCGTTCCGTGGGCGATGGTTTTTCCGGGGGCAGGGCCGGAGCCACGCCATCCCAGTCAGCTTTATCAGGCAGCGCTCGAGGGCGTCGGCCTTTTCGTCATCGCGGCCATCGCTGTCCAGATGGGGGCGCTGAAACGCCCTGGCCTCCTGTTGGGAATCTTCGGGGCGGGCTACGGCCTGGCCCGCATCATCGGCGAACTCTTCAGGATGCCTGACCCACAGCTTGGCTTTCTGTTCGGGCCCATCACCATGGGGATGCTCCTGTCGATCCCGATGGTCTTCATCGGTGGGGCCTTCATCGTGCGGGCGATGATGCGGCCGTTGCCTCAGCCATGACCCCAGTGGAGGAGCGGCTTTTGAGGCGCATTGCGCTCACAGGGCCCATTTCGGTGGGCGCCTATATGAGCGCCTGCCTCACCGATCCTGATGGCTACTATTGCCGCGAAGAGCCCTTTGGCGCCGATGGCGATTTCGTGACCGCCCCCGAAATCAGCCAGATGTTCGGCGAAATCATTGGGGCCTGGCTCCTGGAGCGTTGGTATAAGGATGGTACGCCGTCGCCCGTCGATCTGGTGGAGCTTGGGCCGGGGCGGGGCACGCTGATGGCCGATATCTTGCGGGTGACCCGACGGGACCCGCGCTTTGAGGGCGCCAGTCGTGTGGTGCTGGTGGAGGCATCGGACCGGCTTCGCAAGATCCAGCGCGATAGGCTGGGTCCGCGTCACCCCCGGCTCGATTTTGCTCAGACTGTGCCCAATGAAAGGCCCATCTATCTGGTGGCAAATGAGTTCTTTGATGCTTTGCCCATCCGCCAGTTCGTCCGCTCCGGGGGCAAGTGGTTTGAGCGCACCATCGGCATTGTGGGCGAGCGCCTTGGCTTTGGGCTGAGCCCCTATCCGGCTGCGCTCGTTCTGGAGGCGCCTGAGGGTGCTGTGCGGGAAATCTCGCCAGTGGGTGAGGCGATGGCAGTATCCATCGGCGCAGCATTGAGCACCCACGGCGTCGGCGCTGCGCTTTTGGTCGATTATGGCCATTCCGGCGCTGTTGGTGGCGAAACATTTCAGGCTGTCCGCCGTCACAAAAATGTTGATGTGCTTGAGGCGCCCGGTGAGGTGGACCTTTCGGCCCATGTGGACTTTGCTGCGCTCGCCCGCGCCGCCTCTGGCGCTGGCGCATGCGCCCATGGACCGGTGGGGCAGGGCGATTTTTTGGTGGCGCTCGGCCTCTTGGAACGGGCCGGCCAGCTTGGCGCGGGCCTTGACCGGAACGGACAGGCCGGCATCCAAGCTGCCGTTGAGCGTCTTGCTGGGACGGGCAAGGATCAGATGGGCGCCCTTTTTAAGGTGCTTGCCCTCACACCCTCAAGCACCGTGCCGTTAGGGTTTTGTCCGCCTGAGGACGGGTCCCGGCCGAGTACAATCGGTTGAACCGTAAAGACCCGCCTGTCGTTTGAAGCGGCGAGCATTCGCCGCCCGCCACCCGTGAGCTGCCATTCACCGAATGCACCATGCGCGCTGCCGCCCATGGGGGTAAGGTCAGAACCGATCCTGAGGGGAGGGTGCCGTCAGCGCTGGTAGATATAGCCGCGGGAGATTTTCTCTCTGATCTCTTCCATGGCCCGGGCTGATGCGCCGTTGGTCCAAAGGTCGATGGCGCCGCTCACATGGATGCCGGCCGCTTCAATGTCGCCGATTTTCTTCGGATTGCCCGTGACGAGGCGCACGCCACCGATGCCGATGGCTTTGATCATACCCGCAGCCGCTTCGTAGCCGCGCTCGTCCACGTCAAAACCCATGGCCAAATTGGCTTCATCTGAGGAATAGCGCGTGTCGCCGCGCTGGCCCTCGGAAAACCCGTACTGGAGGGCAAGACAGTCAAGCTTGCTGCGTAACCCAATCCCGCGCCCTTCCTGGCGAAGGTAGATGAAGAGGCCTTCGCCGTGCGCGCCCATTTCGTCCATGGCAAGGCGCATTTGGTCGCCGCAGTCGCACATGGAGGAGCCGAACGCATCGCCCAAGATGCACTCAGAGTGGATCCGGGTCAGCAC
>JBCDLN010000276.1:0-5253 GCA_038745295.1 Pseudomonadota bacterium | reverse complement strand
CGTCTGGGTCGGCACGAACAATCGAGCGTGCCAGTCGAAGCGCATTGATGGCCGCATAGCACCCCATAAAACCAATCATCGTCCGCTCGATGGTGAGCGGCAGACCCAGCTTGGAGATCAGCTGAAGATCGACACCTGGGGCGGCAAAGCCTGTACAGGAGGTGACGATAAGGTGGGTGGTGCGCGCCACGTCATCGGGGTCGAGATCTGCCACCGCGCGGGCCGCCAACGGGGTCGCCTCGCGGTTATAGATCTGCATGCGCTGGGCGGTTGATGGGAAGGCGCCGACCTTGAAAAACCCCTCAGCATCAAGAGCAATCGGATCGTTGGGCTCAGCACTTGGCGAGAAGACCGCATAGCGCCGCTCGATCCCAGAGCGCTTGCTCATCCGGTCGACAATGGCGCGGCGCCGGTCAGTAATCTGCCGCTTGGCAAAATCGTCAAACCGGTGGTGCACCTCGTGGTGCGGAACCTTGGTTGCGATCTGATTGAGATATGCTTCAGTCACAGCGGTCATCTTGGCCAAGATTGCGCAAGGCGCAACGGGTAATGCGCCGCATGTTACGTCTCATCGCTACACAGTGACCCGGTGTGAGGGATTTGCAGCCTGCCGCAGGAGGCAGCAGCCCTATTGCCCGGCGTGGATTGATAGGAGGCGATCAATGAAGTGCCGCGCCCAGTTGGATGCGGTGTTGCTGCTCACGTTGGCATAGAGCGCTTTGAAGCGGTCGCGGCGCTCGTCAAGCGGCATTTGGATGGCAGCCCTTAAAGCTTCGGCCAACTCGTCGATGGAGTAGGGGTTTACAATCAGCGCCTCGGTCAATTCTTCCGCAGCGCCAGCAAAACGTGACAGCACCAAAACGCCTGGATTATCAGGGTCTTGTGCAGCAATATACTCTTTTGCCACCAAGTTCATACCATCGCGCAAAGGCGTCACCAGCCCCACACGAGAGCCGCGATAGATCCCCGCCAGCGACCGGCGGGGAAAGGATCGGGTGATGAAATGGATGGGCGTCCAATCAAGGTCAGAGAAGCGGCCATTGATGCGGCCCGACAGGCCTTCGAGCGTGCTTTGAATTTCGGAGTAGGCGCGGACCTCAGAGCGCGATGGCGGCGCAATTTGGAGGAGCGACACCTCAGACTTGTGCTCAGGATAAAGGTCGAGCAGACGCTCAAACGCCATGAAACGCTAGGGCAGGCCCTTTGAATAGTCAATCCGGTCAACGCCCACAATTTGCTGCCGGTCTTCCAGCTCGGAGCGCACGGTGGCCAGGTTGTCGATCCCCTCTTTCGATTCGGGGAATTTTGAGAACGCCTCGGCATCGATCCCAATGGGGAACGCATCGGCCATAACACTGCGCCCCATGGCCGACAGCGAGCCGTCCTCATTACGCGTGCCGCCAGCCTCTTCCAAGACATAGCGCTCAAACGCGGATAGGTGATTGGCGGTCTGAAAGCCGACCAAATCATAGGCCATCATGGCGTGGATGATCTGGCGGTGGTTGGGAAGCGCGGTCAGAACTTCGGGCACAGAAAAAGGGATGTGCAGGAAGTAGCCGATGGGGTTTTTCACACCGGCATTGCGCAACATCTCCCCCAAGAGGAAGAAGTGATAGTCCTGCACCCAGACAATATCGTCAGGCTTGAGGAGCGGCACAAGGCGCGCGGCAAACCGCTCGTTGACCCGCCGATAGCCCTCCTCAAGCCGTCGGTCAAAGTTGGTGAGGTCAAGCCGGTAGTGGAGCGTGGGCCACAGAGCGCGGTTGGCGAACCCTGCGTAGAACTCATCATAGTCCACCTGCGCCACATCGATGGTGGCGGTGGAGACGTTCTCTTCCTCTGAGAATTTGAGCGCCCCATAGGTGCCCTGCTCGGAGACACTGCCCGACCATCCGAACCAGAGCCCGCCCCGCTCGCGCAACACATCCACCAACGCAACCGCAAGCCCGCCAGCCCGTCCGGTGTCTGTTAATGGACCGACCCTGTTGGACACGATAACGATGCGCTTCATGCTTCAGTCCCGGTTGGAGGCGGGTGGCTCCCGCTAGATCACCTTATCCCACCGTCGGGACAAACGTACAGCGCCGTTGATAATACCGACCATCGAATAGGTCTGCGGGAAATTGCCCCAAAGCATGTTTGAGTTCGGGTCTACATCTTCGGACAATAAGCCCAGATGATTGCGGCAGGACAGCATTGTCTCGTAGATTTCCCGAGCCTCTTCTTTCCGCTCCATACGCCCCAAAGCGTCAATAAACCAGAAGGTGCACACGTTAAACGCAACCTCCGGCCGGCCGAAATCATCAGCTTCGCTATAACGGTAAAGATGATTGCCGCGCCGAAGCTTTTCCCCAATGCGCTCCACCGTTGCCACAAAGCGGGGATCGGACACGTTGAGGAACCCCACCTCAGCCATCAAGAGGAGTGAGGCATCAAGATCCTCGCCGCCGAAGCTCTCCACAAACGCGCCCACGTCCTCATTCCACGCCTCGGCGCAGATGCGGGCGTGGACTTCGTTGGCCCGGGCGCGCCAGTGTTTGGGGCTGAGGCCTAATTGATTGGCGATCTTGGCCAGCCGGTCGAGCGCTGCCCAACACATCAGCGAGGACGACGTGTGCACCCGTGCCCTCGTCCGCAACTCCCAAATCCCCGCGTCGGGTTGGTCGTGCAGCATGAAGGCGCGATCACCAATCACCTCAAGATGGCGAAAGTCTTCCATGGTCCCGCGCCGCAGCAGGCGCTTGTCAAAGAAGGCTTGTGCCGCCGCTAAGACAATATTGCCATAGACATCGTGCTGGTGATGCTCATGGGCTTGGTTGCCCACGCGCACAGGGCCCATGCCCATGAAACCCGGCAGCTCTGCCGTGCTTTCCACAAGGTCAGTCTCTAACCCAATCCCAAACACGGGCTGGATGTGATCGCCTTTGGTCAGCGAGATAATATCGCGAATATAAGTGAGGTAGTTCTCCATGGTCTCCAAGTCGGAGAGCGCATTCAGCGCCCGCACCACAAAGAAAGCATCGCGTAGCCAACAGTATCGATAGTCCCAGTTGCGGCCCGAATAAGGTGCTTCGGGAAGCGAGGTGGTAACCGCTGCCACAATCGCCCCCGTCTCTTCAAATGTGCACAGCTTGAGCGTGATGGCCGCGCGGATGACGGCCTCCTGCCAGTCGAGCGGCAACGCCAAACGCAAAGACCAGCGCTTCCAGTAATACTCGGTCTCTTCTTGGAACTCGCGCCCGATGGTGGCGGGACGATCAGACAAGGATTCATCCGGCCCTAAGAAGAGATTAAACTCCCTCTCCAAAATAAAAAATGTCTCATCGCGAATATAAGTGACCGGCGCATCTGTGGTGAGCCGCAACGCCGCTGCATCCGATACAAAGCGCACATGGTTGGAGCCTGAGGTGATCTGCGGGCGCGTCGCCCCCCAATCAAAGCGGGGTCTGAGCACAATCCTGATGCGCGGCCGCCCTGCAATGGGCCGCAACCGGCGTACGATTTGTGCAGGGCGAAACACCCGTCCCCGCGATAAGAAACGCGGCGCAAAATCATCAATCTCAACGGTGGATCCATCGCCTGCCACAAGGCGGGTGCGCAGTATCGCGGTATTTTCGATGTAGTGCTGCTCGGTGTGGGAATAGTCCTCAAGCTCAATGCCGAACGCGCCATCTTCTGGCGCACCGCGACTTCCTAACAGACCATGAAAGATAGGGTCGCCGTCTGGTCGCGGCAGGCACCACCACACAATGCGAGCCTTGTCGTCCACCAAGGCCGAGATGGAACAGTTGCCGATAATGCCGAGGGCCATGGTGCTCATAGGGGTCTCCGTCGTGCGAATTGCACCGGTGCTCTGTCGCTTATCCTCGTGCCCTCAGGCTGGCCCGGCCGCCGCAAGACGCAACCAATCATGGACCGCGGTCACATTTTCAAGCCTGTAGGGCGCGACTGTCGGCCCCTCACCCACCTTCACGCCAAACCCACCGGCCGCCTGGGCGGCCCGCATCCCATCCTCATCGGTCACATCATCCCCCACAAAAATGGGCGTCTTGCCGCTAAAGGGGGGCATGGCCATGAACTCAGCCACCGCTGAGCCTTTGTCGAAGCCTTTGCCTTTCGCCTCGACCACCATCTTGCCAGCCAACAGATGAAGACCGCTCAGATCTTCCAGCCAGCCGTTCATGACGGTTTTCACTTCGCTTTCCCGCTCAGGTGCGGCGCGGTAGTGGATGGCAAGGCCAGCGCCTTTATCCTCCATCGACACGCCATTGCCGAGGTCCTGCCAAGACAGGATCCTTTCGCGCAACGTGGCAATCTCATCTGGTGGCGGTGCGTGAGCGATATCGCCGCCGGGGGCAGAGCGCCGCTCCAGCCCGTGCATGCCGGCCCCTGCAATGGAAACCTTTAAGAAACTGTCCACATCGGAAAGCTTGCGGCCCGTGACCACCGCCACAGCACCATCATACCGGGCCACAAGATCAGCGATCAAATCCGGCAGGTCAGTTGCCACCACCACATCTTGAGGCCGGCCCACAAGATCAACCAGCGTGCCATCGAAATCGAGGAAAAACGCCGGCAAGTCCGGAAGAGGTGGCAACATGCGCAGCGTCCAAAGCTCGGGTGCCCCGTGGGATGGCCCACCATGCAATCATTTGGTGCGCGGGGGCAACCATCTCACCTCAACCTTACGGAGACTGTTGCGGCAGGACACGCTCGGGCGATTTGCACAGATCTGCAATCACACAAACCTTGCACAAAGGCTTTCGCGCCTTGCACACATGCCGCCCATGGAGGATCAGCCAGTGGTGCGCGCCCCGCAGATACCGTTGCGGCGTGATCTTCATCAGCCCCGCCTCCACCTCATCAGGGGTTTTCCCGGGGGCAAGGCCGAGCCGGTTGCCCAACCGGAAGATGTGTGTGTCGACCGCAATGGTGGGCTCGCCAAACGCTTCGTTGAGAACAACGTTGGCGGTCTTTCGCCCCACACCCGGCAAGGCCTCGAGGGCCGCCCTGTCCGCCGGCACCGCCCCGCCGTGCTCGTCCACCAACACCTTGGAGAGCGCGATCACATTTTTGGCTTTGGTGTTAAAGAGCCCAATGGTCTTGATGAACTCGCGCACTTTGGGTTCGCCCAACGCCAACATCTTTTCGGGGGTGTCGGCTACGGCAAAGAGCGGGCCGGTGGCTTTATTCACCCCCACATCGGTGGCTTGAGCGGACAGGGCCACCGCCACCAACAGCGTATAAGGGTTG
>JBCDLN010000275.1:0-5300 GCA_038745295.1 Pseudomonadota bacterium | reverse complement strand
TTACTGCGGAAAGCTCGGCATGGAGGAAGTGCGCCGGGTTGAAAACGACAAAGGTCGCTTCACACTCGTCTTCCTAGCTGCGCCGGGTGATATGACCCGTGCAAACAGTGACGCGAAGAGCCCCCTTCTGGAACTCACCTATAACTGGGACCCTGAAGACTATTCAGGCGGCCGCAACTTTGGCCACCTCGCGTTTCGGGTCGATGATATTTATGCCACCTGCCAGCGGCTTATGGATGGCGGCGTGACCATCAATCGGCCGCCGCGCGATGGTCATATGGCGTTTGTCCGCTCCCCTGATGGGATATCCATCGAGCTTCTCCAAAGCGGTGCTTCCAAAGCGCCGGCAGAGCCCTGGGCATCGATGGGAAACACAGGCAGCTGGTAACGTCTAGCGCACCGTCACGCCGGTGAGCGCGTTGCGGCTTTCAAAGACCCCTGCGCGCTCTTCGGGGCCCCGCGGGTGCGCTGCTGCGCTATGACACTCCGTTCCCAGCCCATCGCCACTCGCCTGAATAGGCGGGTGGCGGTCCACCGCTATGACCATGAGCTGCCGGGCTCATAACGCGCCACCGTCCCTGGCTTTCAAAGGAGGGAAGACATCCCCCGATTGAGCCGCACAGCATTGGCGAGCCAGTAGCCCGTCTTGGACAAATGCCTTCGCCAAACCTCTCCAGCAGCGGTGCTGTCCTTGCGGGATATGGCAGCAATGAGCTCTTCGTGCTCCTCCATCCCCTCTGACCATCGCCTCACATCCAGCACCGCCAAGAACCGACCTTGATTGGCCCGCATTTGGAGGTTTGCGTGGGTGTTGGTCAGCACCTCGTTGTCCGCAGCACGAACGATGGTTCTGTGGATTTTGGTGTTGAGGTCAAAGTACCCATCGGTATCACCGGCCTCAAAGCAGCGCGCCATCGCATAGTGATCACGCAGCAGATCCTGGTTCATTTGGGGCGAGATGCGATTGGCGGCAATCTCTGCGGCGCGGCCCTCCACAACGGATAGAACTTCAAATAAATCAATCGCTTGACGCTCCGTAAACTCGCGCACGCGCGCGCCCCGGTTTTGCGACAGCTCGATGAGCCCTTCACTTTCAAGGAGTTTGAGCGCTTCACGCAACGGCGTGCGGGAAACCGACAGCTCATGGGAAAGCTTACGCTCAACAATGCGCGCGCCAGGCCTCAGCTTTCCTGAGATGATGTCATCCCGCAATTGCCGCAATACGCGCTGCGCCGCGGACGCATCGCTCTTCTCGTTCGCCGTCGAGCGCTCAGAAGACGATAGCAATGACATACTTTGCATGCACAATTTTAGCGTTTGTAACTATAACCAAACATGAAAAACAACGGTGTCAAGACGCCAAGAGGGACCGCGTCAAACCGTCAACCAGTAACACCACATGCGCAGCGCACTACACCGCAAGAGAAGAAGTTTCTTTGAAAAAAACGCATCACTCGGTGGCAAGTGTTCACCAGAGCGACATGCTTCTTCATTTATTATTATTATAATTTGAGTGTTTTAAACCCCAATCTCCTCGCACTGGCCCGCAGGTACCTTACCAGGAGCCGGGTGGTTCGTGACATTCGGCGCGACGCTCCAGCGCACAGTGGGCGATTGTGCCGAGGGGTTGCGCCATAGAGTGCGATTGACCACGGTAACGCCCGCCAATCCGCGAGCGAGGCGCTGTGACAAACACTCTTTACGCTGTTTTTGTGGACCCATTTATCCAAATGGGCGCTACGCCTGACTTTTTCATCCAGGTTCTCTGGGAAGGCTTTGTGGGCGGTGTGCTCTACGCTCTCATCGCGCTGGGCTTTGTGCTCATCTTCAAAGCCTCGGGCGTCTTCAATTTTGCCCAGGGGATCATGGTGGTGTTTGCCGCGCTCTCGCTCGTGGGGCTGGTGGCCTTTGGGGTCCCGGCGCCGCTGGCTTTCCTGCTGTGTCTTGCCATCATGTTCGTTCTGGCTTTGGCGGTGGAGCGTTTTGTTCTGCGACCGCTTGTCAACCAGCCGGACATTATTTTGTTCATGGCCACGATCGGGCTCACTTTTTTCTTGATCGGCCTTGGCGAATTGATCTTTGGCGGTGAGCCCAAAACCATGGTGACGGAGGCTTTGTTTTTGCCCACGGGCTCATCTGTGTGGGAGCCGGCGGGGCTTGGGCCGGACGGTGAGCCAGGCTTCATCCTATTCCAGCACTTGGATATCGCTGCGGCAAGCATTGCGCTTTTGTTGGTCGGGGCGCTCGGATTTTTCTTCTCCAAAACGCGCATTGGACGCGCGTTGCGGGCGGTCGCAGATGATCACCAAGCGGCTCTTTCGGTGGGGATTTCGCTCAATCAGATTTGGGTGATCGTTTGGTTTGCAGCTGGGGTCGTGGCGCTCTTTACCGGTATCATGTGGGGCGCCCGCTCGGACGTGTCGTTCGCCCTCGAAATCATCGCCTTTAAGGCGCTGCCGGTGCTGATCCTGGGCGGCTTCACGTCGATCCCCGGGGCTATTGTCGGAGGGCTCATCATTGGGATCGGTGAGAAGCTGGGTGAGATTTACTGGGGGCCGTTGGTGGGGGGCGGCATTGAAAGTTGGTTCGCGTACATGATTGCACTTGTTTTTCTTTTGTTCCGGCCGCAGGGTCTTTTTGGAGAACGCATTATCGAGCGGATCTAGCCGCCCAGGGACACAAGGGAGCCGCCATGACTCACAAAAGCCGACTGGCGTGTCTTGTCATTGATTGTCAAACCGATGACCTCACCGATGCGGCGGCGTTCTGGGCGAAGGCTCTGGGCTTGCCTGGAAAAGTCGATGATGACGGCAAATATGCGCCTCTGGCGCCATCCCCTGGCGAGCCGCGGGTGCTTCTCCAGTCTGTGGATCATCCACCGCGCGTCCATCTCGACATTGAAACTGACAACAAAGAGGCTGAGGCCAACCGTCTTGAAGCGCTTGGCGCACGCCGGGTCGCCCATCATCCGCGCTGGATCATCATGGAAGCGCCTTCAGGTCACCGATTTTGCGTGGTGGGGCCGCAGCGGCATGACTTTGCCCAAAACGCGAACGTTTGGCCCTAAATCCCGTTGCCAACGCGCTGCAATCATGGCGCCGGCCCTGCCGGGCCGTTGAACGCCGAGCGTGCTGTGCGGCCAGACGATCCGCACCGTTCGCCCACCCCAATCTCCCGCTCATGACCGCCGGCGCGACACACCGTGTCGCGGGTCGATAACGGAGATGCCAAATCAGGGGGCATCCGGTCCATGCGCGAGTGCGTTGGCTCTGTACGTATCGGTGTCGTCAAAGCTCGGCACCATGGCATTGACAGAGGGAACAAACGCCATGCATCGGGCGCTTTATGTGAGTGATATGCGGTTGGACAGCATGTCAAATGACGCGCACGAACATGTCGCCGCCATTGTTGAAAAGGCAAAACAATCCAATAAGGCTGCAGGGGTGACGGGTGCTTTGATCTTTGTGGACGGTGTCTTCATCCAAGTTCTTGAAGGGCCTTTAAGCGCCATAGAGCCGGTGTTTGAACGGATTTGCTGCGATACACGGCATGCCAATATTCGCCTTATAGAGTTTGTTGAAGCCGATCAGCGGCTCTTCCCCGATTGGTCGATGGCGTTCCACGGCGACACGCAAAGTACCTTTGGCCACACCGCCGCTTCCGAACTCCTGGCAGAAGTCAACGACGACAAGCCCATCAGCGCGGAAGGCGTTTTGCGGCACATGCGCCGTCTCATTTTGACAGGGGCTTGGCTTACTCACCAAGGCAACGGCATCGGCCAGCTTCTGGACGGATATCAGCCGACCGCTTGAGGGGGTTGTTGTCGGACGTCGCACGGCACCCAGGCGCCATCAGATCGGCGGCGACTGGTCGTCATCCCGCGCGTACACCTCACTGAGAGCGGTGCCAGCGCCCTGGGTAAGTGCAAATGAAGTCACCCGCATCGCTGGGTGAGACGGTATCTCCGTGCCGGTCAATTCAATCTTGCGGCGGGAGCAAAACCCGCTCGAGCCAGCCGATGGTCCTACCCCTGCGAAGCGACTGCGGCGCGCCTGCTGCGCCTTGGCCTTCGCGCAAACCAACATAGTTATCCCTGCGCCATCTGTTCGAGGTCTCTGGCGAAGAGGGTTATTATGCGGGCACTGACAGTTTCGCTTCTGGTTGCGCTGGCGACAGCGCCGTTCTCTGCTTGGGCGCAAACGGCGCCGCCGGTTTCAAAAGGGCCAAAGAACGCGCCCTTCCAACAACCCTCGTTCCAACATCAAACAAGGGCCCCTGGCGCCGACAAGGTGCCCACCCTCGATATCACCACAGTCGCCACGAACCTGCCTCGGCTGTGGGCTATGGAGTTTTTGCCGGACGGGCACATGCTTGTGACCACCAAAGCCGGCGCGCTTCATATCGTGGATAGGAGTGGCGGTGTGGGCCCTGCCATCGATGGTGTCCCCCAGGTGGATGCCCGCGGGCAAGGGGGCTTGCTTGACGTTGCTCTGTCGCCTGACTTTGGTAGGACGGGCATCATTCTCTTCAGCTACGCCGAACCCCGCGGGGGCGGTGCTAATGGCACCAGCGTCGCCCGCGCCACACTGCGTCGCACCGCCGACGGTGGCGGTACGCTGAGAGATCTGACGATCATCTTCCGTCAAACGCCTGCCTATCGTGGAACAAAACACTTCGGTTCGCGGCTGGCGTTCGCGCCCGATGGCACCCTCTTCATCACCACGGGCGAACGGTCCGATAGCCGGGTGCGGGGGGAAGCACAAAACCTCAATTCCGGGCTTGGCAAGGTGATGCGCATCAACCCTGATGGGAGCGTTCCGGCCGACAACCCCTTTGTGGGTCAAGCCGGTGTCCAGCCGCAAATCTGGTCGTACGGCCATCGCAATCCGCAGTCGGCTGTGGTGACAGCGGCAGGCGACCTATGGACCGTGGAGCACGGCCCACGCGGCGGCGACGAACTGAACCGTCCCAAAGCTGGCCTCAACTACGGTTGGCCCGTGATCACCCGTGGCGTGAATTATAGCGGCTCGCGCGTGGGCGACGGGCTCGTGGAAGCGCCTGGGATGGAACAGCCCATCTACTACTGGGACCCTGTGATTGCCCCCTCTGGGATGGATGAGTACACCAGCAACGCCATCGAAGAATGGCAAGGGGCGCTGCTCGTGGGCGGCCTTGTTGCGGGCGGGCTTGTGGTGCTGCACCTTGAGGGAGACCGCGTGATCGCTGAAGAGCGGGTTCCCTTACGCGCCCGTATCCGAGATGTACGCGTTGGCCCTGACGGAGCTGTCTATGCACTCACG
>JBCDLN010000274.1:0-5301 GCA_038745295.1 Pseudomonadota bacterium | reverse complement strand
TGAGATGGTAGAGGCCCAGAAGCTCCGCAACGATATCGCCGACGCCCTGCTCCGACTGGCATCTGACATCCGAGAGGGGAGGGAACCGCGATGAACATATCCCGTCGCGGCCTGATCTTGGGCGCACTCGCCACGCCGTTCGTGGTACGGGCCGCAAGCCTCGATTTCATACCGCGCGCGGACTGGGACGGTGTGTATCGGCTCATCAACCGCCACCTCTCCGGCATGGGTTGGATGAACGTCCCACCCGGCACACAGCAGGTCTACATGAGCGGTTGCACCGCCCACCTGCCGGCCAACACTGATGCGGTCCCATTGGTCCTGAACATGATTCCGGAATGCTCGGTAGGCAACGAGATCCGTGACTGCCGGTTCTGGTCCGACGCATGACCTCCCCGACCGATCTGCCCGTCACGTTGCATCAGGCGGTCGAGCTCTACCAGCTTGACGAGCGGGGGATCAGCTACAGCACCTTAGACCGAGCGTGCCGGTCCGGTGAATTGGGGTATACTAAACCCGGCCGGTCACGGCTCGTTGCGGGCCGTGACCTCATGGATTGGATGGCCCGATGCCACAGAAATCAAAAGGCGCCCGTCTCTGGCTCCGGCCAGCGTTCAAGACCCGAGAGGCGGCATGGTACATCAAGGACGGTGGACGGCGCATCAGCACGGGATGCAGCGAGTCGGATGTTCGGGGCGCCGAAGACGCGCTAGCTGAATATATTGCGGGTCGGGTTGCAGACGATGTAATAGCCGAGCGTGATGGCTCTCCATCGACGGTCCCGATCGCAAGCGTGCTGATGCTCTACTGGGAAGTGAAGCAGCACAGTGTTTCACGGCCAGTGTATCTGAAAGCAATGCTTGGTCGCCTTAACGACTGGTGGGGCGATCGATACGTGGACGATATCACCGAGGCACTATGTCGTAGGTTCGTTGCGGACCGGGGAGGCGTCTGTTCTCCAGGGATCGAGCTTGCTCACCTACGCACCGCCATCAAATACGCTGTCACACAACGCATGCTCAAACACGACGCGCCAGTATGGGTACCAAAGCAGCGAAAGGCACGCACCCGATGGCTTATACGGGACTAAGTGGGACGCTCGTTGCGCTTTGCGTGGCGTCAGCGGTCTCTATCCCCTGAACAGCGACACACGAGGCGCCATAACGCGCTGTTCACGCTCGTAGCAGTCTTCACCGGCACAAGATCGGGCGTGATCCTCGAAACAACGTCTGAGCCGGAAGTTGGCCGTCCATGGACCGACATAGAGAACGGGCTCTACTATCGTGCAGTGGATGGCGAGGCCGGTACGGCTAAGCGCAAACCGCCCATACCAATGCCTGTGAAACTGATGGCCCAATTGCGTCGATGGCGTGCGAACCGACCGGATGCACGCTTCCTGATTGAATGGAATGACAAACCGGTCGACAGCATCAAGAAGGGGTCTAACACCACCCGTGATGCTGCCGGGCTGGATAGCAAAGTCACGCCGCACGTTCTGAGGCACACATGTGCGACGTAGATCATGTAGGGCGGCGCCAACAACTGGGAGTTCGCCGGTTTCCTTGGCGTGACCTTAGAGATGCTCCAACCCACCTACGGCCATCACCATCCGGACCATCAGTCATCGGTGCATACGGCCTTTTTGAAGGCGAAAGGGTCCGCGAAACGGTCCGCCAAAAAGCCCCTCAAGGTGATAAGCCGTTGATTGTGTTGGTACGCCGGCGGGGATTCGAACCCCGGACCTGCCGATTAAAAGTCGGATGCTCTACCAGCTGAGCTACCGGCGCGGTGGGGGAGGATGTAGTCAAGTTTTTGGAAAAGCTCAAGCCGGGAGCGGTTGGCCGAGGCCCGCAGCGAACGCTTTGAGGAGATTTTTGCCCTCTGGCCAGTCGCCTAGCCCCGATTGTGCGTTGATATGTCCCTCAGAACCCACCGATAGGAAGCCGGCGCCCCAGTCCCGCGCCCGGCGTTCGGCATGCTCCAAGCTGCCGTAGGGGTCGTTGATGCTGGCCACCACAACAGCTGGGAAGGGGAGCGGTGTCTGGGGCACATCTTTGAAGGTGGTGGCGGGGGCGGGGAAGTGGGGATCGTCAGGATCGGGCGGTGCGACAATGAAGGCGCCTGCGATGGGGCGCGGCGTGAAGGGGATGATGAGACAGGCGAGACTGTGGGCGATGAGGAGCGGGGGTGCGGGCGCTGCATCAATGGCGCTGGCGAGGGCGGCGACCCAATCGTCACGGTCGGGCTCTGTCACGCTTGTGGGCTGGAAGCGGGTGATGGTGGGGTCCTCAACCTCCCACAAGCTTTGCCAGTGGGTCGGGGGGGAGCCGAGGTAGCCTGGGAGCGTGATGAGGGGTGGGGCGCGTCTCAAGGCGGGCATCCTCCGGTTGTTGGCGCGATTTGAGGTCTTTGTGCGGGCTTCGCAACGGTGGTTTTTCGGGGGCGGCGGTGTTCGTGGGCTCCGATGTCCGGCTCAGACTTTGAAAGGGCGCGGGCGGCGGTCTCAATCTCTTTGATGCGGGCAAGGTCGGCAAGGGCGGTAAGGCGGGCTTGGAGGGTGGCGGCAGAGGGGGTGTCCGCGCAGTCAATGCTGTGGTGGCGGGCTTTGCGACGGGCGATGTCGTTCTGAGCTTTGCGGGCCTGTTGCCGGGCCGCTTTCCGGCGCTGTGCAAGGATGACGCAGCGGGGTGGCGCTGTGCGCGTCTTTGCGGCGCGGCGGCGGTGGGCGCGTTGGCGTTGGCTCATGGCATCACCTTTATCCCGCGCCGGGGGCCGGGCGGGCGCTTCGTTCAGGGATTGGCGGGACGCGCTTGGGCGCAACCGCTATGGAAAATGTGAGGTTGCCCCCACGTGCGTCCCGCCTTCGGCTTGTTCCGGGGTGGGTGAGGTCACCGTTTCCGGCGGCTCAAGAAGAGACCTTGGCGCGGGGGGCCGTGGCGCCCCGTCCTTGCTGTCGCTCTGATCGCCCGCTGTGACGATCTTGGGTGAGCGCGTCTCTCATGCGCCGCGCACGGGGCGCGGCCTTGAGCCCCAACCCGGTCCATTTCAGCGCGGGGCGGCCGTTAGTTGCCCTTTGCTGAAACCACCGAAGCCCTTAGCCCTTCGCGACGGACGGTCCGGCACGCCTCCCCGATGAGCCAAGCGACGGGCGCAGGATGGCATGGGTTTTTGGGGCGGGGATAAGCGTGTGTCAGATGCCTGAGAGCAGCATGTCTATGGCGCGGATAATGGGGTCGCGGTGTTCCGACGCGCTTGCGATTATGGTTGTGAGTGTCTCGGTGCGGAGCGTTGTGATTTGCTGCGTTACCAAGATGTACTGATCGCCAGAGACTGTGATCACGGGGTTCAGCCGCGGTGTCGGGGTGTCTCCCGGGCGATGCTGGATAAGAGGAATGACGACCCGTGTGGGTGTGGTTTCGAGAAGATCGCTCTGAATGACGATGGCGAGCTGCCCGGATGGCAGGCGGGCAATGTCAAACTGGCTTGGCATCAATGAGCACTTTAGGGGTCTCGAAACTCCTCAAGGAGAATGCCGTGCTCGTCCACCAGGTCGCGATACCAGTTGAGGCTTGCAGCATTCTCGCGGCGCCAGGCGGTCCAGCGGGCTTGCTTCGCTGCCTCTTCCTCTTCAATGCGCGTGATGTCGCTGGATGCACGCCGCGAAGAGCCTGCTGGGCTTTCCGCAGGCGACGGGGATGTCCTTGCTGATCGGTCGTTTGCGGCTTGATCGGTCATGGTTCCTCGCAAGCTGTGCGTGATGATAGGCACATGGGCGCGAATGGTCGAGAGAAATCGAGTGTCTACCGGCGTTACAGAAACGCTGCGTTGAAATATGTCACCTGGATCGGTTGAATATTGACTTTAGTGCTTATGTTTTCATCTTGGTTGGGCGTAAAAAGACCACCGTTCGTCAAATAAAACTTCATGATCCTTCGTGGTTTTAAAGGTCTCTCATCACTTCGGGATTGGCTCCGCCTAAACCAACCGAGACTGCTCCACCGCCGCCTCAATGAAACTCGCGAACAGCGGGTGTGGCTCGTAGGGGCGCGACTTGAGCTCCGGGTGGAACTGGACGCCGATGAACCAGGGGTGGCCGATGAGCTCCACCGTTTCGGGTAGCACACCGTCTGGGGAGGTGCCGGAAAAGCGCATGCCGGCGGACTCCAGCGCCTCGCGGTAGGCCATGTTGACCTCGTAGCGGTGGCGGTGGCGCTCCTCGATCCGGGGGGCGCCATAAATGCGGGCGATCTGGCTGTCCGTGGCAAGGTTGGCGGCATAGGCGCCGAGCCGCATGGTGCCGCCAAGGTCGCTGTCCGCGTCGCGCCGCTCTAAAGAATTGCCCTTCGTCCACTCCGTTAAAAGGCCCACAACGGGGTCGGGCGTGGGGCCGAACTCGGTGGAGCCTGCGCTTTTGACCCCGGCCAGATGGCGGGCCGCCTCAATCACCGCCATCTGCATGCCAAAGCAAATGCCAAAATATGGGACGCGGTGGCGGCGGGCGAACCCTGCCGCTAAAATCTTGCCCTCCGAGCCGCGCTCGCCGAAGCCACCAGGCACCAAGATCCCGTGCACGCCTTCCAAATGCGCCGACGGGGTTTCGCTTTCAAAAATCTCTGATTCGATCCAGTCGATGTTCACCTTCACGTTGTTGGCAATGCCGCCGTGGGTGAGGGCTTCGATGAGCGACTTATAGGCGTCCTTCAGCTCCGTATACTTGCCCACCACCGCAATGGTGACTTGGCCCTCTGGATTGTGGACCCGCTTGGAAATCTCAGTCCAACGGGTGAGGGAGGCGGGCGCCGCATCGGTGATGCCGAAGGCGTTGAGCACCTCATCGTCAAAACCCTCTTCGTGGTAGCGCAAGGGGACGTCGTAGATGCTGGGGACATCGAGCGCGGGGATGACGGAGGTCTCGCGCACGGAGCAGAAGAGGGCGAGTTTGCGCCGCTCTGAGGGCGGGATCGGGCGGTCGCAGCGGACGAGCAAAATGTCGGGCTGGATGCCGATGCTGCGCAGCTCTTTGACCGAGTGCTGGGTGGGCTTGGTTTTGAGTTCGCCCGCCGAGCCAATGTAGGGCATAAGCGTGAGGTGGATGAAGAGCGAGGCGCCGCGGGGGAGGTCCGTGGAGAGCTGGCGGATCGCCTCAAAGAAGGGGAGGCCCTCAATGTCGCCCACTGTGCCGCCGATCTCGACGAGCACAAAGTCGATCCCCTCGTTGCCCGTCAGGACGAACTCTTTGATGGCGTCCGTCACATGGGGGATCACCTGGACGGTGCCGCCCAGATAGTCGCCCCGGCGCTC
>JBCDLN010000273.1:0-5364 GCA_038745295.1 Pseudomonadota bacterium | reverse complement strand
GGACATCAATCAGCGTGGTTTTGCCGTGGTCGACGTGGGCGATGATCGCAACGTTGCGAAGCGCGCGCTTGTGCGTGTTCATAAAAGGGCCAGCGGTTGGAGCGGGGACGGGATCTGCCTGCCACGGCGGCGCGTCAGATGCTAGCCCCCTCCCCCCGCTACGGTGACGCGCCGGGGGTGGATCACGCCGCATATCAGCCTCACACCCCTTCAATGGGTGGCAAGAACGAGAACCAGATGCCCACGGTGAGGAGAGAAAGCGCTGTGGTGAGCGTGATGGTGTTGGCCGAAAGGGCAAGCCCTGTCTGGAAGCGGGTGGCGATCAGATAGGCGTTGGCCCCTGTGGGGCACGCCGCCGCCACCACCGCGACGGCAACAGCAAGGGGCGGCAGGTCAAACACAAAGCGCGCCAGGACAAACACCACAACAGGCATCACCAAGAGCTTCACGGAACCGATGGCGATCGCCGGTAGAATATTCCCTTTGATCCCATACTGATGAAGGCTCATCCCGAGGGCAACGAGGGCAAGGGGGATCGAGGTTTCGCCCAGCCTTTCCAGGACATTGAGCGGCAGGGCGGGGATCGTCCAGCCCGTCATCCGCCAAAGCGCGCCGGCGACAATGGCGATGATGAACTGGTTTTGCGCCAGATTGACGATGACACGGCCCATGGCGGACAGGAGATCCACCTTGCCGCGGGTCCCGTCGCGCACCTCCGCAATTTCGATCATCACCGCAGAAACCGTCATCATGACCGGGACGTGGACGGCGATAAGGAGAAGGATCGTCACCAACCCCGGCTCGCCGAAGGCCTGGGTGACCATCGGCATCCCCGCCATGACAATGTTGGAGTAGGAGGCGCACATTCCCGCAATGACGCCCACCCGCGCGTCCCGCCCGAAGACGCGCTGGATGATGATGACGGCGAGAGCGATGTTGACCGCCGCACCGCCAAAATAGGCGAGCCAGAAAGGCCAAGGGTTAATGTCAGGGAGTTCGAGTGTCGCGATGGCCCGGAAAAGGTGGAAGGGGATCGCCACTTTGAACACAAAGTCGGCGAGGGCTTCGCCGATTGCCCCCTTCAGGACCCGTCCCGCCACAAGCAGATAGCCAAGCCCGATAAAGCAAAAGACCGGCAGGACGACGGAGACGAGCGCGTTCTCGTTCAACGGCGGCCCCGCACGGTGCGCACCGGCTGATGGGTGTCAGCCGCGCCCCCTCGGATCGGTGCCGATGGCGTGGAGGGTCCGCCCATAGCGCTTGAGCCAGGCTCTGGCGGTTTCGTGGTGGGGGTCAAGCTTTGCATTGAGCCGCCAGAACGCGGCGGAATGGTTGAGCTCGATAAGGTGAGCAACTTCATGGGCCGCCACATAGCGCAGCACGAAGGTCGGCGCGAGCACCAAGCGCCAAGAGAACGACAACACCCCCTCAGGGGTGCACGAGCCCCATTGGGCGCGGGTATCTTTGATGCGGACGGCCGTTGGCCTGCGTCCCACTGCGCTCGCGAACTCGGCAACGGCAAGGTCAAGGTCGGTCCGGGCGGATCGCCGGAAGAAGTCAGTCAGCCGGCGGGGAAGGTGCTCCTCCCGTCCGCTGACGATGAGCGCGGCTTCGCCTTCATGGATCGCCTCTTTAACGACACCTCGGGAGGCGCTTTTGCCAACGATCCGGCGCACCTCGCCGCGGAAGGGCACAAGGCCTCCATCAATAAGGGGAACGGCGGGGCTGCGCTCAGCAAGGCGAGCTGCGAGCCAGCCGTGCTGCTGGCGCACAAACGGCTCCACGGTCCGGAGCGAGGCGCGAGCGGGGATGGTGACAATGGGGTTGGCATCCCCCGGCGGAATGCGCAGCGTCATGCGCTTCGCGCGGGCAGCCCGGCGCACGTCGATGGTCACCGGTGCGCCTGAGATCTCTGCCACCAGGTGTTCTTTCACTGCACCCATGCGAGAGCCTGTGCCACTCATCGATTCGCCTTACCTGAGCGGGGTTCTTACCGCTCAGGAATGAACGAACCGTCAGTCCGCGACAACACCAATCGGCGCAGCTTCATGATAAAGTGCAGCAGCCATCAAAGCCTGGGTGTAAGGCGTCTCGGGCCGGTCGAAAATTTTCTCCGTTGGGCCCCGCTCCACCACCTTGCCGTTTTTCATCACAATCACCTCGCTGGCGAGGGCGCGCACCACCTGAAGGTCGTGGGAGATGAACAAAAACGTCAGGTCTCGCCGGGACTGGACCTCTCTGAGAAGGTCCACCACCTGGGCTTGGACGGAGCGGTCGAGGGCGCTGGTGGGCTCATCGAGCATGATGAAGTCCGGCTCCAGCACCAGGGCGCGGGCAATGGCGATGCGCTGGCGCTGACCGCCTGAGAACTCGTGCGGGTAGCGGTGGCGGCTTTCGGGGTCGAGGCCCACCTCTTGGAGGGCTTCCACCACCTTGGCGTCGCGGCCGGCCGCATCAAGCGAGGTGTGAAGCTTAAGGCCTTCGCCGATGATATCCACCACCGACATCCGCGGGCTGAGCGAGCCAAACGGGTCCTGGAAGACGATCTGCATTTTGGACCGCAGGGGCCGCATGGCTGCCCAGGAGCGGGTCTCGATCCCCTCCCCCATGAAGACGATCCGCCCCTTTGAGGCGATAAGACGCAAAATGGCAAAACCCAGCGTGGTTTTGCCGGACCCTGATTCGCCCACGATGCCGAGGGTGCTCCCCCGCTTCACCGCAAGGTCGATCCCATCGACCGCTTTGATGTGGTCGACTGTTTTGCGCAAAAGCCCGCGTTTGACGGGAAACCAGACTTTGAGGTCCTTGGTCTCCACAACGATCGGCGCGTCATCGCGGGGGACGGGCGGCTCGCCGGTCGGCTCGGCGGCCAGCAGGTGGCGCGTATAGTCCGCTTGAGGGTTGGTGAAGACGTCCTCGGTGGGGCCCTCTTCCACCACCTTGCCCTGCGTCATCACCGCGACCCGGTCGGCGATTTTGCGCACGATGCCAAGGTCGTGGGTGATGAAGAGCATCGACATGCCAGCGCGCGCTTGGATTTCCTTCAAGAGCGCCAGGATTTGGGCCTGGACCGTCACATCAAGGGCGGTGGTGGGCTCATCGGCAATCAGAAGGTCAGGCTCGTTGGCGAGCGCCATCGCAATCATCACCCGCTGGCGCTGACCGCCGGAGAGCTGGTGGGGGTAGCTTGCAAGGCGTTGTTCGGGGTCGGGGATGCCCACCTGATCCAAAAGTTCCACCGTTCGCTCCCGCGCGGCCTTGTCTGAAAGGCCGCGGTGGCGGCTGAGGATTTCCCCGATCTGCTTTTCCACCTTGTGGAGCGGATTGAGTGAGGTCATCGGCTCTTGGAAGATCATGGTGATCTCGTTGCCGCGGACCTGTTGGAGCGTCTTTTGGTCGGCCGACAGCATCTCGCGCCCATTGAAGAGGATTTCACCCGAGGGGTGACTTGCCGCGGGATACGGCAGAAGGCGCACCACAGAAAGCGCCGTCACCGACTTGCCTGACCCTGATTCACCCACGATTGCAAGCGTTTCTCCCTTGTCGACGTGAAGGTCGATGTGATCGACCGCCAGCGTCTCATGCCCGTCCTGCTGGAAGGCTACGGAGAGGTTGCGGATGTTTAGAAGCGGGTCGCTCATCGTCGCCTCACACCAGGTGTCGCGTCATACGAAGGTTTTGCGCGGATCGAACGCATCGCGCACCGCTTCGCCAATGAAAATGAGAAGGGACAGCATCACCGAGATAATGATGAAGCCCGATATGCCCAGCCACGGCGCCTGGATGTTGTTTTTGCCCTGAGCCAGCAACTCCCCCAGCGAGGGCGAGCCTGGCGGCAACCCAAAGCCCAAAAAGTCCAGAGCGGTGAGCGTGGTGACGGAGCCGTTGAGGATAAACGGCAAGAAGGTGAGCGTTGCCACCATCGCGTTGGGCAAGAGGTGCCGCCACATGATGGTGATGTTGCCCACCCCCAACGCTCTTGCGGCCGACACATACTCAAAATTGCGCGCCCTTAGGAATTCCGCTCGCACCACGCCGACCAGGGCGACCCAGGAAAATAAGAGCAATATTCCCAGAAGCAGGAAGAAGTTGGGCGTGAACACCGCCGATAATATGAGGATGATGTAGAGCGAGGGGACCGAGGTCCATATTTCGATAAAGCGCTGGAACAAAAGGTCGGTCCAGCCGCCGAAATAACCCTGTACGGCCCCCGCCGAGATGCCGATGACCGAGGATGCGGCCGTCAGCACCAGCCCAAAGAGGATCGATATGCGGAAGCCGTAGATGATCCGCGCCAGGACATCGCGGCCCTGATCGTCGGTCCCCAGCCAGTTGTAGTTCCAGATGGTGCAGTCCGGATCGTTGACGCCCTCAGCAAGGGGCGCGCAGCGCTCAGCGCGGGTGAACATCCAGGAGGGCGCGGCTGGAAGGGGCGTCGGCGGATGGGTGTTGACGGCCCGGTAGTCGTAGCGGATGGGCGGCCACAGCATCCAGCCGTTGGCGTTGATCTCATCGCGGATGAAGGGGTCGCGATAGTCCGTCTGGGCGAGGAAGCCGCCGAACTTTTCTTCAGGATAGTCGACCAGAACCGGAACCAGGATCTCGCCATTGTAAGAGACGAGAATGGGCCGGTCGTTGGCGAGGAACTCTGCAAACAGCGTCAGGACGAAGAGCACCGCAAAGATCCACAGCGAGACGTAGCCGCGAGTGTGACCTTTGAAGAGCTTCCACCGCCGCGCGTTGAGCGTTTGGGCTGTGCGAAAGCCAGGGCCCGTGCCAAGGGCGGTGGCTTCGCGCTCACTGGCGGGCGTTTTGAGGGCGCGGCCGGGCTCTTCTCCTGGCGGGAGGGTCGGGGCAGGTTCTGGTGCGCGCTGATCCACCTCAGACCTCTCGGGATTCAAAGTCGATCCGCGGATCGACCCAGGTGTAGGTGAGATCGGAAATCAGGCTGATAAAAAGCCCCATCAACGAGAAGATGTAAAGCGTACCAAACACTATCGGATAGTCCCGATTGATGACGCTTTCAAAGCCCAAAAGGCCCAGTCCGTCGAGGCTGAAGATGGTCTCAATCAGCAGCGAGCCTGTGAAGAAGGCGGCAATGAACGCGCCTGGGAACCCCGCGATAATGATGAGCATTGCATTTCGGAACACGTGCCCATAAAGCACCTCGCCGTCAGACAGGCCCTTCATGCGCGCCGTCATCACGTACTGTTTTCGGATCTCTTCAAGGAAGGAGTTTTTGGTGAGCAACGTGGTGGTGGCGAAGGATGCCAGGGACAGCGCAATGAGGGGCAGCGTCAGATGCCAGAAATAGTCGAGGATCTTTTGCCACCAGGACAGCTGATCGAAATTGTCTGACACCAG
>JBCDLN010000272.1:0-5377 GCA_038745295.1 Pseudomonadota bacterium | reverse complement strand
GGCGACGCCTGCTGCCACCATCTTGTCGTAGAACGAGGTGAACCGCTCATCGGTGAGCGCGCCGATCCCCATCGTCAACGTGTCGCCTGAGTCCACAATGCCGTATTCCTTCATCTTGGCGATGGAGAAGGCGAGTTGCTCGTCGCTCATGTCCGGGTTGTCGGCCTGGATGAGTTTATTGGCTGCGGTGGGGTCGCCATAAAGGTAGTTCACCCAACCAAGGGCTGAGCCATCCACGAAGCATTTCACCGCTTCGGGCATCTCTTCAATGGTTTTATCCATGGCCTCAACAGTGGTGGCGTAGCTGTCAAAACCATAGTCGGCGAGGAGGAAGATGTTGGGCACAAAGCCACCCTCCCGCTCCACTGCGAACGGCTCGGACGTCACGTAGCCCTGCTGACCAGACTTCTTGTCAGCAAGGAACGGCGCGGGGTTGAACGTATAGGGCTGTCGCTGCGCAGCGGTGAAGCCATATTCGTCGATCATCCATTGATAGTAGGACTGAAAGCCGTTTTCGCCGATGAACAGCGTGGCGTCTTTCAGACTTTCAAAACTGTCGAACCCCTCGCCCGGGTGGCTCATGATGATTTGGGGCTCTTTTTGAAAGTGCGCTGCCACCACTTTGAGCGGAATATTTTGCTCAGCGGCGGAGAACACTTGCAAAAGATTGCCGCCCATATGGAAGTCAATCCGCCCGGCAAGCAGAAGGGCGCGGTTGTTCACCTGGGGCCCGCCGGGCGCGATGGTGACCTTGAGCCCACAGGCTTCATAGGTGCCGTCCGCCACGGCTTGATAGTAGCCGCCGTGCTCTGCTTGAGGTAGCCAATTGGTTCCGAAGGTGACTTCGGTGAGATCTTGTGCGGCCGCATTATGGGGGGCCGTTGCGGCCAGTGCGGCGCCTGCGCCAAGTGTGGCGAGCGCCACCAGTGCCTTACGGGTCATCATCACTCCTTATCGCTCTCCCACCCGCCATGGTTAGCACCCGCGCAGGCAAGCGCAAATGCGACGGCAGGTCATCAAACCTCGCAGACGAGAGTGTCCGCAGACGATGCAACCATCGTGCCGGCGATTGCCCCATTTGCGGGCAAAGGGAGCAAACGGTTGGCATAAGATCTCCCCTCGTTCACCCTCCTCACAACACTGCCCACGAGAGGCTCACCATGCTGACCCGCCACACGCCCCCGTCCATCCACCCCCCGTTTGCCAACTACGCCCATGGTGTGGCGGTGCCTGAGGGGTACCGGCTGATTGTCATGTCAGGCCAACTGGGCATTTCAAAAGAGGGCGTGGTGCCGGATGGGGCAGAGGCGCAGGCCAAGATTTGCTTTCAAAACATCAGCGCGATCCTTGCCGATGCCGGGGCAGACGCGCGGGCCCTCGTCCGGGTGAGTGCGTTCGTCTCCGGGCGTGACCATCTTGCCGGATACATGGCAGCGCGGGACCAGTTTGTTCCTGACCCGGCCCCAGCATCGACCCTAATGATCGTGTCGGGTTTTGCGCGGCCCGAATTTGTCGTGGAAGTTGAGGCCATCGCAGCAGTCCGCTAACGGAAAGGAGAGATGGCGGCACCGGCAAGGGCCGCACGCAACGTGACCGGAGGCACGCCACCATGCTCCCGCGCCCCTATTGGGCTGATATGACGGCTCTTGATTTTTCCACCGACACAGACGGTTGGATTGCCGTCATCCCCACATCTTCGGTGGAACAGCACGGCCCCCATTTGCCACTGGGCACCGACATGATGATTGCCCAAGGCGTCGTCGACACCACCGTCGCCCGGCTTCCAGCGGACCTTCCGGCAACGTTCTTGCCGGTCCAGCCCATCGGCAAAGCCAATGAGCACATCTCCTACCGCGGCACCTTGTCGATGACGTGGGAGACCACAGCCAAAGCCTGGATTGAGCTTGGCACCTCCATCGCCCGCTCTGGCGTGCGCCGTGTGGTGTTTGCCAACTTCCACGGCGGCAATACGGCGCTCATCGACGTCATCACGCGCGAGCTCCGGGTGCGCTTCGATATGCTTGCTGTCCACACCATGTGGGCTTGGTTCGATGATGCGGACCTCTTGGATGATGACGAACGCCTTTACGGCATCCACGGCGGCACGATGGAGACCGCCCTCATCCGCCACTTCCATCCCAACTTGGTGCGGGAGGAGCATGTGGCCAATTTTGAAAGCACCCAGGCCACGCTCCTCAAGGAACGGACCCACCTCAAAGCCCATGGCCACCACGCGTTTGCATGGAAGGCAGGGGATCTTAATCCTAATGGTGTGGTGGGAGATGCTACGAAGGCGACGGCGGAGATGGGAAAAAAAGCCGCCGAACACTATGCAGACCGGCTAATCGAGCTTTTGCGCGACGTTGCGACCATTGATCTCTCGGTGTTGAAGTAGCCGATTGCACGGAAACAGCACAACTGGCGCGCGACCTGCTGGACGGGCCGGGCCGGCATTGATTAGTTTCAGTGTAAAGCAGCGCACCGTGATGCGCCAATTGGGAGCAAAGACATGAAACGCGTGATGATCTCCGCCTGCGCCGTCGCCGCGATGGGCGGAATGGCAGTCGCGAACGACGATGCATCGACCCTGAAGTTCGCCTTCCAAGGCGAGTTGAAGAGCCTCGACCCGTACACCCTCAACGAAACCTTCACGCTGAGCTCGCTTGGCAACGTCTATGAAGGTCTCACCCGGCGTGATGGTGATCTTCAAATCATCCCCGGTCTCGCTGAACGCTGGGAAGTCGTCGACCCCAACACCTGGCGCTTTTACCTTCGCCCGGGCGTGAAGTTTCACAACGGCAACGATCTCACCGCCGAGGACGTGGTGTTCTCCGCCGACCGCGTGCGCTCCGAAGCGTCCGACCTCAAAGCCCGCATTCCGGCCGATGCTCAGTTTTCCGCCGTTGATGACCTCACCGTTGAGGTGAAGCTCACCACCCCCAACCCCATCCTCCACTATGAGTGGGATACGTGGGGCATCATGGACAAAGAGTGGACTGTGGAAAATGATGCCGTCGGCGTCACCTCAGCGTCCGATGAAGGCCAGAATTACGCCTCCCTCAACGCCAACGGCACAGGCCCCTTTAAGGTGGCGAGCCACGAAATCGGCGTCAAAACCATCTACGAAGAAAACAAAGACTGGTGGAACACCGCCAACAAGAACTTCAACATCTCCACCGTGGAGTTCACCCCCATCGGGCAGGATGCCACACGGGTGGCAGCGCTTTTGTCCGGCGAACTCGACATGGTGTACCCGATCCCGGTGCAAGACATTGCGCGCGTCAACGCCAATGCGGGGACAGAAGCGCTAACGGGGCCTGAGCTGCGCACCATCTTCCTGGGCTTTGACCAGATGCGGGACGAACTCCTTTATTCCGACATCAAAGGCAAGAACCCGTTCAAAGATCAGCGCGTGCGCCAGGCGGTCTATCAGGCCATCGACATTGAGGCGATCAAACAAAAGATCATGCGCAACCTTGCGACGCCAGCAGCGCTGATGATCTCGCCCGCGCTCTTCTCCCGATCGGACGAATTTAGCCGACGTGACTATGATCCCGATGCTGCCAAGAAGCTGATGGAAGAGGCCGGCTACGGCGACGGCTTCACCGTCAGCATGGATTGCCCCAACGACCGCTACGTGAACGATGAGCAGATCTGCCAAGCCGTGGCCGCCATGCTCGCCCGGATCGGCATCACCGTTGATCTCAACGCCCAGCCGAAGTCCCAGTACTTCGCCAAGGTCCTCCAGTCCGGCGGTTTTGATACCTCCTTCTACCTCCTTGGCTGGACCCCCGGCTCCTTCGACAGCTGGAACATCCTTTACAACCTCAACTACTGCCGTGATGAGGCCGCCACCGATGGCGGTGCCTTCAACCTCGGCGGCTACTGCAACCCCAAGGTCAACGAACTCACTGACAAGATCTTGTCGGAGAACGACCCCAAGGCGCGCGATGCGATGATTGCAGAAGCCTACACCATGATGAACGATGACGTGTCGCACGTGCCGCTGCACCAGCAAGGTCTTGCCTGGGGCAAAGCCTCCGACGTGAACCTTGTCCAGCGCGCCGACAACCAGTTCATGTTCTACCACGTCAAGAAGTAGCGTCTCCGGCGGCGGGGTTTATCCGCCGCTTCCACGTCAGTGCGGCGGACCGTTTTGCCGCACTGTGTTTTGAGCGACGGATGGCACCGTCGCTCCACCTCAAGGGGGCGCGATGCTGGGCTTTGTGATCAGGCGGCTCTTTCAAGCGATCATCGTGATGGTGGTCGTGGCCTTGATTGCCTTTTTGTTGTTCCGGTTCGTGGGCGATCCGGTCAACCAGATGGTCGGCATCGAAACCTCAGTGGAACAGCGCGAAGCGCTGCGCGAACGCCTCGGCCTGAACGATCCCATCGTCGTGCAATTCTGGCGCTTCGTCTCAAGCGCTGCCCAGTTTGACTTTGGCGTCTCCTACCAATTCAAGCAGCCAGTGGCCGATCTTTTGGCCGCGCGCTTGCCGGCCACTTTGGAACTCTCCCTGGTTTCGGCGCTTCTGGCTCTGTTTGTGGGGATCCCCATGGGGGTCTATACTGCGCTGAGGCGAAACTCGGTCCTGTCCAACGTGTTCCTGACTGTCTCGCTCATCGGGATTTCTCTGCCCACGTTCTTAATCGGCATCCTCCTCATCTTTGTTTTTGCTGTGAACCTTCAGTGGCTCCCTTCGTTTGGGCGCGGGGAGGTGGTTCAGATTGGCTGGTGGTCCACGGGTCTGCTCACCGCGAGCGGGCTGAAGGCGCTGATCTTGCCGTCCATCACCCTCGGCCTATTCCAGATGACCCTCATCATGCGCCTTGTGCGCTCTGAGATGCTGGAGGTGTTGCGGGCGGACTTCATCCGCTTTGCCCGCGCCAGAGGCCTACCCTATAAGGCGATTCACTTTGGCCACGCACTCAAAAACACCCTTGTGCCCGTCATCACCATCACCGGCCTTCAACTTGGCTCAGTGATTGCCTTTGCCATTATCACCGAGACAGTCTTCCAATGGCCGGGGATGGGGCTGATGTTTATCCAGGCGGTGCAAAACGTCGATATCCCGATTATGGCCGCCTACCTGTTGATGATCGCGTTCTTGTTCGTGATCATCAATCTCCTGGTGGACATCTTGTATGTGGTGGTGGACCCGCGCATTCGCATTGCAGGGCGCGCCGCATGAGCCCCAATCCCACCGAGCCCGACCCCATGGTGCCCGTCGAAGGCGCTGCGCGCAGCTCCATGGCAGCGGTCACCACCCGCCCCCGAGGCTTCCTGGTGCTGGCCCTGTCGAGCGATATTTTCCGCTCCTTCCGCAAGTCGCGGCTCACCATCGTTGCGGCCTTCATCACGCTGGTCATCTTTCTG
>JBCDLN010000271.1:0-5468 GCA_038745295.1 Pseudomonadota bacterium | reverse complement strand
GGCTCGGTCTATGCGTTGATTGCGCTTGGCTTTTCATTGGTGTTCGGCGTTGCGAACATTGTGAACTTTGCGCAGGGCGCGTTCGTCATGCTGGGCGCGTTCTTTGCCTTGACCATGGTGGGGGCGAGCCTCCCGCTGTGGCTCGCCTGTGTGATCGCCATCATTGGTGCGGCGGCCGTCGGGCTCCTTCTGGAGCTGGTGGCGCTGCGACCCCTCAGAAATGCCCCCTACATCGCGCCGCTGTTATCGACACTCGCCATCGCGTTCGTCATCGACACAGGCGCTGAGTTGATTTGGGGGAATGAGTACCAGCCGTTCCCCAGCCCCCTCCAGTCGTTCGTTTTCTTCGTGGGTGGCGCGTTTATCACCGGCGTCGACATCTTAACATTTGTGCTGGCCGTCGTGATTGCAGCAGGGCTCTGGCTTTTCTTAAACAAGACGTGGCCCGGGCAAGCGCTGCAAGCGGCTGCACAAGACCCTGAGGCGGCCTCGCAAATCGGTGTTGATGTCGCAGCAATGCGGCGCATGGCGTTTATGCTTGCCGGCGCATTGGGCGGGATCGCTGGGCTTTTGGTGGCGATGTACTACCAAAGCGTCTTCCCGCAAATGGGGATCCCGTTCGGCCTTAAAGGGTTTGCGGCAGCCTTGTTGGGTGGCTTGGCAAGCTTGCCTGGCGCGGTGGTCGGCGGACTTCTTCTTGGCGTGTTCGAAAGCCTTGCGAGCGGCTACCTGGGCGAGGGCTACCGGGACCTTGCCGCCTTCACCGTGTTGCTTTTGGTGATCGTCTTTCGGCCCAACGGCATTTTGGGGAGCGGACGGCTTGATGCGCTCGGCGGTGCTGCGGGAGCCTCAGGCGGTATCCCGACCACCTCTATCATTGCCTCCCTCGCGGGGGCGACGGCGCGGGTGCGTGCACGCACCTATGAGGCGCCCACCTGGTTGCTCATCGCTGCCTTTATCGCCCTGATGTTCCTGCCGATGCTCGGGGTATCGGGCTACATCCTGCAGGTGGGGGCGACATGCGCCATCTTTGCGATGCTGTCGGTCAGTCTCACCGTTTTGTCGGGGTCTGCGGGGGTGATCTCCATTGGGCATGCGGCGCTTTATGGGGTGGGGGCCTATGCCGGCGCACTCATCGCCACCCGCCTTGGCGTACCGTTGGAGCTGATGGTTTTGGCGGGGGCGAGCGCTGGGGCGGTGATCGGTGCCATTGTCGCCGTGCCCACACTCAAGCTCACAGGGCATGCCGTGGCGTTGGCAACCCTTGCCATTGGTCAGGTGGGATACTTGACGTTTCTCAACTGGATCGACGTCACCCGTGGGCCGATGGGGATCCCCGGCATTCCCCGGCCCGATGTGGCGCTTTTGGGCGGTCTTTCCACTGGCACCGTGAGCGCGCAGTACGTCCAATCGCTGATCTTGCTATCGCTGGTGGTGATTGTGGCGGCCACATTCGTGAACTCGCCTGTGGGTCGCACATGGCGGGCGATCCGGGAGGACCGTGTGGCGGCGCACGGCGCGGGTGTGCCAGTCAGCGCCTATCTCATCGCAGCGTTTGTGATCTCCGGGATGCTGGCAGGTGTCGCTGGCGTTCAGTTTGCAACGCTCCAGACCTTTGTAAGCCCCGATAGCTTTATTCTCGACACCAACATCATCCTTTTGGCGATGGTGGTGCTGGGGGGGCTCGGCAACATCACCGGGGCTGTGATTGGTGGTGCCATACTCGCTCTGCTTCCTGAGCTTTTGCGCGATGTCGACCATTTCCGGATGATGGCCTACGGGCTCATTCTGCTCGCCCTCTTGCGCTTCCGCCCCCAAGGTTTGATGGGGGTTCGATGACGGCAGCCCTCAGCCTGGAACATCTGGAACGCCGTTTTGGCGGCCTCAAAGCCATTGACGACGTGTCGTTGACCGTTGCGCCGGGCGAAGTGGTTGCTGTGGTGGGACCGAACGGTGCGGGGAAGTCGACCCTCATCCAAATGGTCACCGGGTTCGTGCGGCCCAATGCGGGGCGCATCACATTTATGGGCCGCGACATTACCCGCGCAGCGCCTGAAAGCATCGCAGCGCTCGGCGTGGCGCGCACGTTTCAGACAAGCCGGATCTTTCCCACGCTCTCCATCATGGAAAGCGTCATGATGGGGACGCAGCCCGACCTTTTGGGGCTTCGCGGCCGGGCTCGCGCGCCAGGCGCCGTGCTGAAGGAATTGGCAAGCGTTGCCCTTAGGCTCCGGGCCTATCGCCGCAAACGAGAGGCGCTGGAGGCAAAGGCGGAAGCGGTGCTCAAACTTTTCGGCGAGCGGCTGTGGCCCAACAAAGATAATCCAGCCTTCAGCCTTTCCTATGCCAACCGTCGGCGCCTTGAGATTGCCCGGACGTTGATTGCCGATCCTAAGGTGCTTCTTCTGGACGAGCCGACGGCGGGGATGAACCCCACCGAAACTGCCGAACTCACGGACCTTATCGCCGATCTTCACGAGCGCCGACCGGAGCTGGCGGTCGTCCTTGTGGAGCACAAGCTCGATGTGGTGCGGCGCCTCGCCGGCCGGGTGATGGTGCTCAACCAGGGGAGCGTCATCGTGGAGGAAACGCCTGAAGAGGCGCTCAGCGATCCGCTTGTCATTGAAGCGTATTTGGGAAGCGGCGCGACACCGGAGGCCGCCCGTGACCTGCCGCCATCCCCAGGGCGGGCCGATGCGAGCGCCTCCCATGGTTGAGAGCGCGGCTTCTGGTCAGGCGCTGGCAGCGAGCGGCTCTCAATCGCAACATACGCCGGGGAGCGAAGCGGTCCCGCCCCTACTCGCCATTGATGCGGTAGACGTCTTTTATGGGCCTATACAGGCGCTTTTCGGCGTCTCCGTAAGCGTTGGTGAGGGGGAGACGGTGGTGGTCCTCGGCGGCAACGCGTCGGGCAAGTCGACCACGGTGAAGACAGCGCTCGGCCTCGTGAAACCGCGTGCGGGGAGTGTCACGTTTCGGGGTGAGCGGATCGACGGCACGCCCACCCATGACGTCATCGGGCTGGGGTTTGGATCGATCCCCGAAGGACGGCGCGTATTCGTCGAAATGAGCGTTGCTGACAACATTCGCCTCGGCGCCTACACCCGGCGGCGCGCCGAAAAGGGCGACCTCGCTGCGGACCTTGACGCGGTCTACGAGATGTTTCCCCGCCTTGCTGAACGACGCAATCAGACCGCCGGCACGCTTTCTGGCGGCGAGCAGCAAATGCTGGCCATGGCGCGGGCGTTTATGCGCAAGCCCAAGCTCTTGTGCATTGATGAGCCGTCCATGGGGCTATCGCCGTTGATGGTGGAGCGCGTCTATGAAACCTTGGGTACGTGGCAGAAGGCGGGCCTCACCATGCTGATTGTTGAGCAAAACGCGATGATGGCGCTGGGGCTGGCGCACCGCGGTTACGTCTTGCGGCAAGGTCACGTGATTATTGAAGGCTTGGCGGCGGACCTTTTGGAGGACGACACGGTGCGCCTCGCTTACCTCGGTGGTTGAGGCAGCCGGCACAGCTGAGACGTTCAGTGCACCTGATGGCACCCGGCTTTCAGCACGGGTCGCAGGGCCCGAGAATGCTCCGCCTTTGGTGCTGGTCCACGGGTTTTCCATGTCCTCGCTGCTGTTTGAAAAGCAGCTCAGCGGACCGCTGAGTGCACGATTTCGGGTGATCGCGCCCGACCTCCGAGGGCACGGCAACTCCGACCCGGGCAGCGACCTCTCCGCCCTTGGACGCGCGGAGACCTACGCGGGCGATCTTAAAGCGGCCATCGCGTCCTTTGCGCGTCGCGACCCCATTGTAGCGGGATGGTCCTTTGGGGGGAGAGTAATCTGCGCTTACCTTGCGGATGGAGGGGCTGCCGCGGGCGCGGTTTTTTTCGCCTCTGTGACCGACGATGTCCTGCCAGATGGCAGCCGACCCCACGGCCCAGCCGCCGCTGTGATCGCCGATATGTGCGGGGCGGATGATCTTGCCGCCGCCCATGCCACCGTGCGGTTTGTGGATGGGATGTTCGCCGCGCCACCAGACCCATCAGTGCGTGACCTGATCCTGGCCATCGCCGCGTCCGTGCCCCGCAACGTGCGCCGAAACATGCGAGGGCTTAAGAGCGATAATCGTGCTCTCCTTCAGAGCCTTGCCGTACCGGTCCTAGCCATTCATGGCGAGGCGGATGCTGTCATCCGGTCTGAAGCTGCAGCGGCCACTGCAGATGCAGCGCAACATGGCTCGCTGATGCTGATGCCCGGGATTGGCCATGCCCCATTTCTGGAAGCCCAGCACGTATTCGACACCGCGCTTGAGCGGTTCGCAGAGCATTGCGGGCTTTAGAAACGGCGGCTAGTTTTCCTTATGCAGTTCGACATCGATCACATCATCATCTTGCACGATGACCTTTCCGCTGCGGCCGATGCGGCGCGGCGGCTTGGTTTCATCACAACGCCCACTGGCCATCACAGCCGCGAAATGGGAACGGTGAACACCACCCTCATGTTCGCCGACAAGAAGACGTACGTTGAGCTCTTGGCCATCGACCAACCGACGGACCGCAACGCGCCGATGCGCGCGGCGCTTGCCGAACGGGGGCCACATGTCTTCGGCATCGCCTTTAAGGGAAACGCGCAGGAGGCACACGCCCACTTTAAAGCCCATGCGATCGATGGCGGTGCGCCTTTTGACTTTCAACGGCCGGTAGACGTCGACGGCACGGCGACGATGGCGCGTTTCACTGTGGCGCCGATCAAGTCGGGGGCGCTGCCGGGTCTTTATGCTTTTGTGTGCGATCAGCTCACCCCACAAAATGTTTGGATTGACAGCGTCCTCGGCCATCCCAATGGGGCGCGGGCGCTCCGCAAGCTGGTGGGCACGGCGCACAACGTTCCCGCCGTGTTGCCGCGCTGGACTGCATTTGCCGGCGACGCGGTGGATGGGCGCGCGGGTGGGATGCGCGTGACCACATCCACTTGCGCCATCGAGGTGACGGAGGGCGGTGACCTTCCGTTTGCGCTTTCGACGGTTGAGTTGGCGGCCGACCTCGATGCGGCCCGGGCATGCCTTGAAGCGGCCAATGTTCCCATCGTGGCGAACAACGGGTCCATCGAGGTGCCGGACACCATCGGCTTTGGTGCGAAGCTGCGGTTTGTCGCCGCCTAACTGCTAGACGTAGTCGACTGGAAGCTCGGCGCTATCGTGCATGGTTTCCATAGAGATCATGGACGTGACGTCGGCAATGTCGACCCGCTCCGTCAGCCGTTTATAGACAGCATCGTACTCGTCGATCCCGGGGACGAGAACTTTCAGAAGATAGTCGATCTGTCCGGCAAGACGGTGGACGGCCACGATCTCGGGAATATCGCGGACCGCCTCCTCGAACTTTTTCAGCCACTCGGCATTGTGCACCCCTGTGCGGATGGCAACGAAGACGGTGAGCCGCAAGTTGAGGGCGCGTGGATCAAGGCGATAG
>JBCDLN010000270.1:0-5505 GCA_038745295.1 Pseudomonadota bacterium | reverse complement strand
CGGCGCGGCTAGAGCGCGCCACAATCCGTCAGTGACGAGGGATCAGATGGCGACCGACACCCAAAACCGCTTTGAAGACGCCCCCTTAGAAGTATCGGGCAAGGTGCCTGAAGAGGGCGATGACCTCGTTGTCCAGCGCTACAATGCCGTCGACCACACCAGTCACTTCCTCGGTATTTCGGTTTCTGTCCTCTACCTTGTTGCCGCCGGCGTCACACTTTACGAAGTCTTCGCCCGTTATCTTCTCAATGCGCCGACACTTTGGGCGTTCGAGATTGTGCTCGTGCTGGTCTCCACAGCGTGGATGCTGTCGTCGGGCTACATCACACTGCGCGGCCGGCATATTGCCATCACCGTCATTCACTCGGCCGTGTCGCCCAGAGTGCGCTATTGGCTTGATCTCTTCGCGATGATCATCGGCATCATCGCGCTCTACCTTCTCCTGTCCGACGCGGCCTTGCGCGGCTACAACGCGATTATGAAACTCGAGCGTTCGGGCTCGCCCTTCAACTCGCCCATGCCGCTTATGTTTAAAACGCTCCTCGCTCTTGGGGCGTTTTTATACTTGGCGCAGTTGACGGTGAACCTTCACCGCCATGTGACGAGCCGCGCCGCGAAGTTTGCCGTCCAGCTCCTGGCCATCTTCATGGTGGTCTATTTCGGCGCCCAAGCGCTGGAAGTCTTTTTGGGCAACACCGCTGGCGTCGGCCCGATGGTGACAGGCCTGTCCGATGCGTTCACCGAGATCGGCAAAGCGCTTGATCCACGCCAAGTGGTCAACATGCGCGAATACGAGCTCAGCACAGTCTCCATCATCATGGTGATCTTCCTGATCGCCCTCATGATGACCGGGATGCCGCTGGGCGTGGTGACACTGATCGTCTCCGTGGTGATGGCCCTCTTCTTCTTCGGGCCAAACGGCCTCTACCTCGTTGCCCAAAACGCGGTGAAGCTTCTGGAGAAGTACCCCCTCGTGGCCGTTCCGTTCTTCGTCCTGATGGCCTCTATCTTGGAGCGGGCCGGCATTGCCGAAGACCTTTTTGATGCCATGAGCATCTTTGCTGGCAACTTCAGGGGTGGTGTTGCTGTTCAGACCACTGTGGTGGCAGTGATTTTGGCGGCCATGAGCGGCGTGATGGGTGGAGAGATCGTCATGCTGGGTCTGGTGGCGCTCCCCCAAATGTTCAGGCTCGGCTACGATCGCAAGCTCACCATCGGGCTCATATGCGCATCAGGGGCGCTCGCAACACTCATACCCCCCTCAATTATCATGATCGTCTACGGTCTTTCGGCCGAGGTGGGCATCGGGGACCTTTTCATGGCGGGCGCCGTCCCCGGTCTCATGCTGGCGTTCTTCTACGCGTCTTATGTTCTGGTGCGCGTTAACCTCAACCCCAAACTGGCGCCCACCGCGGCCGAGGTGGCGGCGCTCACAGGCGAACAGCGCGGAATGTCTCGGGCGCGCCTTACGGCAGTGTTCTTGTGCATCCTCCTCATCGGCGCCGTGATGGGCTCCATTTATGGCGGCGTGGCATCTGTCACCGAAGCGGCCGCGGTCGGTGTGGCTGGCGCCCTTTTCGTCGCGGCAGTGCGCAACGAATTTAAGTGGAGGGTAATCACTGCCGCGCTGATGGGCACCATGACGACCGTGGGCACCATCATCTGGCTCATCTTGGGCGCGGTGTCCTTCGTGGGCATCTTCAATCTTGTGGGCGGCGCACGGTTCATGGAGTCGCTCTTCCTCGACCTTGGTCTGCCCCCCATCGGCGTCATCCTGGCGATGATGGCGATCCTTGTGGTGCTGGGCACCTTTATGGAGTGGATCGCCATCGTCTTTATCACCGTGCCGGTGTTTGCCCCCGTGGTGGAGAGCCTTGCGCCCGAGCTCGGCCTCACCGTCGATCAGGCGAAGATTTGGTTTGGCATTCTCTTCGTGATGAACATCCAGATCTACTTCCTGTCGCCGCCCTTTGGCCCAGCGTGCTTCTGGCTAAAATCAGTTGCGCCCAAAAGCGTGACACTCCAGGAGATCTTTCTGGCGGTGCTGCCATTCATCGCCCTTCAGATCATCGGGCTGATCCTCGTCATTTCGTTCCCGCAGATTGCCCTTTGGCTGCCAGAAGCGCTCAGCTAGTTGTAGAAGCTTTAAAGGTTGTTCACTCTAAGGTCCCCCAAGACTCAGAGTCCCCCCAAAGACCCCTTCACATGTTCCTTTGGTGGGACACCAAACAGCGACGTTCCTCCGGAGCCGACACGGTCAGAAGCCCGCGGTGGGCGTGATGGGTCAACCCCACCGAAACGCGCTTGCGCGTTTCGGGGGGGTCTGAGGCCGGCAACTGTGCCGGCTGAGCGAAGCCGTGGGTTGATGCATCAGGGCCACTGCGGGAGAATTGTCCATAGGCGGGAGCAGTGAGGCATGGCGCCCTACGGCGGGACCGCCGTGAACAACGTTGATGGAAACGATAACTAGAGCGTCTGGCGTTGCCTGAGGCGCAAGAAGACAGGCTCGCCGCTTTAACGCTCGGGCCCGCTTAACAAAAGGAGACCGCGCCATGATGGGCAGAGACACCAACAAAGACGTGAACCGCTATGGCCCATGGCCGTGGTTGTTTGGTGTCGTCATCGCCGTCTTTTTGATGTGGGTGATGTTCCATTTTGCCATGTCCATCGGCGGCTGAACGCGCGCCAAACCAGAAGAATTCGGGTGCGAAGCGCAGGGGGCGTGTTGCCGCAGTTTCAGGACAGAAAACCTAGTTTTCGCGCTTCAAAGCGGTCAAACCTGCTTGACTTCACAGGACGCCGCAGCTACCTCCAACGGCCTGCGCGTCAGCGCGGTGGGGGGTGTAGCTCAGTTGGTTAGAGTGCCGGCCTGTCACGCCGGAGGTCGCGGGTTCGAGCCCCGTCACTCCCGCCACCCCGTAAAGCACACAGTCACAATATGATCGGCGCCTCTGATTGACTGGGACCCGCCCTTGGCCCAGCGGCCCAGGTCGCGCCCTAGCGATGGTCACCATCACCGTTCCTGACTACGACAGCGCCATTGCCTATTTCACCGATGTGCTCGGCTTTCAACTCATACAGGATGAGCCTCTCAGCCCAGAAAAGCGCTGGGTCGTCGTCTCACCCGGTAAGGGCGGTGCCGACATTCTTCTTGCCCGCGCTGCAACGCCCACACAGACGTCCACCATCGGTCAGCAAGTGGGGGGCCGGGTGGGGTTTTTCCTCACCACGACAGACTTCTGGGCCCACTACGAAGAGCTCAAAGCCAACGGCGTTGACTTCATCGAAGCCCCGCGCCACGAACCCTACGGACACGTCGTCAAATTCCGCGACGTCTACGGCAACCTTTGGGACCTGTTGGAACGGTCCGCTGACGCGCCTTCCACATGTTTGCCTTGAACCGAACACCGTCCGGCCGGCGAGCACCACAGCTTGGGCGCATCACCATCTGCGATAGTTCAGGGGTCTGTGCGCGGGACGAGCCCAATCACAGCAGGGCCGCAGCCTCGAGCTGGTCACCTTTGTCGCAAACGTGTGCGGCCAAATGGTGAACAGCACCAATTGGATGGTATGCTGCGGTTGCGAGAAGGCGGGATTTGGGGCATCGAAAAGGCGGGAGCCGATCGTAGATAGCATTTGGCTATAGCGATTGGGCGGTGTTGGGGGAAAGAGCGGATGGAAGAGCTGCTTGCGAGCTATCTGCCGGTGATCATTTTCATCGGCGTATCGATCGTAATAAGCCTGGCGCTGTTGGTGGCGCCGTTCATCATCGCCTACCAGCGGCCCGACAAAGAGAAGCTGTCCGCCTATGAGTGCGGCTTTAACGCGTTTGATGATGCGCGGATGAAATTCGACGTGCGGTTCTACCTTGTCGCCATCTTGTTCATCATCTTCGATCTTGAAGTGGCGTTCTTGTTCCCATGGGTCCTCTCGTTTGACGCCATTGGGTGGTTCGGCTTCTTTTCGGTAATGCTGTTCCTCACCATTTTGACGGTGGGCTTTTTGTATGAGTGGAAGAAGGGAGCGCTGGAATGGAACTGACCACACAGCAGCCGCTGCTGGACCAGCGCGGTACATCGGGCGGGCTCCCCAGCAACGCGCCCAATGATGCCTTCTTCCGCGACCTGAACAGCGAGCTGACGGACAAAGGCTTCCTCGTCACCTCCTCAGAGGCGCTCATCCAATGGGCGCGCACCGGATCGTTGATGTGGATGACATTCGGCCTCGCCTGCTGCGCGGTTGAGATGATGCAAATGTCCATGCCGCGTTACGATGGCGAGCGGTTCGGCTTTGCCCCCCGCGCCTCTCCCCGCCAGTCCGATGTGATGATTGTGGCGGGCACACTCACGAACAAAATGGCGCCGGCCCTGCGCAAGGTCTACGACCAAATGCCCGAGCCGCGGTACGTCATCTCCATGGGATCGTGCGCCAACGGCGGGGGGTACTACCATTACTCCTATTCGGTGGTGCGGGGGTGCGACAGGATTGTCCCGGTGGACATCTACGTCCCCGGATGCCCGCCCACGGCCGAGGCGCTGCTTTATGGTGTGCTTCTGCTGCAGCGCAAGATTCGCCGCACTGGGACCATTGAGCGTTAACGATGCCTTGGACCGAAGATCTCGACGCGCTTGCCGAACTGGCCGACATGGTGGTCGCCACCCACGGCGATGCGGTCATCGACCATAAAATAGAGTTCAGTCAATTGACCGTCTGCCTCGTGAAGGACCGCCTTCACGACGTTGTGCGGTTCTTGCGCGATGATCCGCGGGCGGGCTTTGTCAACCTTGTGGACATTTGTGCGGTGGACTGGCCCACGCGCCCCGACCGGTTTGACGTTGTCTATCATTTCCTGTCGCCGGTCCAAAACTTGCGCATCCGCCTCAAAATCATGACGGATGAGCGCACACCCGTGCCCTCGCTCCATACACTCTTTCCGGCGGCTGACTGGTACGAGCGCGAAGCCTACGACCTTTATGGCGTCCTGTTTTCCGGCCATCCGGACCTGCGCCGCCTCCTCACAGACTATGGTTTTGACGGCCACCCTCTGCGCAAGGACTTTCCGCTCACAGGGTTTGTTGAGGTCCGCTACGATGACGAGGCCAAGCGCGTCGTCTACGAGCCGGTGCGCCTGGCCCAACAATTCCGCGACTTTGACTTCCTCTCCCCATGGGAAGGCACTGACTATGTGCTCCCCGGCGATGAGAAGGCCAATTGAGGATGTCCGAAGAGGGACAAGGCGTCTGCCAGGCACACAAGTCGTCCCCATCACGGACTGGCGCGAACGCTTGGCAGCAGGTCGTTGCGCCAACGTCCGGCCGCACCACCATGCCTTCGCAGGCCACACTGCGAAGCTCACCGGCGCCAAGACCATGGCGCTTGCGCAAAGCCAACAGGTGATCCCGTGCAACAGGTGAACGTTTCAGAGGCTGGCTCGGAAGAGCGGCAGGTTCGCAACTTCAACATCAATTTCGGCCCCCAGCATCCTGCGGCCCACGGGGTTCTGCG
>JBCDLN010000269.1:0-5518 GCA_038745295.1 Pseudomonadota bacterium | reverse complement strand
GCTGACGCGTCGCGGCGCGCTGTCGAGCTCTGATGTTGATTTGGCGTTGCGCGAAGTGCGCCGCGCGCTCCTTGAGGCAGATGTTGCGCTTCCTGTAGTGCGCGAGTTCGTTGAAAAGGTGAAAGAAAAGGCCGTCGGCGTTGAGGTGGTGAAATCCGTCACCCCCGGCCAGATGGTGGTCAAGATTGTCCACGATGAATTGGTGGCCATGCTGGGCGAGACGGCCGAGCCCATCAATCTGCTGGCCGCCCCGCCTGTGGCCATCATGATGGTGGGCCTCCAAGGCTCAGGCAAAACCACCACCTCCGCCAAGATCGGCCTCAGGCTGCAGTCGCGCGAGAAAAAGCGCGTCCTCATGGCCTCGCTCGATACACGCCGGCCAGCCGCCCAAGAACAGCTGCGCGTCTTGGGCGTCGACAACGATATTGAGACCCTCAAAATCGTCGCCGGGCAAAGCCCTGTCCAAATCGCTGAGCGTGCCATGACCGCCGCGCGGCTCGGCGGATACGACGTCGTCATCCTAGACACCGCGGGCCGGCTCCATATCGACGAGCCGCTGATGCACGAGATGGAGGCCATCAAGGCGGCGACGAACCCTCACGAAATTCTTCTTGTGGTGGACTCGCTCACAGGCCAAGACGCCGTCAACGTCGCCAAGAATTTTGACGAGCGCGTTGGTGTCACCGGCACTGTCCTCACCCGGGTGGATGGTGACGGGCGCGGCGGCGCCGCCCTTTCCATGCGCGCGGTGACCGGCAAACCCATCAAGCTCATCGGCGTGGGTGAAAAAGCTGATGCTCTGGAAGAATTCCACCCCGCCCGCGTTGCCGACCGCATCTTGGGGATGGGCGACATTGTTAGCCTGGTGGAAAAGGCTGCCGAGCATGTGGACGCGGAAAAGGCCGCCGCCATGGCCAAGAAAATGGCCAAAGGGGGCTTTGATCTTGATGATTTGAAAGACCAGCTCGGCCAGATGGAGAAAATGGGCGGGCTCGGCGGCTTGATGGGCATGATGCCGGGCGTCGGCAAAGCTAAAAAGCAAATGGAAGCGGCGGGGATCGACGACCGGATCATCAAGCGTCAGGTGGCGATCATCAACTCCATGACCCGTGCTGAACGCCGTAAGCCGGACATCTTAAAGGCAAGTCGCAAGAAACGCGTTGCAGCCGGGTCGGGCACCAAGGTGGAGGAGGTGAACAAGCTCCTCAAAATGCACCGCCAGATGGCCGACATGATGAAGGCGATGGGTAAGAAAAAAGGCGGCCTGATGGGCGGCTTGGGGGCGATGATGGGGGGAATGCCAGGCGGCATGCCCGCAATGCCCGCGGGCGGCATGCCGGGGATGCCTGGCGCGATGCCCGGTGGCGGTGCAATGCCCCAGATGGACCCAGCTGAGATGGAAAAGCTTGCCAAACAAATGGGCGGCGGGCTTCCGGGCCTTGGCGGTGGCCTCCCGGGGCTCGGCGGGCCGGCAGCGCCTGGCGGCCTTCCGGGTCTTGGCGGTCTTCCCGCGCCCGGCGGCGGCAGAGGCCGCACAAAGCGCAAAAGCAAGCGCCGATGATCCAGCCCATCGCCAGCGCTCGCGTCCAATCTGTCCGCAGCACCCTTGCCCGGAAAGCGGCAGAGGGCAGCTTTGTGATGCCTGATTGTCTAAAGACAGCGCGGCTCGTCCTCACCCGGCCCGGCCCACAACATCAATCGATGGCGCTCAACTATTTCACCGACCCCGACATTGCCCAGTACCTTGGCGGTGTGCGCGACAAGGACGGCGCGTGGCGCACCCTCGCGATGCTGTGCGGGGCGTGGGATCTTATGGGTTTTGGGACGTACGTTATTGAGTATGACGGCGTCGGGATTGGGCTTGTTGGTTTTTGGTTCCCCGATGATTGGCCCGAAATTGAACTGGGCTATAGCCTGCGGCCGGAACACCGGGGACAAGGCTATGTGACTGAGGCGGGTCGCGCGGTCGTGGACACGGCTTGGCGTGCGGGCATTCCATCCCTTGTCAGCTACATCAACCCCGCAAATTTGCCCTCCCAACGCGTTGCCAAACGCATCGGCGCACGGCCCGCTCAGTCGGTCACCCTCAGCGGCCATTTTGCTTTGGTGTTCCGCTACCCGCGCCCGTCCGCTTTGGAAAACGCAGCATGAGCGCGCCCTTTGCTATGCCATCCACGTTGGAGAGCGAACGGCTTCGCCTTGTCCCGTGGCATCAACGCCACTTTGAGGACGTCTACCGCTTCAATGCCGACCAAGAGGCAACCCGGTTTGTGGGCGGTGTGATGACCCGGGCCGAAGCCTCCCGTGCGTTTATGACCGTTCCAGGCCATTGGGCATTAAGGGGCTACGGCATCTACGCCGTTGAACGCAAAGACGGCACGTTTGTTGGCGGCTGCGGCCTTTACTACCCCCACGGCTGGCCAGAACTCGAGCTTGGCTACGATCAACTGCCAGAGCACCAAGGCCATGGGTACATCACTGAGGCGGCACGCGCTGTGATCGACGAAGCGGGGCGTCGTGGTCTCACCCGTCTTGTCAGTCTCATCCACCCTGAAAACGCCCGCTCGATCCGCGTCGCCGAACGTCTTGGTGCCGTGAAAGAGCGCACCTTTGACCTCTTGCAACCAGGCAACCCCGTTGTCTGTTACCGCCACCAGCTGCGCGGCGCTGCCGCCTGATATTGAAGAAAACGGAGAGAAGATGGCTACGAAAATTCGCCTTGCCCGCGGCGGCTCCAAAAAGCGGCCCTACTACAGGATCGTCGTGGCCGATGTGCGTGCCCCCCGCGACGGGCGCTTCATCGAGAAGGTGGGGACGTATAATCCCATGCTTGCCAAGGATCATCCCGAGCGGGTGACGCTGGTGGAAGAGCGCGTGCGCCATTGGCTTGCCCAGGGCGCCACGCCGACAGATCGTGTTCTGCGCTTTCTCGATCAGGCCGGCATCAAGCCGCGCAATGCCCGCAGCAACCCCAAGAAGGCTGAGCCTGGCAAGAAAGCCCAGGAGCGGGCCGAAGAGCGGCGCCAGCGTGAGCTTGATAAGGCCGAAGCCGCCGCTGAAGCGAGCGCAGAAGCCGCCCCCGCGGACGCATAAGGCGCATCGTGGCGCAGAGCCAGCTTGTCCTGATGGCGAAAGTGGGCGCCCCCCATGGCGTAAAAGGGGGGGTCAAGCTCACCGTTTTTGCCGAGGACCCGCTGGGCCTTCGCCGCTATAACCCCTTTGCCACCGGCGACGGGCGCACCTTAAAGCTCACCAAGGTGCGCGCCATCGGCAAAGCGTTGGTGGGTGAGTTTGATGGGGTGGGGGATCGCAACGGCGCTGAAGGCTTGCGCGGCGTAGACCTCTTCGTGCCCCGCCAGCGTCTTCCGCGCCCTGATGAGGATGAATTCTACCATGTCGACCTCATCGGCCTAACGGCGCAAACGGCAACGGGGCATATCTTGGGCACCGTGCGGCAGGTGAGCGACTACGGCGCTGGCGACATTTTGGAGATCGCTGGCGAGACAACCGTCCTCGTACCGTTTACGCGCGCGATTGTGCCAGACGTATTCATCGACCGTGGCTTCCTGATCGTCGATCCCCCGTCTGGCCTCTTAGAGGTCGATGGGGGTGAGCCGCACGCGGTGGATGACGCAGACGACCCCCAAGAGCGCGACGATTTGGACGGTGTGCCTGCCAATCCCTCGCACGGCCGCTAAGGGCGGGGCCCCATGGCATTTGCCGCGACCGTTCTGACACTTTATCCGGGCATGTTTCCCGGCCCACTGGGGCAAGCGCTCGCTGGCCGCGCGCTCAGCGCGGGCACCTGGTCGCTCAACACAGTCAACATTCGTGACTTTGCCTTTGATAAGCACCGCACCGTTGACGGGACCCCTGCCGGAGGCGGCCCCGGCATGGTTATGCGGGCCGATACCCTTGCCGCCGCCCTTGATGGATCTGCCGGCCGCGGCCCTCGCTGGCTGATGAGCGCACGGGGCGAACGCTTTACCCAAGAGATGGCCGCCCGCCTTGTGAACGGTGATGGCGTCACTCTCGTATGCGGGCGGTTTGAAGGGGTCGATGAACGGGTGATTGAGGCTCGTGATCTCAGGGAAGTATCGATAGCTGATGCGGTCCTTTCCGGCGGGGAGGTGGCCGCGATGGTGGTTCTCGATGCGGTTGTCCGCCTTTTGCCGGGTGTGATGGGCAACAGCTTGTCGGCGCAGGAAGAGAGTTTTTCGGACGGCCTGTTGGAACACCCGCAATACACAAAGCCAGCGGTTTTCGAGGGCCAGTCTGTCCCTGAGGTTCTCACCAGCGGCGATCATGGCAAGGTGGCTGAGTGGCGCCGCATGCAACGCGAGCGGCTCACCCGTGACAGGCGACCAGACCTTTGGGCGCGCGCGGCGCGCCATCCCTAAACCCTTGCTCCTCAGCGCAAGACGCACAATATGGGAGACGTGCGGGTGCTTGCAAAAGGCCCGTGCATACGGTCGCTTGCACCAAGGATCGCTGAAAAATGTCAAGGATGACGCCGTTATCGAGCCCTTTGCTCCTGGGGTTTGAAGAGATTGAGCGTGTGCTCGATCGGGTGACGAAGAGTGGGAGCGATGGGTATCCCCCGTATAATATTGAGCGGGTTGCCTCCGAAGCTGGCGACCGGCTCCGCATTACCCTTGCTGTGGCAGGGTTTATGCGCGAGCAGCTCTCTGTGACTGTGGAAGACAATCAGCTTGTCATCCGTGGCCATCAGCTGCCCGAGGCCGACAGCGGCCGGCAATTCCTCCACCGCGGCATTGCAGCACGCCAGTTCCAGCGCGCGTTCGTGCTGGCGGAGGGGATCGAGATATTGAATGCCGCGCTGGCGGACGGTCTTTTGTCCATCGATTTGGCGCGGCCGGAGCCTGAGCGGACCGTGCGGACCATCGAAATCACCGCAGAAAACGGCACTTAGCTGCCATTTGGGCGGATCTGTCGCTGTGGGGAGGTCCACACCGCAGCGCTTAAGATCCATCTAATGAACACCTGCCGCGCATGGCCCTGACCCGACACTTCCGCAGGGGCGCGCCGACATCATAACCTGGCGGGGCATCATCCCTAAGCTTGCCGCCGTCATCCATTGAGATGCAGCCAACGTAGGGATGGGGGTGAGCCGAAGAGGGCCTTTCCCGCGGCTGTGGTGGGGGTTTCGTCGACCTGACGTTTCGGCGGGCAAAGGGGGTAGGCTAGGTTCGTGCAAGCGTGGACGCCCTCAAGCAAGCCGGCGGTCAGCACCTATCGCATACTGCCAGTTGGGCCGCCGTGGATGGGTTGGGCGCTGCGGCGTGCCTTTGTGAAGGAGTAAAAGGATGACAACCAACGTAAGGACAAGTTTGGCGGCAACGCCTCAAGTGCCGACGCCTCAGATGAGCACGGCGCAGCTGGCTGTGCTGGGTGAAGGCCACGTGGCATACGTGCGCAGGATGCGCTCAGAAGAGGTGCAAGAGGTCTTCCCGGATGCGCCTGAGCTGGAGCCTGGTCATCATATCTGGGCGCTGCT
>JBCDLN010000268.1:0-5580 GCA_038745295.1 Pseudomonadota bacterium | reverse complement strand
CGCCCACGTCCCCAGAACGCCGCCAGAGCGGGGGTACCGCGCCCTTTACGCGCGCACGGTGCTCCAAGCGGAGGCGGGGTGCGATTTTGACTTTCTCACCTGCCAGTCCCGCGCGCCGACGGCAGAAAACACCTGAGCTTAGAGCAACAGCCTAGTCTTCGGCGACAATGAACTCGATGAGTGCGCTGGGGTCGAACCTGCTGTCGAGCGTCCCGTATTGCGCGGTATAGCCGCCGCGCAGGCGAGAGGACATGAACGCGTCTGCCACCACACGGGGAAGATTGCGGCGCATCGCTGAGGCGGCACCCACCATGGCCAGCTGCTCGGCGAGCGCGCGGGCCAGACCAGGGTCGGCAATGGCTTCGCGCCCCAGAGCGGCTGTGCGGTCAATGAGATCAGCGTTTTGGCTGCCAAGGTCGGCGCCCAGCTCATCAAGCGCATCAGACAGCACCGTTTCATCCCGCGTGATGAGCGCCACAAGATCGCGGGCGGCGTCCTCCGCCGAACTGTCCCAATGGGCAAGGGTCACAAGGTCCCGTGGGATCCGCGAAACAGGATGCAACGGATCGGCGGCCGCAATGCTGAAGGTGTCGCGCACCTCTGTGAGGAGGAGGGCGGCGCTCTTCATGCCAAAGATCCTCGACGCCGGGGTAAGGACGCGGGCAACGGCATGGTCGCCATCGCGCTCAAACGCTTGATCGAAGGCGGCGGCAAGGCGGATGGCAAGGGCGGTTTGGGCAGCGCTTGTGAGGGCAAGATCAGCAACAAGGCGTGCTGTTTGCGGATCGGTGAGGCCGCTGCCGCTGCCAACGGTTTGTGCCCGCAAGAAATCAGCCATTTTTGTCAGCGCGCCGCGCACTGCACCGGCGGTGATGATGGTGAGATCGAGCTGGGTGAGGGTGCGCACATCCCTCAGCACCTGGAGGCCTCGGCCAGGCTCGCCCACCAGATGGCCGCGCGCGTCCCGAAACGACAGGGTTGCAAAGGCCTGCGCGTCGAGCCCGCCCTTGCGGCACATGCCGTCGATGACGACCGCGTCGCGATTGTCTGGCGCATAGCGGGGCACCATGGCAACGGTCGGCCCGTCTGCGGTTTTGGCAAGGACGAGCGCCATGTCGCACGAGGGGGCGGCCACGTTGGTTTTTTCGCCCGTGATGCGGACCGAATCGCCCGCGGTGAGTTCGCCGCGCGTGGTGATGACGCTGCGATCCGCTCCCTGTTGGCGCTCTGCGATGGCAAGTGTGATGAGCACACTGTCCTTGGCATCGTGGTGGATCGGGCGGCGGTCGTACCGGCGGGCGGCGATGAGCGGAAAAAGCTCGCCTTCAAGATCGGGCGCATAAGCGAGGGAGGCGATCGCAGCATGCGTGGAGGTGACGGGAAGCAGGTGGCCGCGCTCGCACCCGGACGCGAACAGGAGCGTTGCCGCCCTCAGGCGATGTTGCCGTGTGACCTCGCTGTCTTCCCAAGCGCTGGAAAGGAGGCCTGACTGCACGCTTCGGTTGAGAAGGGCATGATAGGCTGGGTGGAGATCGATTTGGTCCACCCGCTCGCCGTCATCATCATCCCGCCGCCACGAGGGGCCGAATTTCACCGCAATGCGCGCCACTTCCTGCGCTTCGGCTGACCCCCAATAGGCGCCGAGCGCCATGAGGTCGTCTTCGGTGTCCTGATCGAGTGTGGCGTCAAGACAGGCGGTCAGCACCGGGTCGGAATGGAAAAGGTTGGATGATATGGGCACCGCCGGTGCGCGCTTTGAAAAGGCAAACGGGTCCTCTTCGCGGCGGAGGCCAACGCGCCTTTTCAGTGTCTCATCCATTGTCTTGTGCACAGCCGCATTTTCCCCGACAGAATGTTCAACGGCCACAAAGTCCTACCACGGTCTACCTGCCAAGGTTGAGAACGGCAACAGGGCGTGGTCGCTTGAATGGCGATCCTGGGGGCACTGCAGTGTTCATGCAACGTCGTGAAGGAGGCTTTGATGCCTGACCCAATCAGTTGGGCTCATGTGTGGCCGCAATATCTCGCCATGTTGGCGGCCGCCTATTTGGCCGGTTCCATTCCGTTCGGCATGGTGCTGACCCGCCTTGCCGGCCTTGGTGACGTGCGCAAGATCGGTTCGGGCAACATTGGCGCCACCAATGTGCTGCGCACGGGCCGCAAAGACCTCGCCGCCGCCACGCTTTTTCTTGATGGCGCTAAAGGGGCGCTGGCGGTGCTGGCGGGATGGGCCATTGGCGGGCCTGACTTTGCCGTCACCGCCGCCCTTGGTGCGTTTTCGGGCCATCTTTTCCCAGTGTGGCTGAAGTTTAAGGGGGGCAAAGGTGTTGCCACATATCTTGGATGCTTGGTGGCGGCAGCGCCCGTTGCAGGGTTTGCGTTCGCCGGGATTTGGCTCGCGATGGCGTTTATCCTGCGGTACTCGTCGCTCTCAGCGCTGACGGCGTCTTTGGCGACACCTTTTGTGCTCCTGTGGCTGGCACAGTACCAATATGCTGAAGTCTTTGGTGTGCTGACCGCCCTCCTTTGGTATAAGCATAGTGGCAATATCGGCCGTCTGCTGAAAGGTGAGGAGAGCCGCATCGGCGCATCATGATAGCCTTTGACAGCCCGAGGTCGGAGCGGGAAGAAGAGGCGTGGCTGCGGCTGATCCGCTCCGAAAATGTCGGCCCTGCGACCTTTTTTGCACTCCTGTCCCGCCATGGCAGCGCTGAGGCGGCGCTGGATGCCTTGCCGGACCTCGTCGGAAAGGGGGGCCGAACGCGCAAAATCACCATCGCCAAGACGGACACCGTCCGGCGCGAGCTTGACCATGGGACACGCGATGGTGTGCATTTCGTGTTCTGGGGCGGGGCTAACTACCCCCCGCGGCTGGCTGAAATTTATGCGCCGCCGCCAGTGCTCACGGTGCGCGGCGATCCTAAGCAGATGCTGAAAGTGCCCCTTGCGATTGTGGGGGCACGCAAGGCTTCGGCGGCGGGGCGCAACTTGGCTTCGGAGTTTGCAGCAGCCTTTGGTGAGGCCGGACACCCTGTGGTGTCGGGTCTTGCGCTGGGAATTGATGCTGCCTCCCACAAGGCGGCTCTCACCACGGGCACGATTGGTGTGGTGGCGGGGGGCGTCGATAAGCCTACGCCTTTAGAAAATGTCCCACTTGCGGAAGAGATTGTGGATGCGGGTGGGGCCATCGTTTCTGAAATGCCTCTCGGCTACCACCCTGTGGCGCGGGACTATCCGCGGCGAAACCGTTTGATTGCTGGTCTTTCGCAAGCTGTTCTTGTGGTTGAGGCGGCGGCCCAATCGGGATCGCTGCACACAGCGCGCTATGCTTTGGACGCCAACAGGGACCTCTTTGCTGTCCCCGGCTCGCCGCGGGATCCGCGCGCTGCAGGGTGTTTGGCGCTGTTGCGCGATGGAGCAGGTTTTGCCGCTGAACCTTTGGATGTCCTGTCAGCTCTGCCCAAACAGACGCACGGTGATCCTGCTGAGATAGGATTTTCCGAGGCGCAGAGCCGGCGCCCCGTAGAAACCCCGATGCCTTTGATGGGGACCACCGATGAACTCCTCGATGAGGTTGCTGATCTCCTTTCCATGACGCCTGTCTTTGTGGATGAGATCGTGCGGGCGACCGGATGGGCGCCTGCCGTCATCAACGCTGCTCTTTTGGAGCTTGAGCTTGCGGGGCGCGCGGAGCGGGACGTGGATGGGTCGGTGCGGCGGGCCATCGAGGAGGGGTAAGGACGGCGCGGCGCGCCGGCGTTTTTCGTGAGGGCGAGGACGTTCCCTCCTCGCGCTCCTCCCACCTCGCCGGTGGGCAGGTTTGCATGATGACCTTGGCCCTACGGGCCGAGGTCACAGGCAAACCTCATCCAGCGTTGGCCGGCCTATGCGCCTGTCAAGGGTGAAGGCTGCGCCCGGCCCTTTGGGCCGCCCTTGACAGGCGCATAGGCCTCGAAAGGGTTTTCCGATGCTTGGGGGATGTTGAGGCGCGGGTTATTGCCCGAACGCGCTGTAGGGGATGAAGCGCACGAGTGTGCCTGGCGTGATGGTGGCTGCGCCATCATCAAGTTCCACAAGGCCGTCCGACCAGGAAAGACCGGTGATGCGGCCCGATCCCTCTGAGGGGAAGACCTCCGCAGCACCTTGCGCATTGAGGCGGGCGCGCAAGTATTCGCGCCGTCCTTGCTTTTTTGATTTTGCGAACGCGGCAGGCACTTTCATACCGCACGGCGGATTCCAGCTGCCGCCGGCCAACATGCTCAGAGCGGGCGCAGCGAAGACGAGTGTGCAGACAAATGCGGCCACAGGGTTGCCCGGGAGGCCGAAAACCGGGGTTCCTTGCCAAAACCCCAGCGCCAAAGGACGGCCTGGTTTGACGGCAATGCGCCAGACTGAGAGTTGGCCCTCAGACTTGATGAGGGCGGAAAGGTGATCCTCATCGCCAGCGGATGCGCCGCCGGAGGTGATGATCACATCGCTCTCGTGAGCGGCTCTCGTTAAGGCGGCAGCAAGGTCTGCCCGGTGGTCGGGGGCCTGGCCAAGGTCGATGGGCTCAAAGCCCCAACGGGCGAGGAGGGCGAGGAGCATCGGGCGGTTCGCATCGTAGACTTGATGGGCCGCCGCTTTGTGTCCTGCAGGGCGCAACTCGTCGCCGGTGGAAAGAACACCAACGCGTAGGCGCCGGAAGACGGTGACGCGGGTAACCCCTGTTGCTGCCATGAGGGCAAGATCCTGGGGCCGGACGCGCTGGTGGGGGGGCAAGATCTGATCCCCCTTTTGCGCATCTTCGCCGGCGCGCCGGGCGTTGGCGCCCGCCTTGAGGGGCCCGCGGAAAAAAATGGTGCCGTCTTCGATGGCGCAATCTTCCTCCAGCACGACCGTGTCAACGCCGCTTGGGAGGGCAGCACCGGTCAAAATGCGCACAGCGTTGCCCGGCGGGACCGATCCTTCATAGGGCGCGCCTGCCGCAGCGCGGCCGGTGATCAGCGGCAGGGAGATCACCGAACCTGCCACGGTGCTGGCCAGGAAGCCAAACCCATCCACCGCAGCGTTGGCGACAGGTGGATTGGCCCGCTTGGCCACGACGGGACGGGCGAGGATATGGCCATCTGCGGCCATCGCATCCAACTCAGCGGTGCCGGCGATGGGATGAAGCGAGGCCTTCAGCCGCGCCAGGGCCTCGTCGACCGGGGTCCACGCAACGCCTGGCGGGAGGGCAAAGCAATCGTTCTTTAAGGGTGGTGGTGTCGTCACCGTGCGCTGTCCCGACGAAACGCTGGCGTGCAATGGGGGGCTGATAGGATAAATCGGGCGATGGCTGCGGTGTCGTCGAGGTGGAAAATGGGTAAATCGAGGTTTGGAAGGGGTGTGTCGCTCGCGATGGCGCGGATCGCTGGGTCGGTGGCCGCCAGGAGTGGCGCGCCGATCGCGTTGCGGTGCGCTTCGACTTTGTGGTGGGCGTGTGCCTTAAAGCCTTCCACCAAGACCACGTCGACCGGGGTGAGCTTTGTGAGGAGACTTTCAAGGCCCGGTTCGGGATCGCCACGGTGCTCGTGCATCAGCGCCCATCGATTTTCCGAT
>JBCDLN010000267.1:0-5605 GCA_038745295.1 Pseudomonadota bacterium | reverse complement strand
GCGGCGGACACAACCTGCATCGCGCTCGTTCGAGATGTTGAGCTGAGGCGAGAGGGTCAGCCCTTTTTGCCTCGGCCGAGCAAAGCTCAGCTGAGGCCCAGGCGGTCGAACGCCTCTGAGATAAGCTTGCGCATTTTGGGGTCTTGGAACTGGAGCGACCTGAAGAAGTCGGCTTTGCCAAAGTGCGGGTTCTTGCGCCTTGCGGAAGCAATCCAGCGGGCAGCCTCTTCGTGCTCGCCACCCAGTTCGCAGGTCATGGCCGCCAAAAGCTCCATCACGGCGTGGGCGTTGGGCTCCCGCGCCGATCGGATCGCCCATACCGTCGCTTCTGCGTACTCGCCTTTGGACAGAAGGTTGAGGCTGTGGAGCATGAGCATGCCGTAGCGCATGGGATCGTAGGGGCTGAGCTTCAGCGCTGTGTGGGCACGCATGCCCACTGCGTCCATCCGGCCGGTGAGCATGTCCACGAGACCTGTCGAATAGTGGCCCTGGGCGTGGTTGGGGTTGAGGTCGATGCAGCGGGCCAGATAGTCCTGCGCGCCTGACAGGTCGCTCCGGCTCCACAGCGCCCGGCCCATGGCGTAGTTGGCGTAGGGCTCCAACGGATCGAGCATCACTGCCTTTTCAGCATGGCCCATCGCAGTTCTGCGGTCGGCATCGGCATCGGCTGAAAAGTGGATAAACGCGCTTTGGAAGTGGGCGAAGGACAGTGCTGCGTGGGCGCGGCAAAACTGCGTGTCGAGGGATGTCGCGCGGGAGAAGAGACGGATGGCCTCGTCATTGTCGCGCCGGGTGAAACGGTACATGTGGCGCAGTCCAAGGTGGTAGGCGCCCCACGCATCGAGGTCTTCGGTGGACTTCACCGCCGCCCTGTCCGCCTCCTGCTGGGGGATGCGCAGCTCTAACGCGGCGATAATGGCAAGGCCGATCTCTTGGCGCAGGGCATGAACATCATCGACGCTGCCGGCAAACTGATCGGCCCACACCACGCCGCCCCGCTCGGTATCCACCAGCTCAGCCATCACGGTGAGGCGGCCGGCAAACACCTCCACAGACCCATCAAGCAAGTACCGGGCATTGAGGGCGCGGGCGGCTTGGAAGGGGTCGCACTCATCGGGCTTGAACTTGAAGCTTGATGCGCGGGCGATGACGAAGAGCCACCGAAGCCGCGACAGCCCTGTGATGAGGTCGTGCGGGAGCGCCCGCGAGAGGGCGTGGGTGGTGGCATCATGGCCAATCTCGGAGAACGGCAGGACCGCAATGGACGGTCGACCGGCGCGCTCATCCGGAAGGCCAAGCGCCTTCGCTGTCTGGGCAACGTCAGCGCCGAGAATGAGGCTGCTGAAAGGCGCATCGCTCGGCGCGGCTGGACGCGGGGGCTCAACTTGGACCACCTGCGCGGCCACAGGCGTTGGCGTGCCCGCCGCCACGTCATCAACCGTGACGGGTCCAAGAAATCTCAGTCCTCTGCCGCGCACGGTTCTAAGCCGCCGCTGCGCCCGACCATCATCGCCAATGGCCGCGCGGAGCGAGCGCACCCGGCTGTCGACAGCTGCATCGGAGACAATGCGCCCGTCCCACACGCCTTTGAGGATTTCACCGCGCGTCACTAAGCGGTCGGGGTTCTTCAGCATGAAAACCAGAAAGTCGAACACCTGCGGCTCGATGTCGACGACCGCACCGTCGCGGCGCAGGACGAAACTCTCTGTGTCGACGGCGTATTCATCGAACCGGTAGATCATCCAGCGCGGATCCAACTCCTGAAGCGCCGTGAAGGCTATCACATGTTTGTTAATAAGGTGGCGAGAGGAACCAACCTTGAGCGACACCAGCAAGAGTTGGGCCGTGTGCTGGCGGTTAGGCGCCGCCTATGCCGCGGCGGGCACGCCTCCGGTCTCGCCATCAGCGGCCGCCGCTTCGGCAACAGCGTCTTGGGTCGACACCACCTCCACCTTGCGCCGCGCGAACTTGATGCCGGCTTTGGCAAATGCGGTGCGCAGGCGATGGTAGACCTCTCGCCGCAAGACGAATTGCGCCCTCGGATAGCATTTGAATTTGACGCGGATCACCAACGCTGAGTCTTCGTCGATGGAGGCAACACCTTGGCTTTTGAGCGGCTCGATGAACTTTGGTCCGTGCTCTGGATCCTCCATCAACGCGAAGCCCACTGCTTTAACAATTTTCTTTACATGCTGCGGGTCGGTCTCTGGCTCCAGGCGGAAGGCCATTTTGTAAATCACCCAGTCCCGATTGTGGTTGGTGACCTGGCGCAGTTCGCCAAAAGGGATTGTGATGACCGGCCCGCGATGGTGACGCAGCTGAAGCGAGCGCAGCGATAGGGCCTCTACCTCCCCGCGGGTTTCGGCATCAAGCTCAATATACTCGCCAACCCGAAACGCATCGTCGATCAGGAAAAAAATGCCAGAAAATATGTCTCGCACGAGGGTTTGGGCACCGAAGCCGACGGCGATCCCCACAATGCCCGCCGAGGCGAGGAGCGGCCCAATGTCCACCCCGAGCGATGACAGGATGATCATGGCCACAATCAGCACCGTGAAGCCCAGGAGCATGTTGCGAAAGAGGGGGGTGAGCGTGTCGAGCCGTGAGGAAGCGTTGCCGGTGCCCCCTTCAGCATCCTCTGCATCGTGTCCGATCCGTTGCTCGGTATGGAGTGCGCCTTTGATGAGCCTCCAGGCCAGGAGACCCAGCAGGATGGTGACGCCGATATCAAAGGCAGCGCTGGCAAAGGGCGCTGCATCTGGTCCTTTGGATAATGCATAAATGTTGAGGCCCCAGAGCCGCAAAACAATGATGGCGCAAAACACCGCCACCAAAATGCGCCAGACCCCCACCAGCGCGCTGCGCAGGCGCTGAGCCCTCTCAGTGGTCTTGCGCACCAGGGAGGCGGTGATCTCTCGGCCCATCCGGTCCACAATGGGCACCACCAAAAGAAGGAGGAGGGTGCCCAGCGGCCCTGCAAGCTCCTGCTGCCCGCGCTCGAGCCAATGGGCGAGCCAATAAAGCGTGGCAAAGGCTATGTAGACCCCCAATAGCCCAGCGCTGGCCACAACGCCCATCCTGGTGAGAGCGCTGGTTTCACCGTCAAGGTTCACCGCACCCGCTGCCGCATCTTTGATCCGGTCGGCGTTGCGAATGACGGCCACCAAAAGGATAAGGCCGATGGCGACCCCCGCCAGGGCGACTGTGGTGATGGCTGGGGCAAAGCCAAAGCCGAAGGTGGGCGACAGGCCTGCAATCAGCCAGCCCGCCGCTGCGATGAGGATGCATCGGTGGATAAGGGAAAACACATCCCGTGCGACTGTGTCGGCAACTGGCGCGATGCGGATTTGCGGCTCATCGGGCGCAAACGCGCGGCGCGCCAAAATGAGAAAGCCCCACGCGTTTGAAACGCCGGCGTGGTAAATCCACACCATGGCATCCAGCGGGCCCAATGGCCCCAAAAGGAATGCCGCCGAAACCCGGGTGGCCGCCACGAAAGCAACGATCGGGAGCATTTCCACCACCGTGAGGACGCCGGTGCGCACCACCTTGTCCCAGTATGCGCCGCGCTGGGGCTCCACCAACCATGCGCGGATGTGGCGGGTCGCCACCATCACCAAGCCCGCTGCTGCGATCCCGGCACCGATTACGGCAGCGGCCGCGGCGAGCATCCCTAAAATACCATGGCTCGCCTCACTCAGGCGCTCAGCCAAGACCGGCAGCCGGTCGCCTAGCGTGCTGAAATCATGAGCCCACTTGCTGACCCGGGTGGCGATGGTAGCGGCCATGTCCGCAAGGCGGGTACCCACAGCATCAAGCGGGGCGGGACTGGGGACTTCAGCTTCGGTTTCGGTGGCGCGGCGGGAGAGTTCGGTGCGCAACAGCTCCCTGATTTCCTGATCGGTGAGACGGGCCAGCATCGGATCGATCATGTCTGGCGTGACGCGCTCTGGGATGGTGGCTGTCACCTTTGGCGAGTCACTGGTCGAGGTTGACAGGCCCGGCACCTGCGCATGGGCGTCACTGCTGATCACCCCGGAAAAAAGAACGATGGCGAAGATGAGGGCCCAGCATGCCAGACAGCGTCCGCCTGCCTGGTGCAGCCTGATTGTTGGCGGGCTGACCGTTCGCGCATTGCGCGACGCATGCGGCGCGAAGACAATGCGCATTCCCATGAAAAGCGGACGGTTTATCCCGATCAGACGATGCCGTCTGATCGGGAACCGCCCTAGCGCATGTCTCGCTCGATCTGGGTCAGATCGAGCGCGGAAAACATGCGCGCTCTTCAGGGGCGAGCACGTTTTCATCCGCTCAGTTTCATTCAAACTGAGCGGATCGTGCTCTAGCGCCTCGCGCAACGAGAACCGTTCCTCTTCGCTCATGCGTTTGCCATAGCACGGCCGGACAATGCCCGCGATGTTTGGGTGCTCCATCGAGCTGGTGCTGCTGGGGCCATCGCTGCCGGTTGGTCACGAGCAGTCCAGGAAGTGTCGGCTGCGGATCGAGCGGGGCAGGACATGTGGAGTTATCGGACGAGGCGCGCTCGTCGTGGGTGCGCGCAGGCTCTTACGCCGAAAAGGCCCTCGCCAAGGGCGATGAGGCTGGCTCCGCTGGGCGAACCAACCGAAATCTGGGCGTCAGCTTGGAACGCCGCAGCAACCCGTACCGAAGGGCTACTGCGGATGCGGTCCTTCCCGGGGACAGGCGTTCTCGGCCTACCCGGTCATATCGGGCGCCCCGCCTACGCGGTACGTTCAGCGATTGCTTTGTTTTCGTTGACGCCGTCGCCGCGGCGCACATTGGAGACGAATTCGTCCACCACCGATTTGATGCCCTCGCTGGACGTCCGCAGCTTGACCGCAACGTTGACGACCTCGCCCGCCGCATCGGCGTTGTGCTCCACATCTTGCTGGAGCGCCTCCATATTGCCGGTCACTGTCTGCGCAGAGCCCGAAACGGTCTGCACGTTGGACGCAATTTCGGTGATGGCGGCGGTTTGCTGGTCGAGGGCGTTGGACACAGCGGTGGTGTTTTCGGCCACCGTGTTCACGGTGGTGACAATGGCGTTGATCCCCTCAACGCTGCTTTCGGTTTCGGTTTGAACGGCCCGCACCTGCGCTTCAATCTCACCGGTGGCTTTGGCGGTTTGTTCGGCAAGGTTTTTGACCTCATGGGCGACGACCGAGAAGCCCTTACCGGCTTCACCTGCGCGCGCTGCCTCGATGGTGGCGTTGAGTGCGAGAAGATTGGTCTGCTCAGCAATGTCGTTGATAAGTTTTGTCACTTCGCTGATGCTGCGCGTCTTTTCAGCAAGGCTTGCGATGGACTTTGCTGCATCGTTCGCGCGATCCGCCGCATTCTGGCTGATTTCAGCCGTTTCGCTGACGTTTTGGCTGATATCGGACGCGCTGGCGCTCAACTCTTCTGCCGCTGCCGCAACTGTTTGAATGTTGCCCGTGGTCTCGTTGGAAATCGCGGCTGTGTCATTGGCGGCGCCGCGCATGGAATCCACCGAGCCTGTCAGCGCGTCGGATGACGCTGTGAGGCTCGCCGAAGCCTCCACCATGGATGAGATTTCAAGGCCAACTTCGCTTTCCAACTGGTC
>JBCDLN010000266.1:0-5624 GCA_038745295.1 Pseudomonadota bacterium | reverse complement strand
TTCACCTGCAAGAAGACCAAGGTCAAACGTTGCAATCACCCCCTGTCGGCGGTCGCGAAATTGCCAGTGAGGGCAGATCAAGCCTTGCTCGATCAAGCTTTGGGTGACGCCGAGGGTTTCGAGCATGTCGAGGGTGGGCGGATGGAATGTGGAGGCACGCAGGTCTTGGGCAAGATCAGCTGTGGCCTCCACCAAGACCACCGGAATGCCCTTATTCAAGAGGGCTGCTGTTGCCACAAGCCCAACAGGGCCCGCACCGATTACAATCACCTTATCGCTAAGATATGCCATTACCGCTCCTCAGCCTGCGCCGCCCTTAAACGGTAGATGCGCCGAAGCGATTGTCAAAGCCGGCAATGTCTGAACAAATGCCACAGGGGTGTTCCCGTCTTGGCCATCTCGCCAAGGCCGTTCACGTGGTTAAGGGACATGAGGCGCCTATGCTGGTTGTGCAGCAACTTATCAACGGCCTGTTGCTCGGCGGCATTTATGTGGGCGTTGCTGTGGCGTTTACGCTCACCATCGGGATCCTCAACTTCCTCAACTTCACCATTCCTGTCCTGTTTATGATTGCTGGAATGGTGGGTTGGTCCGTGTCGTTTTACGGGCTGCCGTTGGGACTGTCAGAGCCGCTTGGGTGGATCCCCTCCCTTCTGATCGGGGTCGTGTGCGCCATTGCGGCATCTTTGGTGGTTGAGCGATTTACTTATCGCTACTTCAAAGCGAAGCACGGGGATGCGACCGAGCACGCCATTCCATTGGTCTCATCCTTGGGCTTTCTGCTGATCTTCGAGTATATGATCCTCATCGCTCACGGCTCTGATGCCCGTGCGTTCGAAACGCCGGTGGGAGATCTCAATTGGCGCTTTGCCGGGCTTGTGGTGTCCATCCCGCAGGTGATTTCGCTCCTGATTTCGCTCGGCATTGTTGCTGCGCTTTCGGTGATGCTCACCCGGTCCAAACTGGGGCGTGCCCTGCGAGCGACTGCTGAAAACCCAGACGCTGCGGTGCTCATGGGCGTCGAAGTCAACAAAATTGTTCCGGTGGTCTTCATCCTGACAGGGCTTTTGTGCGGTCTTGCGGGTGCACTCTTTGCAATCAACTACGGCGAAGTCTCACCCTACATGGGAGAGACGGTCGCCACCAAAGCCATCGCCGCAATGGTCATCGGTGGATTGGGTTCGGTCTGGGGCGCAATCGCCGGCGGACTGCTGGTGGGGATGACCGAAACCATGTCCATCTACGCGTTCGGGGCAACGTCGGTGCAGATTACGGTCTGGGGGCTGTTGTTGCTGCTTCTATTTTTTAGGCCCCAAGGTCTCTTCGGCCACAACGCCATTGGGAAGGGTAAGTTCTAGCGATGAGCGGCTACGCATCCGGGCTGATAGCGATCTTGTGCATCAACATCATCTTTGCGTACGCCATCTTCGTGACTGCTGCTGCGGGCCAGCTCAATCTGGGCGGGGCGGGCTTCCAAGCGATTGGCGCCTATGCCTGCGCGCTGTTGGCATCTGAACTTGGGTGGTCACTTCCCGCCACCATTATCGGCGCGATGGTGGTGGGCGGATTGGTGGGCTTCCTGGTCGCCTTCCCAATTCTCCGAACCCGGGGCGTTTACATGGTGCTCGCCACGTTTGCGTTTGCAGAGGTGGTGAGAGGGATCATCATCAATTCGCCGGTCTTGGGGGGCGCCATTGGCCTTGCCATGGTGGACTATGTGGAGGTGGGGGTCATCTTGCCGGCTGCCTTAGCGGTGGTGCTGTTTGTATTCTACTTGATGTCCACCCGGCTGGGGCTTGCCATGCGCGCCGTCCACGATGATGAGCCTGTGGCCGACCTTATGGGCGTCAACAACCGCGCTATCCAGGTGATGACGTTTGCTTTAGGGGGGGCGCTTGCTGGGCTCTCCGGAGCCCTCTACGCGCTCTACTTTGGTTTTGTGGAGGTGCAATACTTCAACGCGCTCTTGTCGATTTTTGTCCTTCTTTACGTGCTGATTGGCGGCACGCAGACGGCCTGGGGCCCCTTGGTGGGCGCAGGCTTCTTTACGCTCGTCCCCGAGGCGCTGCGCATTGGCGAAGACTGGCGTTTCCTCATCTTCGGCGTTTTGATTGTGGCGATGATGGTGCTGCGACCCCAAGGCCTTGTCACCCGCGATTTGCTTGAACGGATCAGCGCCCGCCTCAACCCCGCGGTGCCCCATGGCTGATACCCTTTTAGCGCTTTCAGGCGTTTCAAAGAGTTTCGGCGGGGTGGTCGTCCTGCAAGATGTCAGCTTCCACGTTGAAAGGGGGGCCCGACACGCTTTGATCGGACCCAATGGCGCTGGAAAGACCACTGTGTTTAACGTGATTTCTGGGGTTTTTCCGCCCGATCAAGGTGAGATCATCTTTGAAGGCCGCAGTCTTGAGGGGGTGCCCTCACGCCGCCGGATCGGTCTTGGCATGGCCCGCAGCTTTCAAAATATTCGCTTGATGCCGCATTTGTCGGTGGTGGAAAATGTTATCCTGGGGCAGCACAGCAAGGCCGGGCTTCTAGGCCTCTTGCGGCCTGTGGGGCTCATGCCGCGCGCGCGTGAACGCCGGGAGGCGCAGGCCCTTTTGGCAGAGTTTGGGATCACCGTGCGGCCGGGCGAATTGATCGCCAATCTTCCCTACGGCGTGCGCAAGAAGATCGAGGTGGTTCGCGCTCTTGCTGCAAAACCGCGCCTCCTCCTGCTGGACGAGCCCGCGGCTGGCCTCAACCCCAACGAAACCGCTGCGCTGCGTGACTTTCTGCTTAAGGTTTCCGAAACCGGGGTGACGCTTCTGGTGGTCGAACACGATATGCCGTTCGTCAACAGTCTGTGCCAAAGCGTGACTGTGATGAACTTTGGCCGGCGCATTTATGATGGGCCGGTGAGCGGCGTGCGGGAGGATGAGGCCGTCCTCGATGCCTATCTGGGCAGCCGCGAGCGGGGGCCCTCCCGTGCTGCTTGAGGTTGACGGGCTTAGCGTGCGCTACGGGGCTGTGCACGCCGTGAAGGATGTGAGCCTCACTGTTGGTGAGGGCGAGATTGTTGCCATTTTGGGGGCGAACGGGGCTGGAAAGTCTTCCCTGCTCAAAGCCATTGCCGGGGCTGCACCCATTGCTGCGGGCGCCATCAGCTTTGGTGGACGTACCATCACGAAGCGGTCGGCCTCGGCGCGGGTGCGCAACGGGTTGATGCTGGTGCCGGAAGGCCGGCAGATCTTCGTAAGCCTTTCGGTGGAAGAAAACCTTCTGATTGGCGCCCACACCCGCGGTGACGGCCAAGTGGACGATGATGTCGATGCGATCTTTGCGCGGTTTTCAAACCTTGCCGCGCGGCGCGATGCGCCGGCTTCGGTGCTGTCGGGAGGGGAGCAGCAGATGCTTGCCATCGGCCGGGCGCTGTTATCAAAGCCGCGCCTCTTAATGCTTGACGAACCCTCTCTCGGCCTCAGCCCGATCCTTGTGGAACAGCTGTTCCAGCTGATTGGCACGCTCAACAAAGAGGGCCTGTCGATTTTACTGGTGGAGCAAAATACGCACATGGCGCTTGACATTGCCCATCGTGCGGCAGTGCTGGAGTTGGGCGCGGTGAAAGCTGAAGGGGATGCGCAAACTCTTGCGGCCGATCCGCGTGTTGCTGATGCTTACTTAGGGGCTGCCGCTTAAACCCAAAAGAGGAGAGTTGAGATGACGCCCATCCGCCTAGCTGCTGCTGCCCTTGCTGCGGCCGCCTTGATGACATCTGCGGGCGCGTTTGCGGCCGATACGCTGAAAATCGGGCACATCACGGTGACCTCCGGCCCATTGAAGGGGCCGGGCGAGCCTTCCATCGCCGCCGTGGAGATGGCGGTGGAGGAAATCAACGCTGCTGGCGGCGTCATGGGCAAACAACTCGAACTCTTTCAGTTCGACTCTGCGTCAGACCCCAAGCAAGCAGCCTTGGGTGCGCGCACCTTGGCGCGTGACAATGATGTCTTAGCAATCATCGGCCCGTTCTCGTCGGGCGAAGCGGCCGTTGCGTTCAACGTGGCTGAGCGGGAAAGACTGGTGATGATGTCGAACGCATCGTCTGCACCTGGCCTCACCGACGGGAAGGACTGGGCCTGGCGGATCACAGAAGACGAAGGCAAGCAATTCACCCGGCTTCTCGCCACGCTTGAAAAACTTGATGTGCCGCGCGCGTCGGCAGAAATTGTCTATGTCTCCGATGAGCGGATCGCCAATATCGTAGGAACGCGTCTATACCCTGCGCTCCTGTCAAAATTCGGTATTCCCCATGGCGAACCGGTGGCAATTACCTATAAGAGCTTTGATCTAGCCCCGCAGATCGCTCCAATCATTGAAAAGAAACCTGACCTTGTGGCCGTTGCCGGTCTTCCGGAAAACGCCGCCAAGACCATCCGTGAACTGAAGCGCCAAGGCTATGAGGGGCGCATGATTGGCAGCCAAATTTTCTCAGACCCCAACATTTTAGAGCTTTTTGGTGACTTGGCGGAAGGCACCACCTTTATGGCAGGCTTCCATAAAGATTCCTCTCCCGCAGCAGCAGAATTCAATGAAAAGTTCATTGCAGAAAACGCAGAGCGCGGGATCCGTAAGCTTGGTGCGCATCACACAGATGCCCAGTCCTATGATGCGGTTTATGTGCTGGCCAAGGCGATGGAAGCGGCGAATGTTACCGGCGATGCTGACGAGTTAAGCGATGAACGTCTTGCTATTCGCGAAGCGCTGAAGTCTGTATCCATGGAAGGTGTCTTGGGCGAAAACCTTTGCTTTGCTGAGCGGGATGCTGAGTTGCCAGGTTATGTCATCCAAATCAAAGATGGCGCGTGGACACTGATCGATACGCACCCGGCCGATCCCTGTTCGGGAAGCTGACGTAAGCGAGGCCGCCTCTCTCGCCAGCACGTTCGACAAAGGATTGTTTCAAAGCGCACGAAAACCATGGCCGTGACGCGCAATGCGAGCCCGGCCACGGGCGGGGAAGTGGGTCGGAATAAGAAGCACGCCGCTCTCGGCAACACGTTCCAAAAGGGCGAGCCGGGTGGCGATGGCAAGGGCTGCATCGGTATCGAAGGCGCAGGCAATCGTCGGGTCAGCCAGTTGAAACGGGGAGTGGATCGCGTCCCCTGCAAAGATCCCGCCAGGGGCTTCAAGACACATATGGCCTGGGGAATGGCCTGGTGAGGCTGTTAGCGTCAGACCCGGGCCAAGGTCATAGCCATCATCCACCAAATCCATAAGGCCATGCTCCATGATGGGAGCAACACTATCGGCAAACGCGCCGTGCTTATCGTCGGTGGCAAGGGCTTCGTAGTGGAGATAGTCCGCCCGGCCGACCAAGGTGCGCGCGTTCTTGAAGGTGGGGACCCATCGTCCGTCCCGCAGTGTGGTGTTCCAGCCCACATGATCGGCATGGAGGTGGGTGCAAAACACAATATCCACGGCCTCGGGTGACACGCCCGCGGCGCTGAGGGCGCGCAGGTATCCATCGCTCGACCGTTGGTGCCAGGTGGGCCAGCGCGGGCGCTCCTTGTGGTTGCCGATGCACGTGTCCACCAAGATGGTGCGCGTCCCCGCGTTGATCAGCCACGACCTCACCGCAAGGTTGA
>JBCDLN010000265.1:0-5634 GCA_038745295.1 Pseudomonadota bacterium | reverse complement strand
GAAGGGGACGCCGATGACGGCCGCATCGTACTTCGCCACATCGCGCACGTTTTCCACGTAAGGTGCCTTGAGTAAGGTGTTGATGCCGGCAAAATGTGGAAGCTCGCCCCGGGAGAAGGTGGGGATGGACTTATCTTCCAGCGAGGCCGCGCCGGGGAGCCCCATTTCGAGCGCCCAGCGTTGTTCTTTGGCCCAGCCGGCGCCTGACAGCTTGTCTTCTTTTTCGAGCGCCTTCCAGCCTTTGGTTTCTTTGGCGTTGAAGTCCGGATGATGGTGTTTGGAAGGCGCCCTGCGCGCGCGCAGACCTGCGCCGTGGTTGGCCCGGTGAGGGTGGGCGCGTTGGGGGGAGGGAAGTGTCATGGGTGAGCGTCCTTCAGACCGTAAAATGGCGGCGCTGCGCCGTCCTCTTGCCCGCGGGCAACGGGGCGTTTGAGGGCCAGATCATAGGTGATGGTGGCGCCGTACGCGTTGGGGAACTGCGGGTCGTGGCGGATTTTGTCGAACACCAGGAGGCGGGTGCCAAGGTCGAACGCCTCTTGAATGTCGTGGGTGACCATGAAGACGGTCATCCCAGTCTCCTCCCAAAGCGTGACGAGCATGTCTTGCATGTCGCGCCGTGTGCCGGGGTCGAGCGCGCCAAAGGGCTCATCGAGGAGGAGGATTTTGGGGCGCTTGAGGAGGGCTTGGCCCAGCGCAAGGCGCTGCTGCATGCCGCCGGAAAGCTGGGCGGGAAAGCGCGCTGCCGCAGGGGTGAGGCCGAGCCGCTCCATCATGTGGGAGGCTTGTTCGTGGGCGTTGCGGCGGGCGGCTCCGAAGAGGCGCGAGGTGACGGGTGCAGCGAATTCGAAGGGCAGGGTGAGGTTTTCCATGACCGTGAGGTGCGGGAAGACGGAGTAGCGTTGGAACACGATCCCCCTGTCGGGCCCCGGCTCATCGGCAATCGGCTCACCCTCAAGGTAGAGCGATCCGCCGCTGGGGCGCTCCTGACCGAGGAGGACCCGCAAAAACGTGGATTTGCCGCAACCGGAGGCGCCGACAATCGTGATGAGCGCGCCACACTCCACCTGAAGCGAGATCCGTTCGAGCACGCGGATGTCGTCGTAGGTGACAGAGACCGACCGCGCTTCCACGAAGGGGGCAGGAGCCTCTGTCACAGGCTTTCGCCGCCAAGGTGCGCCCAGCGAAAGAGCCGGCGTGAAAGGAGCGCCAGCAACCGATCGATGAGGTAGGCGAGGAGGGTGATCCAGGCGACGTAGGGGATGATGATGTCCATGGCGAGGTAGCGGCGTACCAGGAAGATCCTATAGCCGAGCCCCTCGGTGGAGGCGATGGCCTCTGCGCTCACCAAGAAGATCCAAGCCGGAACAAGCCCAAGCCGCATGGCGCGGATGAGGTGCGGCCATGCCTGGGGAAGGACCACGCGGGTGGCGATCTGCCAGGTGTTCGCCCCAAGCGTTTGGGCTTTGATGATCTCTTCACGTGGCAGATCGAGCACGGATTGCGCGAGGGTGCGCGTCATCAAAGGCGCGGTTCCCACGACGATGAGCCCTACTTTGGCCGCCTCACCAAGCCCCAGCACGATGAAGAGAATGGGAAGCACAGTGATGGGTGGGATCAGCGAAAACGCGGCAATGAACGGCGATAAAAAGGCCCGTGCAAACGGTAACATCCCGATAAGCGCGCCCGTCACCACCGCAAAAGTGGCGGCAATGGCAATCCCCAAGAAGAGGCGCTCTAGGCTGGCGAACGTATCGGTCCAAAGGAGGTAGTCGCCTGACCGGCGGTCCGCCTCAAACGCCATCCGTCCCATGGCGCTTATGATGGCGTCGAACGATGGGAGCAGCTTATCGGCCGGGTTATCAGCGCGGCGAATGGCGCTTGCGATCGCATAAACGGTGAGCGCAAGCGCAAAGGGGATCGCGCCAAGAAGAAGCCGCGTTGACGTACGCGGCCTCCTATTGATGAGCCTCACGAGGGCTACAGCGCCCCGTCGGCTGCCATTTTGGTGTACGTGGTATCAAACCGCAGTTTGACGTTGTTGGCATCGCCTGTTGAGGATCCATCCGGGTAGCTGACGCCCACAAAATCAGGCGAGGGTGCGCCGGTCCCCAAGATCCCGTGTTCAAAGAGGAAGCCTGCCACAAAGGTCATCGTTTCAGGAAGGCTCGGCGACTGGGCGAACGCGATGGCCTCTTGTGGGGTGTAAAACATCTCTGTTGAGGCGAGCTGGGCCTTATAGCCCGCGAGGTCTGTGCCCGATGCGGCGGCCATGGACGTCAGCGCCTCTTCGTTGCCCGCAGCCATCAGCGCCATGGTTTCATACCATGCACCCACCAAGGCTTTGCCAAAGTCGGGATTGGCGGCGAGAGTTTCGGTGTTGACCACCATCATATCGATGATCTCGCCGGGGATTTTGGACGAATCAAACACGCTCGAGGCGCCGGGCAACTTGAGAATTTCCGATACCAGCGGGTTCCATGTGACGACGGCGGTCACATCAGGCGTTGTGTAGGCGGCCACCATGTCCGCGTCCGAGGTGTTGACGACAGTGATGTCGCGCTCGGTCAACCCCACGCTGTCAAGCGCGCGAGCCAGGAGGTAGTGGGAGACAGAGAGCTCCACAAGGTTCACCGACTGACCTTTGATGGCCTCAAGGGTGTCTGCCTCATGAAGGACGATGGCGTCGTTGCCATTGGAATAGTCACCCACGATGAGAGCTGTGGTGTCCACGCCGCCGCCTGCGGGGATGGAGAGGGCATCCATATTGGTCATGGAGCAGCCGTCATACTGGCCGGCGGTGTATTGGTTGATGGATTCCACGTAGTCGTTGATCTGCACCGCTTCGATGGAAATGCCGTACTTGTCTGCCCACTTTTCCAAGATGCCGCTTTCTTCCATGTATCCCCATGGCATCCAGCCCACATAAATGGACCAGCAGACTTCAAACTCTTTCTTTTCCTGTGCGCTCGCCTGGCCCAAGCCCAGAAGAAGGCCGATCAGTGTGGCCGTTACGGTCAGTCGTCCCATAGTGCCCATCCTTTTCGCATCGGCCAGTGGCGGCCTGTTAAATATCCGCGAGAAGGGACCGGGAGAAGGCCGCATCACGCGGAACCGTGCGGTGTTCTCCCGGGATTTTGGCCCGCCGTGTTTCCCGCCCAGGCCTGGGCAAGAATGCGTCTCTCGGACCAGCCGTCCCCGATGGTGTGGGAACCGGAACCCTAGACGCGCCGCACGCCCGGATTGGTGCAAATTCAGTGCCAGAACCGCGCACCTGCGGCGGTGCGGTTCTGGCGCACCGCCGCCCTCACCCGAGCAATCGAGCGAGCGTCCGTGAGAGCGTACCAATGACACTGTGCCAAACCTTCTGCGGGCTGGAGCCGATACGTTTTAGATTCAATTTCTGATGGGCGAAGGAGGTTACGGCAAGTCTTTGAAGAACTTTCGCATTTGCGACCCGAACCCCGACCTCACTCAACCCTTCACATCACATTTTTGCTGTTAATCAAAAATCAATCTGAACCATATGGCGGGTCCGCGACACCCAAAAGCATCCCGACTGGCGGGACGAATACATGATGAGGGTGTTGGCACATGTCTGTTTCAAAAAACGAACCTTTGGTTATCGAGAACGTGATCGTGGGGACTCCACAAGCCGATGTTATCGAGGGCACCGACGAGCAGGAGGTTATCTTAGGCCGTCGTGGCAACGATGAAATCTTCGCCAAGGATGGTGAAGACTTTATCTTTGCTGGGCCGGGCGACGATAGCGTGTCGGCCGGCAATGGGAACGACAATGCAAGAGGTGGCCGCGGGGACGATACCCTGGTGGGCAACAAAGGTGATGACACGGTCCTGGGGGGACGGGGAGATGATCTCCTCATCTGGAACAATGGCGACGGCTCGGACCTTTTGAACGGCGGCAAGGACACCGACAAAGTCCAGGTGAACTTCGACACGGACCTCGTCAACGACGATTTGCAAAACAAAGATGTTGCTGAATTTGGGGTTGGTGACAAAGGCATCGAGTTCGCGCGGATCGAAGTCAATGACCAAACCGAAGTGGGTCTTTTTCAGCTTGATATCCGCAACACGGAAGCACTTGAAACCAACTTTGGCGGCGGCGACGACCGGGCCAATATTGTCGGCAACGTGCTCCAAGAAATCGCTCTCGACCTTGACGGTGGCGATGGTGTCGACCTGTTGGACTTTTCAGAAGCTGCCGAGGGTGTGGACGTCAGCTTGAAGGACGGCACCGCCGATAGCGCTGTCATCAATGACTTTGAAAACGTCATCGGCACCGAGTTCGATGATAAAATTGAGGGGGACCGCAAAGACAACCACATCAGTGGCTTGGGTGGGACCGACTATATTGAGGGCAAAGGTGGCGATGATACCCTTGTGGGCAACAAGGGCGATGACTCCGTCTTTGGTGGCGCTGGCAACGATCTTCTCATCTGGAACAACGGTGACGGGTCAGATCTCTTGAATGGTGGCGGCGATGAGGATCGCGTCCAAGTCAATTTCAACACCGACCTCGTCAACGATAACCTTGAAAACGATGACGTTGCGCGTATCGAAGCAGGCGGCCCTGGCGTGTCTTTCGCCAGAATTGAGGTGAACGGCCAAAGCGAAGTAGGGCTCTTCGAACTCGATATTCGGCGCACCGAAACCCTTGAGGTGAATGGCGGCGCCGGCGAAGACCGTGTTGAGCTTGCCGATGAGGTCATCTCCGAGACCGTCGATTTCCGCATTCCCGGTGAGGGTGGGCCCACCAACGCCTCGTTCGATGTGGAGATTGTGAACGCGCTGCTCGATGAAATTGCGCTCGACCTTGATGGCGGCGAAGACGAGGCCGACACCCGCGAGGCGACCTCAGCTGAAGACATCGACGTGGGCGATACCATCGATGTGTCCGACTTTGCCAGAGGCGTGCGCATTGATCTTGACGTTAAAAACCAAGGTGTTCTGCAAGGACCGAGTGATGGAAGCGACGCCACCCGTGAGGGATTATCCGAAGAAGGGGGCCTGTTTGTCGGCGCATCTGCAATTGATGCCCTTGATGACTTTGAAAACGTTATCGGCACCGAGTTCAATGACGCGATCTTCGGCAATACGCAAAACAACGTCTTAATGGGTGGCGGCGGCGATGACGTTCTCCATCCCTTTGGCGGGGATGACTTCGTCGACGGGGGCGAGGGCACCGATACGCTGCTCCTCAACGGCTTTGCCAAAGGCAGCTTTGTGGACATGGAAGCTGGGGTCGCCCAATTCGTTGATGGGACCGGCGGAACCAACACGTTCGTCAACATTGAAAACATCAATGGTTCGTCCGTTGCCGCCGATGTTATCTTTGGTGATGCTGAAGACAACGTGCTCAACGGTCTGGGCGGCAACGATACGCTGCTCGGCGGGGAAGGGGACGATGAACTGATCGGCGGTGACAACATTGACCGTGCGCGGGCCGCTGCTGAAGGCAACAACGAGGATGTGCTGGAGGGTGGCGTTGGCGCCGACCGTCTGACGGGGGGCCTTGGCGCTGATAGCTTCCTCTATGCTGAAGGGGAAGGTGGTGACACCATCACGGACTTCACCATTGAAGACGACCAGTTCGTGCTTGATGCGGAAAGCTTTGGT
>JBCDLN010000264.1:0-5637 GCA_038745295.1 Pseudomonadota bacterium | reverse complement strand
TCATCGTCGACATCACCTACTCGGTGGTTGACCCGCGTGTGCGCCTATCGGAGGCGGACGATTGACCGTCGAAGCGGAAGACATGATCGCCGCCGACGCTGCCGATGCGAAGGCCGATCAGACGCAGCCGGAGCGCGAAGGGTTCCGCCGGTTCGTCGCCGATTTTGCGGAAAGCCCCATCGCGCTTGTGGGGCTTGTGATGTGCGTTGCAGTGGTGTTGGCGGCAATCTTCGCCCCGTTCATCACCCCCCAAGACCCCTACGATCTGGCCTCGCTGGATCTGATGGATTCGCGCCTGCCGCCAGGCGAAGTCGGGATGAGCGGCATGGTCCATGTCTTAGGCACTGATGCACAAGGGCGCGATCTTTACTCAGCGATAGTCTACGGGCTGAGGATTAGCCTTGGGGTGGGGGTCACGGCGGGCTTCATCGCGTTCGCGTTGGGGTCAGCTGTGGGGATCGCGGCGGCCTATTTCGGCGGGTTTGTGGATACGGTGATCAGCCGGGTGATCGAGTTTCAGCTCTCCTTCCCGGCGATCCTTCTGGCGCTGATCATGCTGGCCGTTCTTGGCCAAGGGATAGACAAGATCATCATTGCCCTTGTGGCAGTGCAGTGGGCCTATTTTGCGCGCACTGTCCGAAGCTCTGCGCTTGTGGAGCGGCGGCGCGAATACATCGACGCTGTGCGCTGCCTTGGCCTGTCCCACACAAGGATCATGTTTGGCCACCTGATGCCTAATTGCATCTCACCGCTCATCGTTGTGGCGACGGTGCAGGTGGCCTCAGCCATCGCTCTTGAAGCGACGCTCTCTTTCCTCGGCCTTGGGATGCCGGTCACGCAGCCGAGCCTTGGCCTCCTCATCGCCAACGGCTTTGAGTACATCTTGTCAGGCCGCTACTGGATGAGCGTGTTTCCTGGGATTGCGCTCCTCATCACCATTGTCTCCATCAACCTGGTGGGTGACCGGATCCGTGATGTTTTGAACCCGAGACTGCAAAGATGAATGCCCCTGCCCTCGAGGTGACGGACCTTGAAACCCACTTCTTCACCAAAGCGGGAACCCTGAAGGCGGTTGACCATGTGAGCCTTAAGGTGGAGCGCGGGGCCATCATGGGCTTGGTGGGCGAGTCGGGCTCGGGAAAAACCGTGACAGGGTTCTCGCTTCTAGGCCTCGTTGACCCGCCTGGCCGCGTTGTGGGCGGCTCCATCAAGGTCGCGGGCGAAGAGGTGATCGGGCTAGGCGAACATCTGATGCGCAGCGTGCGTGGGCGCCGCATTGCGATGATCTTCCAGGATCCCATGATGACGCTGAACCCGGTTTTGCGGGTCGACACGCAGATGGTGGAGGCGATCCACGCCCACGAAAAAGTCTCTCGGCGGGCTGCCCGTGCCCGCGCGCTCACGGCCTTAGAGCGGGTGGGCATTCCAGCCCCCGAAGAGCGCCTCAAAGCGTATCCGCATCAGCTCTCGGGCGGCATGCGCCAGCGGGTTGCCATTGCCATTGCGCTTCTCAACCGGCCCGATGTGATCATCGCCGACGAGCCCACCACGGCGCTCGACGTGACCATACAGGCGCAAATTCTCAACGAGGTGCGCGAACTTGCGCGAGACTTCGGCACCGCATTGGTGTGGATCACCCACGATATGTCCGTGGTGGCAGGGCTCGTGGAGACAATGTCTGTCATGTACGCGGGCCGCATTGTCGAGACAGGCAAGGTCGATGATGTGCTGGATCGCCCGCTGCACCCCTATACCCGTGGGTTGATCGACAGCGTGCCCGAAATTGGTGAGGAAAAGTCTCGCCTTAGCCCCATCCCCGGGATGACCCCGTCACTTCTCAGCCTGCCTCTTGGCTGTGCTTTTAACCCACGCTGTCCGCGCGCAACGTCCATCTGCGCAACGGCGCCGAAGCTGTTATCCTACCGCGAGGCGCATCTGGCGCGCTGCCACCACGCCCTCATGGACGTTGCGGCATGACACCGCTCATCGAGCTCAGCGGAATTTCAAAACGCTTCACCAAGAAAATCGATGTTGTGGCGCGGGCGGCAAACCTTGCGGGGGGCCGCTTCAAGGAGAAGACGGTACACGCGGTCGACGGTGTGGATCTTTCCGTCAAGCCGGGGGAAGTGGTTGGCCTTGTGGGTGAATCGGGGTGCGGAAAATCCACATTAGGCCGCGTGGTGGCTGGCCTTTACCCGCCAAGCAACGGCACGCTGCGTTTCAGGGGGAAAGAGCGCCGCACGCAGACAAAGGCAGAACGGCAGGCCCAGACCATTGCCGTCCAAATGGTGTTTCAAGACCCCATGTCTTCGCTTAACCCGCGTAAGCGTGTGGTCGATACCATTGGCGAAGCCCCCGTGGTCCACGGCCTTGTTCCGGCGGCTGGTAAGGCCGACTACGTGGAGGAGATGCTCAATAAAGTGGGGCTCGACCCGGCTTACAAACGGCGCTTGCCGCACCAGTTCTCAGGCGGCCAGCGCCAGCGGATCGGCATTGCGCGCGCCCTTGCCGTGCGCCCCGAATTCTTGGTGTGTGACGAAGCTGTCGCAGCGCTTGACGTGTCGATCCAAGCCCAAATCCTCAACCTCTTCATGGACCTCAAAGACGAGTTGAGCCTCACCTACCTCTTCATCAGCCATGATTTGGGGGTGGTCCACCACATCGCCGACCGGGTGGTGATTATGTATTTAGGTCGTGTGGTGGAAGTTGCGCCCAAACGCGATCTCTTTGCTGCCCCCAACCACCCCTACACCGATGCCTTGCTGTCAGATGTTCCCCGGCTCAGCCGCCGGCGGCAGACCTACACCCCGATCAAGGGCGAACTCCCCTCGCCTCTTGATCCGCCCAAGGGCTGCCATTTTCACCCTCGATGCCCCGCGGTGATGGACCGCTGCCGCACGGAGCGCCCGGCGCTCAAAGAGATCGCTCCAGGCCGCCTTTCAGCCTGCCATCTTAACGACTGAGCGCGCCCCAACCCGCGCGCGCTTCCCCTATTCCACCAGCCGCAGACGCGTTTACAGGCGGTGGATCAGCCTTTGGTGTTAGGCAGCAAGGAGCCTGTCAGCGCGCGGCGCAGGATTGGTCACACCAATTTCTTCCATCGAGTCGACGACCGCGTTGATGATCAACGATATGTCGGACTCGGTCAGATCGCCCATCGTGCCAATCCTGAAGGTGTGGGCCGACGTCAAGCGCCCAGGAAAGATGATGAACCCACGCCGTTCCATGGCGGCATAAAAAGTCGGAAAGTCGTAGTTTGGATCGTCGGGATCGTGAAAGGTGGCGATGATCGGCGAGGCGTGCTCGTCCGGCATCAAGGTGGCGTAGCCGCGCTGGCGAAGCCCCTCCACCAACCGCCGCCAGTTGTTGCGGTAGCGGGCATTGCGGGGGGCAATGCCGCCTTCTTGTTTGTGGCGTTCAACGGCTTTTCCAAGCGCCATGAGCACTTGTGTGGGGGACGTGTAGCGGAACCAGCCTTTCTCCTCCATGAGCGCCCACTGCTCATAAAGGTCAAGTACGCATGAGGGGGATCGTCCCTTGCTCTCCATAAGGCTGTCCCGCCGGCACAGAACAAAGGCAATCCCCGGCACCCCTTCAAAGCATTTGTTGGGGGAGATCATCACCGCCTCAAGCTGAAGGGCGCGGGCATCAATCTCGAAACCGCCGAATGTCGCCACAGCGTCGACCATGAGCTTGACCCCGCGCCGTGCACAGACAGCGGCCACGTCCGCAAGGGGATTGAGGATACCAGTCCCCGTATCGCAGTGGCAGAGCGCGACGTGGGTGATGGAGGGGTCAGCATCAAGACGGGCTTCAATGTCGTCCCCGCTCACCGGGGGCACAATGGCAAGCTCCAGCCGGGTGGCCTTAATGCGGATGGCTTCAATCAGTTCGCGAAGCCGCAGCCCATAAAACCCATTCTCCACCACCAGAACATGGGCATTGTCCTTGTCGACTAAGGTGTGGAAGGCCGCTTCGATGCCGTAGCTGGCGCTGCCCTGGACAGGCACACACACATAGTCATCACCGCCGTTGGCCAGCTCTACAATGTAGCGGCGAATACCGGCCACAAGCTCCACCATGTCAGGCGCGTTGGGGCTTTTGTCAGCAAGCATAGCCTCCTTCACCTCATGGGCGGTGGTGAGGGGGCCTGGGGTCAGGAGGTAGGTGCTATGGCGCTTCTGGCTCATCAAGGTCTCCTCAGTGACGGTGCTCGGCGCGGGCGGGCGGTGTGCGCTCATCAAGCTGGCGCGGGCGGCGAATGGCAATTGTCAGTGCGCTTAGCACCACAATGGCCGAACCGATCCACGTCCAAAGATCGGGGACTTCAGCGAACAAAGCGTACCCTGCAATGATCGCAAAGACGAGGCGGATATAGTCAACAGGGGCAAGCACAGACGCCTCAGCGAGTTGAAATGCCCCCACCATCAAAAATTGGCCTAAAATGCCCGACGCGCTGACGAGGGCGAGAAGCGGCCAATGGGCTGGCGTCACCGGCTCCCACATCAGCGCCGCCGGAAGTGCAATCAACATAAGACCGAAAAGGGACGAATAGAACATGATCGTCATCCGCCCATCGGTGCGCGACAAGCTGCGCGTGATGGTGATGAGGGCAGCTGCCGTTGCTGCACCAAGAAGGGCAACGAGCATCGCGGGCTCAAAACCGCCAAGGCCTGGGCGGATCACCACCAGGACACCGATGAAACCAACAATAACAGCACCGATCCGCCGCCAACCGATGGCTTCGCCAAGGAATAGGGCCGCAAACAACGTGACAAAACTTGCCTGTGTAAATGTGATGGTGGTGGCAAGCGCAAGCGGCAGAAGCGCAAACGCCAAGTAGAAAAACACCATACCCAGCTGGCTTGAAAGCGCGCGCATGCCGTGCGTGGAAAGCCGCGATGTGGATATGATCGCGCGGCCCACCACCGCCGCCACACCAATCATCAGTACCGCTTGGGCCCCTGTCCGGACAGCAGCAATTTGCGGGATCGAAAGGTCGGCCGACAGGATCCTCACCCCCACCATTTCGGCGGTGAAAAACACCCACGCGAGGGTGAGGAGCAGCGCGCCCAAAACATCGCGCTGCCAGTGTGGTGCAGCGTGGTGCTGCGCACCGCCGGAGCGTGTCACACCGCTGTCCAGCGCCCGTCTTGCGCTGACCGCGACACCGCTTCAAAGGCGGCCACCCCCGCCACCACATCAAAGAACGGAATGGGGAAGGGCGTGCCGGTGGCGATGGCGCTTGCAAAGGCTTCAAGCTGTGCCCGCTCGGTGGAATAGGCTGGGAACGTGTGGGTAGCGCGTGGCCCCTCGAGCGGCTGGTGGGTGAGGACGGTCTCGCCCGAGAGTTCGGCCCATCCATTCGAACCAAACACTTGAAGACGAAAAATGGGCGCTGTTGCTGTGAGGCAGGTGATGAACCCATTGGCGCCTGAGCGGAAGCGCATCAACATTGTCGTAGTGTCATCAAAATCAATGTCGTGCACCAGCCGACCCGACTGGGCCAAGATCCGTTCGATGGGGCCTGCCAGATGGATCAGCGCGTCAATCACATGGATGCCGGAGCCGGCAAGGCCGCCCGCGGGGCTCTCCGCCGGGTCGACCCGCCACATGCCAGCCTTATAGCGTGCTCCC